>JAJTDP010000030.1 GCA_021300455.1 Sediminibacterium sp. | reverse complement strand
TTTCCCAATTTGGTGAAATTTTTTCCTCCATCAATAGTCATATAAATACCACTACCCTTTCCACCACTTTCTAAATGATAAGGATTACGGTAATGATGCCACATGGCTACGAATAATTTATTCGGATTTTTTGGATCCATAATCATATCACCAGGACCAGATGTATCATTGGTAAATAAAATTTGATTCCATGTATCACCACCATCGGTTGTTTTATAAACGCCTCTGTTTTTGCTTTGTCCATAAGGGTTTCCAATCGCACCTGCATACACTGTATTAGGATTCGTTGGATCGATAATCACACGGTGAATATTTCTTGTTTGCTCTAAGCCCATTCTCTTCCAGGTTTTACCAGCATCTAATGTTTTATAAATACCTTCTCCAATACTTATTGAATTTCTTGGATTACCTTCTCCTGTTCCAGCCCAAACCACACTAGGATTAGATTGTTGAATAGCGACAGCCCCAATATTTAAAATTGGTTGCTCATCAAAAACCGGCGTCCAACTCACACCAGCGTTATTTGTTTTCCAAACACCACCTGAGGCAGCACCAATCCAAATATTATTTGGATTCGTTACTTCTACATCAATAGAAGTCACACGACCACTCATTGAGGCTGGACCCACATTACGTGGTTTCCAATTTTTAAACACTTTATTAATGTCCACTTTTGTTTCAGTGGCAGCTGCTACAGGCGTTGTTTTTTTTGCCTTCTGAGCTGATAAATTAGTTATTGACAAAATAGATGCCAATACAATAGACCCAAGAATAGATATACGCATAGTTATAAATTTGCTTATTTAAAATAACAGAGTACCTAAGCTATTATATTTTAGGCAAAAAATGGAGAAAAATGGAGAAAATATAGCCCTCTTTTGATGTATGGTAAAATAGATAGGCTCCCCAAACCTGAAAAGGTTTAAAAAATCATTAGAGGGAATGATTGTAAAGCCTAATTTTCTTGTAGGATTTACAATCTTTCAATGATTCCAGCAATACCCTGACCCCCGCCCACGCAGGCAGTCACTATGCCATATTTCTTATTAAGACGCTCTAAATCATTCAAAATTTGCACGGTTAATTTACTGCCTGTGCAGCCCAAAGGATGGCCCAAGGCAATGGCGCCTCCATTAATATTGACTTTATTTGCATCTAAGTTGAGGGTTCTAATAACCGCTAAAGACTGAGACGCAAAGGCTTCATTCAATTCAAATAAATCAATTTGGTCCTGGGTCATACCAGCCTGCTTTAATACTTTTGGAACAGCTGCAATAGGACCAATGCCCATAATTCTTGGGTGCACTCCAGCAGAGGCGCAGTTCACTAAACGACCAATTGGTTTTAAACCCAAGGAGTTCATTAATTTTTCACTCATCACCATCACAAAACTAGAACCATCACTTGTTTGAGAGGAGTTACCCGCGGTCACGGAACCTTTCACTGCAAAAGCAGGTTTTAATTTAGCCAAGGCTTCAATCGTTGTATCTGCTCTTACACCTTCATCTGTATCTATAGTATAAGTTCGATTGGCTCTTTTATTTTTTTCGTTGATATAGGTTTCATTTATTTCAATAGGCAAGATTCCTTTTTTGAAAAAACCATTATCAATGGCTTGTTTTGCTTTTTGATGTGATGCTAATGCAAACGCGTCTTGGTCTTCTCTTGAAATTTTATATTCATTGGCTACTGCTTCAGCAGTTAAGCCCATCGATAAATAATAATCTGGTTCATCTACAGTAATTGAATACGCTGGAACTGTTTTCCAGCCTGCAGTGGGGACCATCGACATCGATTCTGTTCCACCTGCAATAATACAATCTGCCATCCCTGTTCTAATTTTTGCAGTGGCCATGGCAATACTTTCTAAACCACTTGCACAATATCTATTAATAGTTATGCCTGGCACTTCAATGCCTAAAGCTTTCGCTGCAATGATTCTTCCAAACTGTAATCCTTGTTCTGCTTCAGGAACTGCATTACCTACAATCACATCATCTACTAATTTGGGATCAACAGAAGGTAGAGTTTTCATCAAACCTTTAATAACTTCAATGGCTAATTCATCGGAACGCATGAACCTGAAACCACCTTTTTTACTTTTTGTAACAGCTGTTCTAAAGCCTGCAACGATATACGCTTCTTGCATAAAATATGAATTTTAACACCCTAAATGTAGTCATTTTTGTAAAAAGTTGTTTATGCAACTAAATATTTCATCGTAAATTTGTGGTATGCTATATCCATTGTTAAGAAACAGCTTATTTATGCTCCCTCCCGAAACTGCACATCATCTTAGTATGGGCGGTTTGCAATTGGCCTATTCCCTCCCTTTTGTAAAAAATCAATTAGCCGCTCAATTTCAATACCAAGGAAATAATCTTGCGAAAACTTGCTTTGGTGTAACATTCCCCAACCCTGTCGGATTAGGCGCCGGCTTTGATAAAAATGCAGCTTATTTAAATGAATTAGAAATGCTGGGTTTTGGATTTGTTGAAATTGGAACGGTCACTCCTAAAGCACAAGCAGGGAATGCCCAACCTCGTTTATTTAGAATACCCGATCAAAAAGCATTAATTAATAGAATGGGTTTTAATAATGAAGGCTTAGAAATTATTGCTAAAAGATTAAAGGAAAGAAAAGCTAAAAATAATTCCGCTTTAATAGTTGGAGGCAATATTGGAAAAAATAAAGTGACCGAAAACGCTGATGCCTGGAAAGATTATTGCACCAACTTTATAGGCCTTGAAGAAGTAGTGAATTATTTTGTGGTGAATGTAAGTTCTCCCAACACACCAGGACTGCGCGAACTACAAGAAAAAGAATCCTTAAGAAAAATATTTGCGGAATTGCAAAATTTAAATAAAAATAATAAACCTATTTTATTAAAAATAGCGCCCGATTTAGAAACTTCGGCATTAGACGATATCATTGCATTGACCGATGAAATAAAAATAGATGGACTGGTGGCCACCAATACCACCATCGATCGTAGCTTGTTGAATTCAATGAATCAAGAGAAAGGAAAAAAAATGGGGGCAGGTGGATTAAGTGGTCAGCCATTATTAGAAAAGTCCACTGAAGTATTAAAATACTTACATAAAGGTATGGCAGGTCGTATTCCTATTATTGCCAGTGGTGGTATATTCACAGGAGCGGATGCCGAATCAAAAATAAATGCAGGCGCTTCCTTAGTTCAAATATGGACAGGATTTATTTATGAAGGTCCCATGATTGTAAAAAATATATGTCAACACCTTAGCGCCCATAAATAATTATGATTACCATCCAAGATTTTTGTTTTAGCGCTTTTCAAGAAAATACTTATGTTTTATACAATGAGTTAAAAGAAGCCATTATTATTGATCCGGGTTGCTATACGCGTATTGAAGAAAAAATGTTGACTGATTTTATTCGCAAAGAAAATTTAAAACCCACTTTATTATTAAATACACATTGTCATTTAGACCATGTCTTTGGTAATAATTATATGAGTGAAACCTATGGACTGACAGCACATATTCATCCTAATGAACAAATTGTTTTAGACCGTTTACCGGAAGCTGCTGCTAAATGGGGGGCTCCAACAGATGCCTACAAAGGATCCATTCAATATATTCAAGAGGGTGAAATGATTCAGTTTGGCAGCGATTCTTTCAAGGTATTACTCACCCCTGGTCATTCTCCAGGAAGTGTTTGTTTTTACCATACCGAGCAAGATTTTATGATTGGCGGAGACCTCATATTTAAAGACGGCGTTGGCCGTACCGATTTACCAGGTGCCAACCCCTTGGACTTAATTAAAAGTATTCGTACACAAATTTTTCCATTACCTGATAGCCTTACCATTTACTCAGGCCATGGACCAGCCACTACCTGGGGCAGGGAAAAAGAGCATAACCCTTATATTCAACATATTCGTAGCCAATCTTAACCTATAAATTATAGCTAGTTAACAATTTGATAATGTAAACTCCCTTCATAGATCTGCTATTTAAAGGGTAAATTCGCAATATTAATTATGGAAGCACCTATAAAAATATTGATTGCAGACGACGAGCCTGATATTATTGAAATCATTAGCTTTCATTTAAACAAGTTAGGCTATGAAGTAGCCACTGCTAAGGACGGTAGTGAGGCTATTGAAAAAGCAAACTCTTTTGCACCAGACTGTATTATATTAGATGTGATGATGCCCAAAAGAACTGGCTTTGAAGTTTGTGAATATTTAAGAACGCAGAAACAATTTGACAAAACACTTATAGTATTACTTACGGCCTTAAACGATGAGGCTTCTCATATCAAAGGTTTAGAATTAGGAGGCGATGATTTTATTAGCAAACCTATTAGCCCTAAAGTTT
Source organism: Sediminibacterium sp. (assembly GCA_021300455.1). GTDB lineage: Bacteria > Bacteroidota > Bacteroidia > Chitinophagales > Chitinophagaceae > Sediminibacterium. The sequence continues at coordinate 9,368 of JAJTDP010000030.1, read as the reverse complement.
TAGTAAGTAGAATTACGGCTTTATTTAGAAGACTACAACCTACTGAATCAGATAAAAAAGTAATTACCATCAATGATTTACTAATTGATATCACGCAATATAAAACGGTCTTAAAAGGCGTGAACTATGTACTAGCCAAAAAAGAATTTGAATTATTATATTTATTAGCTGCACAAGCAGGTCGCGTATTTTTAAGAGGCGAGATTTTATCTCAAGTTTGGGGTAACGATGTAATTGTGGGAGATCGTACCATTGATGTGCATGTTAGAAAAATTAGAGCCAAATTAGGCATCGATTGTATCACTACTGTAAAAGGTGTGGGTTACAAATTTGATTATTAAATCTATTGGTTATCTATTATTAAGAAGAATTGAATACCTTCATTCTGTCCATTTTAAAGGGGCTTTGTTTCCATGTTTAAACAAAAGAATTTATCACCTAAACAACTTGCAGCCTTAACGGCACTGCTATTATCTTCATTAATAGCCTTGAGTATTTTCATGCTATTCTCCAATGCAAAATTGTGTATTACCTATTTTGTTGTAAGTTTTATTATTATCTATTTATTAATGGATCAAATGTTAGAATTTTTTATTTATCGAAAAATAAAACTAATCTATAAACTCATTTCTCAAACCAAGGCTACTAAAAGAGTTGAAGCTTATCAAAAATATATACTGCCTAAAAAAGGTATTGACGATGTAAGAGAAGATGTAGAAGAATGGGCCACACAAAAATTTAAAGAGATTCAAGTCTTACAATCGAACGAAGCTTTTAGAAAAGAATTTTTACAAAACTTATCACACGAAATTAAAACACCCATATTCGCTGTTCAAGGATATTTAGAATTATTAGGAGACGGAGCGATGGAGGATCCTATCGCAGGTCCTAAATTTATAAAACAAGCGCAGGCAAATGTGCAAAGACTGGTTCAATTAGTGAATGATGTAGACTCTATCACTAATTTAGAAATTAATAAAGATCCTATCTTAAAGCAATCATTTGTAATTCAAGATCTTATTAGTGAAGCAGTGAATAATTTAAGTGTGAAATGGATTAAAAAAAATATTCAATTTCAATTTAAAAAAGGATCTGAGTCCCCTACCTATGTATTTGCAGATAAAAATAAAATATATCAAGTCATTGTGAATATTTTATCAAATGCTGCTAAATATGGTAAAATTGATGGGCAAGTATTAGCGAGTGTATATAATATGGAGGATGATAGAGTACTTATTGAAATTGGTGATGATGGTATTGGTATTGACGAAGAACATCTACCACGTTTATTTGAAAGATTCTACCGCACCGATGATGCAAGAGCACGTGAAATTGGAGGCACTGGTTTAGGACTGGCTATTTGCAAGCATATCATAGAAGCCCATGGAGAAACGATACATGTAAGAAGTAAGGTGAATGTGGGCACTACCTTAGGATTTACCCTAGCAAGCAAAGCATAATTTTCGTTACTTTTGTTGCAAATAATTTTGAATGCAAACTATTCTTGTTACAGGGGGTACTGGCTATATTGGCGCTCATACCATTGTTGATTTAATTGAAAATGGATTTGAGGTTATTTCTGCCGATAACTTATCTAGGTCATCTGTTGATTCCTTAAATGGCATTGAAAAAATTACAGGTAAAAAAATAAAAAATTACGAGATTGATTTAACCGATAAAAAAGCAGCGGAAGAAATTTTTACCCAACATAAAAACATTACAGGCATAATTCATTTTGCTGCCTATAAAGCAGTGGGTGAATCGGTTGAAATGCCACTTGACTATTATCAAAATAATATTAGTTCTTTAATTAATCTTTTGCAATTAGCTGTAAAGTATCAAACCCCTCATTTTATTTTTTCTTCCTCTTGCACAGTCTATGGTAATCCAGACAACATTCCAGTAACAGAAAAAACACCTTTACAAACAGCAGCCTCTCCTTATGGGGCCACTAAACAAATGGGAGAAACCATCGTACATGATGCCTCAGTGGCGCATCCACTTTCTGCCATTTTACTTCGTTATTTTAATCCGGTAGGCGCTCATCCATCTATTGCTATTGGTGAACTACCCATTGGTCGTCCTCAAAATTTAGTGCCTGCTATTACGCAAACAGCTATTGGTAAATTACCCAAGATGCAAGTACATGGTAATGATTATGATACCCGCGATGGTAGTTGTATTCGTGATTATATTCATGTTTGTGATATTGCACATGCACATACTTTAGCCTTACAACTTTCTATTAAAGAAAATAAATTAAACCATTGCGATATATTTAATTTAGGCACTGGCAATGGTATTAGTGTATTAGAAGCCATTGAAGCTTTTGAAAAAGTATCAGGTGTAAAATTAAATTATGAGATAGGCCCAAGAAGAGCGGGCGATATTGTGGCTATTTATGCCAACAACGATTATGCCGTAAAAAAACTAGGCTGGCATTGCAAATTCGACTTAAACGAAATGATGCGCACGGCCTGGGAATGGGAAAAAGCAATCGCTGGAAAATAAAGTTTGTATTATTGCTTCACCAACATCTTCTCTGCATTCTCTGCTACTTGTAAGGCTTCGATAAATTCTTCTATCTCCCCATTAATAACGGCATCTAAGTTGTAAGAAGTAACCCCTACTCTATGATCGGTGACTCTGCCTTGTGGCCAATTATAAGTTCTAATCTTAGCACTTCTATCTCCAGTACTTACCAATGTTTTACGATGTCTTGAAATTTCATCTTCTTGTTTACGCACTTGCTCTTCAAATAATTTAGTACGCATCATGCCCATCGCTTTTTCACGGTTACCTAACTGAGAGCGCTCTGTTTGACAAATAATAACAGTACCTGTGGGTATATGCGTTAACATTACCTTAGTCTCTACCTTGTTTACGTTTTGTCCACCTGCACCACCACTTCGAGAAGTTTCCATTTTTACATCTGCAGGGTTCAATACAAAATCTACTTCTTCTGCTTCTGGCATCACGGCTACTGTAGCCGCTGAAGTATGCACCCTTCCTTGTGTTTCTGTAGAAGGTACACGTTGTACTCGGTGCACACCACTTTCAAATTTCATAGTACCATATACATCTTCACCCACTACTTCTAATATTACTTCTTTATATCCACCTACCGAACCTTCACTCTCACTTACTAATGCCACTTTCCATCCTTTTTTCTGACAATACCTTGTGTACATTGTAAGTAAATCACCCACAAATAAACTTGCTTCATCTCCACCTGTACCTGCTCTTAATTCAATAATGGCATTTTTATCATCCTGCGGATCCTTGGGTATTAATAATTTCGTTAAATCTTTTTCAAGCGTTTCTTTTTCCGCATCTAATGCTGGCATTTCCATTTTTGCCAACTCACGCATTTCTGCATCATCCCCATTCAAGGTTTCTTTGGCAAATTTATGCTCTTCTAGCACTTTCATATAACGCTCATAGGGTATAATGATTTTTTCCAAGGAACGGTATTCCTTGCTCATTTTACCAAATTCTGATTGGTTATTAATAATCTCTGGATTGGTCAAAGCCACCCCCACCTGCTGGAATCTTGCTTTTATGGCTTCTAGTTTGTCTAACATAGTCGGTTTTCTGTGCGCAAAAATAGCTATTTTAGTTGTCAATCAAAACAATCCTATACTATGAAATACTTAGTGGCCCTTTTTTTGCTTATAACAGGTGGTGCCAATGCCCAAGACATTCACTATAAATCGATAGTAGTAGATACCCACAATGATTGTATTACTGCATGTATCGAAAAAAAAGTAAGCCTTGATCAGGACCTTACCGGCATCAACCACTCCGATTTAAAAAGATTCAAAGAAGGGGGATTAGACTACCAATTATTTTCAGTTTGGTGCGATGGTGAAAAAGCCAAACCTTATGCATGGGCAATGAGATCCATGGACACCTTAGAAGCTGTTGCAAATAGAAACCCTGATAAAATTGTGATTGCTAAAAGCTGGAAGCAAATTCAAAAAGCCTTAAGGCAAAATAAAATTGTGGCACAATATGGTGTGGAAGGTGGGCATATGATTGAAGACAATATCGACCGCTTAGATACTTTTTATAATAGAGGTGTTCGCTACATGACTCTTACTTGGAACAATTCTCCTACTTGGGCTAGTTCTCATGCCGATGAAAAAAATCCTAGCTATACTGGCCCAAGAGGACTTACAAGTTTTGGTAAAGAAATTGTTGCACGTATGAATAAGCTAGGTATCATTGTAGATATCTCACATGTAGGAGAAGCTACATTTTGGGATGCTATTAAAACAACTACTAAACCTGTGATTGCCTCACATAGTAATGCCTATAGTATTTGTCCTGTAACTAGAAATTTAAAAGATGATCAAATTTTAGCTGTCGGAAAAAATGGTGGTGTGATTCATCTTAATTTTTATTCCGCATTTGTGGATAGCACTTTTAGTGTGAAAGATGCCGCTTTTAGAAATAAGCACAAAGCCGAATTGGATTCTTTATTAAATACAGGAATTCAAAGAGAATATGCACAAAGTTGGCTTGCAGAAAAATATGCTGAAGAAAGCGAAGCCAACAAACCCAGCCTAGAACAATTAATGAAACACTTTGACCACATTGTTAAATTAATTGGTATTGATCATGTGGGTATTGGCTCTGACTTTGACGGTATTGATTCTGCACCGAAAGAATTAAAAACAGTATTGGATTATCCTAAATTTACACAAGCATTAATAGCAAGAGGCTACGCTGATAAAGATATTACGAAAGTGTTGGGAGGGAATTTTTTACGCGTGTACAGAATAAACAATCCTCAATAGAAAATTTGAGGATTGTTTATTCCTCATCTAATGATTTATTTAAAAAAAGAAGCTTTTTTTAAAAGACTATAAATAACCCTAATTAATGAATAAGCCACTTGATAAAAATCTAAGAGGCTTATTCATTTTTATCTAATGATTTTTCAAGCCTACCCCATAAACGGGTAGGCTTGTTTACTTAACCTAAGAAATAAAATTTAAGGAACTTTTTTTAATAAACTATTAATATACCTAATTAAAAATAAGGGTTATATATATTACCTTTAATAATTAATTTAAAGGAAAGATTTTGCGTAGTACATTATTGAAAGTCACCTATACAAGTCCTTAATTATGAAAAATATAACTTATTTATTTATTGCCATTTGTCTATTAGGAAGCACCAACTTGCTTGCACATTCAGGCGGACATTATCATAAGGAAGACGGCAAATTATTAAATACATGGAGATTAAAGTCGGGCGAGATAGTAAAAGGAAATTTTTCTTTTGCCAAGGATGATAAAATATTTCTTGAACAAGAAGATGGCCTTATGAAGGCTATTCTTATTGCTGATTTAATTACCCAAGACCAACAACTCGCAAAATTTAAAATTAAAAAATATACTGAACTAAACTATTTAAATACCACTGATAGTGAAATAGAAAATTATAATTATTATAAGTATTTACCTCTATGCCTACTTATCTTAATAGCATGCATAGTATATAGTATTAATAAAAATTATATTAAGTCTTATATCTTCCAGTCTAGATTAGGATTAAGTACCATGAGTATTTTATTTATTTTTTCTATTTTAATGGCTTGTAGTAAATCAGCCACCACTAATTCAGATACCCCAATAGTAACCCCAATAGTAAATCCAATTACGGTGACCATTCCTAAAACAAGTTTCACCTTTATTGACTCTGCATTTGCAGCTTTCAAGCCTAGTATTAGCACAAGCTGGGATGATACCTATTTTTATATTGCATCAACCGGCATACCTAGTCACAATATGATGATTGGAATAACAAATTGGCAACAACAAGTTCCCATTAATCAACCTTATAATGGAACAAATAGTTGGTCTATTCCTTTACAACCAGTTTATGCAACTACCCCATTAAGTACTAAAACAAACTTAATGAAAGGAGCAGTTGCAGTAGCCGTAAATGGGATTCCTATTTTTAATGCATTAAATAATAGAGGAGAGGATTCCTATAAAATTGGGGAATTAGATAATTGGGGCGGGCATTGTGGTAAAGGGGATGATTATCATTATCATGCTGCACCTGTGCACTTATCTACTTTAAATGGCCTCAAGCCCATTGCATTTGCAGTAGATGGCTTCCCGGTCTATGGATTAAAAGAACCTGATGGAGCGAGTATGATTGCGCTGGATACTTGTCATGGACATAATGGAACAAATGGTGCCTATCATTATCATGGAACAACGGATTACCCTTATGTTATTGGCGCATTAAAAGGTAAGGTTACACTTGATCCCGCTACAACTGCACCAGAAAATCAAGTAATACCACAAGCATTTTCAAAACCGGTTCGCCCAGCTACAACGCCATTAAATGGTGCAGCTATTACAGATTTTGTTGCCGTAGGAACAAATAGCTATTTGCTAACTTATAAAAGAGGTACTAAGAATGGATATGTAAAGTATAGTTGGGATGCAAATAATAAATATACTTTTATTTTAACCGACACATCCGGTAATTCAGTGACCAATACCTATCAGAGATAGTAAATAACAAGACCCTTAATGAAATTTAAGGATCTTTTTTAATGCTAATAAGCTAAAAGCTTTTGCATCATTTCTTCTAACCTTGAATTCGCTAAATATTGTTTTTCTAAAACAGTATTAAAAGGAATAGGTGTATCTAAAGAAGCGCAACGCATAACAGGTGCATCTAAATATTCAAAGCAGTGCTCTGCAATCCAGGCGCTAATTTCTCCACCAATCCCTCCGGTTAAATTATCTTCGTGCAGTACCATTACTTTTCCAGTGGCCTTCACCACTTTTTCAATGGCTTCATAATCTAAGGGGGCCAAGGTTCTTAAATCTAAAATAGAAATAGACGCCTCACTATGTGCTGCTTGATATTGCAAAGCCCAATGCACACCCATACCATAAGTAATAATACAAGCGGCTTCTCCCTCGCTCACTAGTGCCGCCTTACCAATAGGAACTAAATAATATTCATCTGGAACTTCTGCTTCAATACTTCTGTACATGACTTTATGTTCAAAATAAAGTATGGGATTAGGATCTGCTAGTGCAGCAATCAATAAACCTTTTGCATCAATTGGATTAGATGGGTAAACCACTTTTAATCCGGGTACATGTGTAAACCATGCTTCATTGGATTGTGAATGAAAAGGACCTGCTCCCACACCCGCACCTGTTGGCATACGAATTACTACATCTGCATTCTGCCCCCATCTGTAATTTATTTTAGCTAAATTATTTACAATCTGATTAAAGCCAACCGTTACAAAATCGGCAAACTGCATTTCCATCACCGACTTAATACCTTCTAAACTTAATCCTAATGCAGCACCCACAATGGCACTCTCACAAATAGGTGTATTGCGCACTCTTTGCTTTCCAAATTGTTGCACAAAACCTTCTGTTACTTTAAAGGCACCTCCATATTCAGCAATGTCTTGTCCCATGATAATTAATTCAGGATACAAAACCATGGACTGTCTTAAGGCATCACTTATGGCTTCAATAAAACGCTTCTTGGTTAATATAGGATTATTGAGTGCATTAAAATCCAAAATAGTATTAGGTAAAGCAGGTGCGAATAAATCGGCTACTTCTTCTTGTATAGATGGCTGCCAGTCTTCTGGCTCCATAGCTATTTTTAAATCGGCTTCAATGCTTTGCTTTAAATCATTTCTCATGGTAGCCACCTCCATCTCAGTGATTACTTTTTCTTGCACCAAATATTGCTCGTAATTTTTAATAGGATCTTTTCTGGACCATGTTTCCATTAATTCTTTTGGAACATATTTCACACCACTGGCTTCTTCATGACCACGCATTCTAAAAGTGGTACACTCAATTAAATAAGGTCTTTGATTATTAATGCAATAATCTCTTACACCTCTCACCGTATCGTATACTTCTAAAATATTATTTCCATCAATACGAATACCATCAATACCATAACCCTTCGCGCGGTCTACTAAATAATCGCATTTGTATTGTTCATTGGTAGGTGTGCTTAATCCGTATCCATTATTTTCAATAATAAAAATAACAGGCAGGCCCCATACAGCGGCTACGTTTAAGGCTTCATGAAAATCACCTTCGCTTGTTCCTCCCTCTCCTGTAAATGCTAAGGTGGCTTTTAGTTGTCCTCTTTGTTGATAGGCCAGTGCAACCCCATCTGCGATAGCTAATTGAGGACCTAAATGGGATATCATGCCACAGACATGATGTTCCTTGCTACCGAAATGAAAACTTCTTTCGCGTGCTTTGCTATAACCCGATTTATATCCTTGCCATTGTTTAAATAAATCAACCAATGGCATATTTCGTGATGTAAATACACCTAAATTTCTATGTAGTGGCATAATCCATTCAGTAGGATCCATTGCTAATGTAGCTCCTACTGCGATGGCTTCTTGTCCAATACCACTAAACCATTTGCTAATTTTTCCCTGACGAAGTAAAAGCAACATTTTATCTTCTATCATCCTTGGCAGAAGCAAGGATTTATATAAATGTACAAGTTGCTCATTCGATAATTTACCCCGCTTAAACTCCATTATAATTTTTATTTAAAGGGATAAAAATCCCACTAGTCTCTAGAGTTTAATTTACTCAACAATCTTAAAATTTCCATATACAACCATACTAATGTAACTAGTAATCCAAAGGCACCATACCATTCCATGTATTTTGGTGCGCCCATTTCAGCGGCTTTTTCAATAGCATCAAAATCTAATAATAAATTTAAAGCGGCAATACCTACTATAAATAAACTTATACCAATACTTAATGGAGAGCTATCAAATGCAAAGCCCATATTCACTCCAAACAATCCCAGTATCCAAACTATTAAATAAAATAAACCAATACCCATAGTAGCCGACATAATAATTGAACGCAAGCGATTGGTTACACTGATAATTCTAAAATTATACAATAAGAACATTGATAGCGCTACGCCTAAAGTTAAACCCACTGCATGTAGTACAATATTGGGATAAGTTTTTTGAAACATCTCATTAAAAAAAGCACTAATACCTCCAATAAATAATCCTTCTAGTATTCCATAAGCAGGTGCAATATAACCAGCCCATTGAGGCTTAAACATCATGACCAAGGCCACGACAAAACCACCAATAGCGCCTACCAACATATAAGTAGTGGCAGAACTTGTATTGCCTTCAGCATATACATTCCAAACATACATAGCCGATGCCATAACCATTATTAATAAAAAACCAAATTTTTGAATGGTACCACGAATACTCATTACGCCGAAAGATTGCGCATTACTATGCAAACTCTTATCAAATATTTTTTCAGTAAGTGTTGGATTTCCAGATTTAAAGA
>JAJTDP010000006.1:13160-81391 GCA_021300455.1 Sediminibacterium sp. | reverse complement strand
ACCGCTCTTTCCATAATTACTTCTGGACGACGCTTGATTAAATCTTCTGCAGCTTCTTCTTTCTTACCACCTGGGTAACCAGAATAGTTTAAGTATTGTTTATCGTGGAATTTATTTCCAGTCAACTTTACTTTTTCTGCATTAATGATGATTACATAGTCTCCGCAATCAACGTGCGGTGTGTAATAAGCTTTGTTCTTACCACGTAGAACAGCTGCGATTTTTGAAGCAATACGTCCTACGGTTTGATTAGTACCATCAACAATGTACCAGCCATGTTGTACGGTAGCCGCGTTGGCGTGCTTCGTGGTGAAATGTAGTTTACTCATAATTCTTTGTTTTAATGAGGCTGCGCTATCCCGTCAGCCATAAAATATCCCCTTTTATAGGGGAGGGCAAAGGTACGGGGGGATTTTGAGTTTTCCCAAGAATTTGGGCATTGTTTTTTCATCGTATCATTGTAACTTATTGATAATCAATAATAATTTTGTATCGCAAAATACTTGATACTAAATAGGTGCTGATAATCAGGTAGTTAGGTCTTCAAATAAAAAAGAGTGCCTATTAAATGGCACTCTTTTATTTGTTCAAATCATGTATTTGAACCATTACTTATATAATAGTATTGAATTACCCGCCTTTTTGCTTCTTATGAATTGCATGAAAAATAAAAAGAATTTTTTTCTGCTGCTTGGTTAATGTGCTAAAATTTGCCTTCTTTTCTTCTTTTGACAATGCAAGCCATCCTTTTACAAAAGATTTGATTTCTTCCTTAGTCATTTTAGGGCCTGCTGTTGTAGCTTCCATGGTAACAGTGGCAGAGGCTGTTTGACTTAAACTAATTTCAGTAACTGGAGTTATTGTTTCAGTCATGACAATGGCATCATTAAATGCAATCTCATCTGAAATAACTTCGTTGGACTTGCTACATGCAAATACAGTCATGAATACAGAAAGAATAAGTAGATATTTTTTCATAAATATTTTATTATTTGATTTCAAAATTAAGCAAAAGTTTAATGCTTCAAATCAAAGAATCTGATTTATTTTTAAGGACTTTATGTATCAAAAATTTCAAGCCACTCAAATTTTTACCGGAACCGAGCTTTTGGAGGACCAGCTGGTTTTAATCACCCAAAAAGACGGGACCATTGAAGCCTTGGTAGGGATTGAAGATGCCGGAGATGAGGTGCAAAATTTCGAGGGCATACTTTCACCTGGTTTTGTCAATGCACATTGCCATTTGGAACTATCGCATATGAAAGGCATGATTGCTGCACATACAGGGTTACAAGAATTTGTAAAACAAATTGTGGCATTACGAAAAGTAGAAGAGCAAATTGTAGAAGAAGCCATCATTGCAGCAGAAGATGAAATGTATCATAATGGCATTGTAGCGGTGGGAGATATTTGCAATACACTTGATACACTTAGTATAAAACATAAACACAAACTAGCCTATTATAGTTTTGTGGAATTGTATGATTTAGATCCAAGTAGGTCTGATGATAAAATACATGCGGGATTAAAAATGCAGGAAGCCTTTGAACAAAATTGTGTTCGTGCTTCCTTAGTACCCCATGCTCCTTATTCAGTGAGTTTTAATTTATGGAAATTATTATCCAATTATTTTGGTGCGCATACTATTAGCATGCACAATCAAGAAACGATGGATGAAAATGAATTCTTTGAAAAAAAGACGGGAAGTTTTTTAGGCATGTATGAAAGAACCAAGGTGTCGCTAGATTTTTTTGAAGCCACAGGACTAAGTAGTTTGCAATCGGTACTTCCTTATTTTAAAAAAGCAGCAAGAAGTATTTTAGTGCATAATAGTTTTACCAGTGCTTCGGATATTAAAGCTGTTCAAAAAGAAATGCCTAATAGCTTTTGGTGTTTATGTCCCAATGCGAACCAGTATATTGAAGAAACTATGCCACCCATTGAACTACTTCGTGCAAATGGGGCTGAGATAGTAATTGGTACCGATAGTTATGCAAGCAATTGGTCTTTAAATATTTTAGATGAATTAAAAACCATTCAAAAATACAACCCCTCCATTCCACTATCTGAAATGCTGGGCTGGGCGACTATGAATGGGGCACGCGCCTTACAAATGGAAAAAGGTCTGGGAAGTTTTGAAAAAGGAAAAAAGCCTGGGGTGGTTTTAATTGAGGGTGTAAATTCAAATGGTCAATTAGAAAACAAAAGTAATTGCAAAAGAATTATTTAAATTGAGTTATTAAATTTTCAAGTATGAACGATTCATTAACAAGGGCTGCTTTTTTACAAAAAACATCACTGGCTTCTGCTGCTTTATTATTAAGTAATTTGGAATTATTTGCAGCTGCAGAAGAAAAAATAATTAAAGTAGCCATCATTGGATGTGGAAGTGTAAGTAATAGATATATTATTCATTTACAAAGTTCTCCCTTGGTTAAAATAGTAAGTCTTTGTGATATTAAACAAGACAGGGCAGAGGCGCAAAATAAAAAATACAATATTGGTGCTAGCACTTATAATAATATTAATGCCTTATTAAAAGGTAATGCTTTTGATTTAATGTTGACATTAACTGATATGCAAATGCATGGAGCCTTAAATAAAATTGCCCTTCAAGCAGGTAAGCATGTTTGGAGTGAAAAACCTTTGGCGAATACTTATGCAGAAGGAAAGGCATTAGTAGACTTTGCGAAATTAAAAGGTGTGCGTATTTGGGGCGCGCCTGCAGTAGTAACTAGTCCACAGTTTGAATTTATGAGTAAAACTATTCAGGAAGGAAAGCTTGGAAAATTAGCCAGTGCACATGGGCAGTATGGACATACAGGTCCTACTTGGTCTTCTTTTTTTTATGAGCCATTGGGTGGCAGCATGCCAGATTTAGGAGTATATAATATGGCTACCCTTACTGGATTATTAGGCCCCGCAAAATCGGTGATGGCCATGACCAGTATTGTCAATAAAGAAAGAGAGATTGATGAGAAAGGAATTGTTAAAGTGAATGAAGAAGACAATGCGCATATATTATTAGAACATGATAATGGAGTCATTAGCCATATCATGTGTGGATTTAATTATTTTGATCCATTTGGTCATGAAGCCAAAAACCAAACCTTACATAGTATTCAAATTTTTGGTGACAAAGGTAATATGCGCTTAATAGGATATGATTGGGAACCAAAAAGTGTAGTCTTAGATAATTCTTGGACCGAAGCACCTCAGGTAGTTCAAACAGATGACGGCGGCTATCAATGGCAGGAAGGTGCAACGCGTATAGCAGGCGCATTATCTAAAAATATAGAGCCACGCATTAATGTGCTTCATTCTTTACACATGCTTGAAATTATTGAAGCTGCCAGAAAATCATCTAAAGAAGGAATAAAAGTAAAACTAGTAAGTAGTTTTCCTTTTCCGATGGTATAGGGTCCCGATGGTATAGTATCCTAAAATAAATTCGGATAGTCTGTAATAATTCCATCCACCTTTAATTGAATTAAAGTATTTATTTCTTCTTTGGTATTCACTGTCCAAGGAATGACTTGAATATTTTTTTGATGGCAGTAGTCAATCATAGCCTTATTTACATATTTATATTCTGGACTATAAATAGTTGGCTGAAAACCTAGTAGCGCTATTTGCTTTTCAGCATTAGCACAATCTGCACCAAATACTAAATAAGCAGTTTTAATACTTGGATATTTTTCATGTAGTACACGAAGGGGCCTTAGATCAAAACTTTGTAAACTTGTTCTATTGAGTATATTTTTATTTTGCAAAGTAGTCACCACTAATTCCACAAACTCATCGGGAGCTGGATGTTCTGTACCATCTTTACCCTCCACCGATTTTATCTCAATATTATAATGCATCTTTCTTCCTATGGACTTCGACTTTGCTTCCACGCTATCTATTAAACTAGCAAGTGTAGGAATTGATGCTGCTAATTTTTTTTGACCCGTAAAACCAGGATGTATTTTTAAACCCACATCATATTTTTCTAAAGCAGCATAATCCATTTGATAAATAATATTTTTATTCAATTCGCTTGCTTTAATAAAACTTCCATCGGGCTTGGTAGTAATTAATGGATTTAAAATAGGGTCATGTGAAACCACTACTTGTTTGTCCTTGGTAATGGCAAGGTCCATTTCAAGGGTAGTTACTAGGGCATTGTCCATTACCGATAACATAGCTGCAATAGTATTTTCGGGCATTAGGCCCCTGCCTCCACGGTGCGCTTGATAATCCATTTTAATTTTTTTAATGGTAGTGGGCTGCATGATGGAACAACTGGTGAATATTCCAAGCATTAAAACAACTGCGATGATGAGGTTAAATTTCATAAGCTATATTATGACAAAGCTATCTAATTTTCGTAGCTTGTGGTATTAAATACTCGTTATGACTTTTCCCATTTTATTCGGCATCATTGCCATTTTAATTATTATGTGGCGTAGACATCGTAATAGTAGAAATAACGATTAAATCCCTACCTCAGCACTTCTTGTAAGATAGGTAGTGATTTTATGTCGCTGAATTTTTTATAGTGCCAGCTTAAAGACAACTGAAACAGTTCCAATATTTTTTTTCTTTGTGTGCCGCTTAAAACAATATTATCTAAATCGTTGTAAAATTGTACTTGTAAAAAACTAGAAGCTGTTTGCGCTTCTGCGCCTTCTAAAAAATATGGATGCGCAGGCACCTTTTCTACAAACTGTCCTTCTCTCACATCTAATACAGAACTAGTAGCAGTGTATTTTCCTTGCAAGCCAAAGCCCATGGTTTGACTTAAATGAATTAAAAAATAAATAGGTAGGTTGCCTACTAATTGAGGACCCCCTTTATCTAATTGTTTAAAAGTATCTTCTATTAAATAAAATAATTCTGGATGGGGTTCAGGTTGCATGGTTTGTTGCAAGACTTCTACAATATAGGTAGCCACTGCATTGCGTAGTACATCGGAATAAACATTTTGATATACAAAATCCCAGCTCACTTCCTTTACCATTTGCAATTGCTTCATGGGTGAATGATACACTTCCATTTGTAAAATAGCGGCGGGCTGATAAAAAACGCCCTTGTTCGCTCCTTTTTTACTAGTCACTCTCACCCCTTTGACCATGTATTGTTGCACACCAAAAAGTTCGGTATAGGCCGTTAGGATAATACTTGTATCACCATATTTAGTGACACGTAAAACAATACCCTTGGTGTTATGTAACATAATTAATTATCAGACACTCTTAAACTGTTGCAAAAAGCGCAAGTCATTTTGAGAGTATAAACGTAAATCGTTTACTTGGTATTTTAATTGCGCAATTCTTTCAACGCCCATACCAAATGCAAAGCCAGTATACTTTTCAGGATCGATATCAAAGTTTTTTAACACATTAGAATGTACCATACCGCTACCTAAAATTTCTACCCATCCTGTATGTTTACAAATATTACATCCTTTACCACTACATATTTGACAGCTAATATCCATCTCTGCACTAGGTTCTGTAAAAGGAAAATAACTTGGACGGAATCTTACTTTCACCTCTTTGCCAAACATTTCTTGTACGAAAAAATAAAGTGTTTGTTTTAAATCTGCAAAGCTTACATTTTCATCAATGTATAAACCTTCTACTTGATGAAAAAAACAATGTGCTCTTGCTGAAATAGTTTCATTGCGATACACACGGCCCGGACAAATCACACGAATAGGTGGTTTCTGTGTTTCCATCACACGCGCTTGTACACTGGATGTATGTGTTCTTAATAACCATGCTGCATTTTCATCAGTGGCTTCTTGAACATAAAAAGTATCCTGCATATCACGCGCTGGATGATCGGCAGGTAAATTCATCGCACCAAAATTATGCCAATCATCTTCTATCTCTGGTCCTTCTGCCACCGCGAATCCTAATCTTTTAAAAATAGAAACCATTTGATTGCGCACTAAGTTTAAAGGATGTCTTGTGCCTACTGTAAATTCATCGCCCGGTAAACTTGTATCAATGCTAGTATCTAATGTAGTCGTATCTCCTAATGCAGCCACTAAGGCTTCAAGTTTTTCTTCTGCGGCAACCTTGAAAGCATTTAGGATTTGTCCGAATTCCTTTTTCTGTTCATTAGGCACCGATTTCATCTCCCCCATCATATTTTTTACCAAACCTTTGGTTCCCAAGTATTTAATTCGGAAGGCCTCCACCTCGGCACTGGTGGTAGCGACCGTATTTTGGATTTCTAGAGTGATGGTTTCAATTTGTTGTATCAGTGGCTCCATGGTACGAAGATAAAATAAATCCTTACATTTGTTACTCGAGAAGTAATAAATACATGGAATACAATACAGCAAGAAGCTTAATGGGGATGAGAGAGTATGGCCGTCACGTTCATAAGATGGTGGACCATTTAATGACTATTGAAGATCGTGCCAAAAGACAGGAGCAGGCTCAGGTAGTGATTGAACTAATGGGCTTTTTGACACCTCAGCTTAAGAATGTAGAAGACTACAAGCATAAATTATGGGATCACCTGTTTTTTATGAGCAATTTCCAATTAGACGTAGACAGTCCTTATCCTATTCCTACTAAGGAAACCTATAAGCAGAAGCCGGATCCCATTGCTTATCCAAAGCGTAAAATCAAATATGCCCATTTAGGTAAAAACCTAGAAATGGTCATTGATAAAGCGATGGCGGAACAAGACCAAGAGAAAAAAGCTGGTTTTGCGCATGCTATTGCACATTACATGAAACTAGCTTATAGTAACTGGCATAAAGAATTAGTACAAGATGATACCATTAGAGGAGAGTTAAACGCCATTACCGGTGGTGAACTTGAATTTAGCAATACACCTTATATCAAGCATCGCAATCAAAATTTTGAAAGAGATGAGTACCGTCCAGCTGCGGGTCGTTGGCAGGGCAATCGCAATAATAATAATCGCGGTGGACGCGGTCCAAGTGGACCAGGGGGTGGTGGTGGCGGACGCAATAACAATAACCGCAACTTTAAAAAACGCTTTTAATTAATATGAGTTCATTTGAAGTCATAGGCGGAAAAGCCCTTAAAGGAAATATTACACCACAGGGTGCCAAAAACGAAGCCTTACAAATTTTATCTGCAGTAGTATTAACAGCAGAGCCTGTTACCATTTCTAATATTCCAGACATTGTTGATGTTAACTTACTAATAGAGTTATTAGAGGCGATGGGCGTAAGTGTTGAAAAATTAAAAGAAGGTGAATACCGTTTTCAAGCAGATAAAATTGATCCTAGTTATTTAGCCTCTGATGATTTTAAAACGAAGAGTGGAAGATTACGCGGTAGCGTTATGTTAGCAGGTCCTATTTTAGCAAGATTTAAAAAAGCTTATTTACCTAAACCAGGTGGAGATAAAATTGGAAGAAGAAGATTAGATACACATATTATTGGATTTGAAAAACTAGGCGCTACCTATTCTTATGATGAAAAGATAGCCTGCTTTACTTTAAGCGCAGATAAACTAGTAGGTACTTATATGTTATTAGAAGAGCCTTCCGTTACAGGAACAGCGAATATTCTAATGGCAGCTGTATTTGCAGAAGGCATTACTAGTATTTACAATGCAGCCTGTGAGCCTTATGTACAGCAGCTTTGCTTACTATTAAATAATATGGGTGCAAAAATTACAGGCATAGGCAGTAATTTATTGCGCATTGAAGGCGTTACAAAATTAGGCGCTGCCACGCATAGAATTTTACCAGACATGATTGAGATTGGTTCATTCATTGGACTAGCTGCCATGACTAAAAGTGAAATCACTATTAAAAATGCTGGCGTTGCACACTTAGGTATTATTCCAGAAAAATTTCGTTTACTAGGAATTGATTTAACGATAAAGGGAGATGATATTTATATCCCCGCTCAAGATATTTATGAGATACAAACTTTTATGGATGGGGGTATCTTAACTATTTATGATAATCCTTGGCCAGGCTTTACGCCCGATTTATTAAGTATTATTTTAGTCACAGCTATTCAAGCTAGAGGTAGTGTACTGATTCATCAAAAAATGTTTGAGAGCCGTTTATTTTTTACGGATAAATTAATTGATATGGGGGCACAAATTATTTTGTGTGATCCACACCGTGCCACCGTTATTGGATTAGCGCGTAAACATTCACTTAGAGGTATAACTATGAGTAGCCCTGATATTCGCGCTGGGCAAGCCTTGCTGATTGCAGCACTAAGTGCAGAAGGAAAAAGCACCATTCAAAATATTGAACAAATAGACAGAGGCTATCAAAATATTGATGCTCGATTGCAAGCACTAGGTGCGCAAATACAAAGAATCTAAAACTTGTACGTTTATCAAATCATAAAAAAAGAGCCCCGAATTATCGGGGCTCTTTTTTTATCTATACAAATTAAAACTTTGCAGGTGTGCCAAGGTCTAAAAAGAAAAAGAGCGAATTTTCATTCTCGCTCTTTTTCTTTTTATCATTTATTATTTAAAACTTGGCAGGTGTGCCAAGGTCTAAAAAGAAAAAGAGCGAATTTTCATTCTCGCTCTTTTTCTTTTTATCATTTATTATTTAAAACTTGGCAGGTGTGCCAAGTTTGGGAATACTCTTCTTAATAAAGGCTCTTAAGTGATCATTACTAGTAGCTAAATCTTCTTTGCGCAAATACATCATATGTCCACTGCGGTATCCTTCCCAAAACATTCTGTCTTGAATTTTTCCAGCAGGATCCATTTGCCACATATTATATTTTGCATTGAAATAATCGCAAGCACCATCATAATAACCAGATTGTACTAATACATGTAAATATGGATTTTGCATCATGGCTTGACGTAAGTCGTCACCAGTGCGATTATTAGTATTATCCCAAGGATAGGTAGGGCCAAAAATATAATAGTTTAAATCGGTCTTATAACCCAATTCATCTCTTAGATACATATTAATAGCAGGCGTGAAAGAATGTTCCCAAGATGTAAGTTCTGCATTGTAATCGGGTCTATCTCCTGCATCCAATTTATCAATACCAATATAACGAGAATCTAAACGACCTACTGTTTTTCCCTTATCGCGTAATAGTTCTTTCCAGAAATAATCAAAAGGAATGGTCATACTATAACGTGTTACTTCTGTTTCACCAATACCAATATAACGTGATAGTTTTTTAATAACTTCTTTTCTCTTATCTGCATTTAAAACACCGCCTTGTGCAATGGCTGGCATTAATTCGTTCACAGTAAAGGCTTCCACTTCTGGTAAAAAAGCAGTTAAGTCTTTGGATTGTAAATCGGCTGGTAGCTTTTTATGAAACCATGCAGTAGCCGCCATATAAGGAACGCGCAAAGCAGCGCTGGCAGGACCATCGCGCTTAATACCTAAATCGGTAGGTGATACTAATATCACACCATTTAAATACATCCAATGTCTGTTTTGTAATTCTAAAGACAAGCCAGATACACGCGTCGTACCATAACTTTCTCCAATTAAATATTTAGGAGAAGCCCAACGCTTATTTCTTCCTACAAAAGTATTAATCCAATCTGCTAAATATTTTACATCAGCGTTCACGCCAAAAAATTTAGAAGTAGGTACCGATTTATCTACAATACGAGAGAAGCCTGTGTTCACCGGATCGATGTATACGATATCAGCAACATCAATAATGGAATTAGGATTTTCATCAAAACCATAGGGTTGAATAGGATAACCCTCATCATCAATTTTTAATTTTCTAGGACTAGTATAGCCTAAGTGCATCCATACACTTGCAGTACCCGGACCACCGTTAAAAGAAATAACTAGTGGGCGCGTATCTTTATTGGTCACATCGGTACGCTCATAGTATACATAAAATAAGCCTGCAATCGCTTTTCCTTCATCATCCCAAACAGGCATAGTGCCAGTAACCACTTTATAAGGTACTTTTTGTCCTTTTACTGTCACTTCCCCCTTATTTTCAGTTTTAGCTTCTAAAGAAAGCTCTCTTTTAAAGCTTGGGTTTTTATCTTCTGCTTTAACGGCTGGCTTCGCTGTTTCTTCGCCAGGTCTTTGTGCTTGTGCTATAAAAGCAAGTAGCACTAATAAATACGTAAATAATTGTTTTTGCATAAGGCTATTATTAGTGAGAAATAGTTTTTCTACTGCTAAATATACACCATTATTAGATTTACACTCGCCCTCAGTATAATTATTTATTTAGGTAGTATTTATGTAATTTAGAGCGAAGAATAACTATACTGCTTAAACCCCAAAGGATGTCTGAAGCCCTCCATAAAGTCATTATTTTAACCGCTCCTTCTGGCGCAGGAAAAACATCCATTGCGGCTTATTTATTAAAGCAAATGCCGCAGTTATCATTTTCGGTATCGGCTACCACAAGAGCACCAAGAGGCAATGAAGAGCAAGGGGTTGCATATCATTTTTTTACTTTGGCTCAATTTGAAGGGCATATCTATCAAAATGATTTTTTAGAATATGAGATGGTCTATGAAGGCGTTTATTATGGTACCTTAGAATCGGAGTTAACGCGTATTTGGAATTTAGGTAAAATTCCTGTTTTAGATATTGATGTCAAAGGAGCCATTAAAGTTCAAAAGCAATTAGGGGCTAAATGTTTATCTATTTTTGTTATGCCGCCCTCAGTTGAAATTTTAAAAGAGCGATTGGAAAATAGAAAAACAGAAACAGCCGAGAGTATAGAAATGCGTTTAGATAAAGCAGCTTATGAAATAAGTTTTGGTAACCAGTTTAATGCCATCATACATAACAATGATTTAGCCTTAGCTTGCACTGAAACGGAAAAACTCATTACTGCTTTTTTACAAAAATAAATTTCTATAGTACTTATTAAATTTTATTATAAATTTTTAAATAAATAAATTATGTCATTACAAGTAAAAACCGTTTTTATCACAGGTGGTAGCAGAGGTATTGGAAAAGCGATGGCGCTGAAACTAGCTGCCGCTGGCGCTAATATTGTCATTGCTGCAAAGTCGGTGGAAGAAGACCCTCGTTTAGGAGGTACTATTTTTACAGCTGCCGCTGAAGTAGAAGCCTTAGGGGTAAAGGCTTTAGCCGTACAAGTAGATATTAGAGACGAGGCACAAATTGCTAATGCAGTGAAATTAACTGTAGAAAAATTTGGAGGCATTGATATACTCATTAACAATGCAAGTGCTATTCAATTAACTGATACTGCGAGCACAGCTAGCAAGCGATTTGATTTAATGCATAGCATTAATGTACGTGGTACTTTTTTAATGGTTCAACATGCGCTACCTTATTTAAGAAAATCGACGCATGCACATATTTTAACTTTATCACCTCCCATTAATTTAGCACCCAAATGGTTAGGACCACATGTAGCCTATACAATTTCAAAATACGATATGAGTATGATGACCTTGGGTTGGGCAGAAGAATTTAAAGATGATAATATTGCTTGTAATTCTTTATGGCCTAGAACCACCATTGATACAGCAGCTGTGCGTAATTTATTAGGCGGACAGGCTTTAGCGAATATGAGCAGAACCACCGAAATTATTGCAGATGCTGCTTTCTATATTTTAAGTAAAGAAAAATTAGCCTACAGCGGAAAATTATTTACTGATGAAGAGGTATTAGCCGCAGAAGGCATCACCGACCTAGCACATTATTCAGTAGTGCCGGGTGCTAAATTATTTTACGATCTATTTTTATAATATTTAAGAGTACTTTAATTAATTATTTCAATTTAAAGAAACAAGTATGAAAAGAATTTTAATGACGAGCCTGGTATTACTTAGTGTACAATTGATGGCGCAGAAGAAAAGTAAAGTAGATCCTGCCACTGCACAAATAAATTCGAATAAAGAAGCTGCACTAACAGCTTTGAGTAGTGCCTATGAAGCAGATAAAAAAACAGCCTTGCAAATATGGGAATATGCAGAAGTAGGTTATAAAGAAGTAAAGAGTGCCGCACTACATATTCAACATTTAAAAGACGCTGGTTTCACCGTTGAAACCGGTGTTGCGGGTATTCCCACTGCATTTGTGGCCACTTATGGTACTGGCAGTCCTGCGATTGGTATATTAGCCGAGTATGATGCCTTACCTGGAATCAATCAATCAAAATCTCCAGAAAGAGATCCCATTGTTGGAAAAGAGGCTGGCCATGCTTGTGGGCACCATTTGTTTGGAACAGCAAGTGTCTCTGCTGGTATTGCCATTAAGGATTTAATTGCTGCTGGTAAATTAAAAGGAACTATTAAAGTTTTTGGAACACCTGCAGAAGAAGGTGGAAGTGGTAAAGTGTATATGGTACGTGCAGGATTATTTAATGGCTTAGACGCCGTAATACATTGGCACCCTGCTAACTCCAACGGCATAACCACTACTAGTGCCTTAGCGAATAAGTCTGCTAAATTTAAATTTTATGGTATTTCAGCGCATGCTGCCGCTGCTCCAGACCAAGGCAGATCTGCATTAGACGCCGTAGAAGCCATGGATCATATGGTAAATATGATGCGTGAACATGTACCACAAGAAACAAGAATACATTATGTAATTACGAGTGGAGGTAAAGCGCCAAATGTAATTCCTGATTTTGCAGAAGTATATTATTATGTACGTCATCCAAAACGTAAAGACGTAGTTGAAATTTTTGATAGAGTGGTGAAAGCTGCAGAAGGTGCTGCTTTAGGAACTGGTACAAAATTCAGTTATGACATCATTGGGGGTACGCACGACTTATTAATTAATAAGGCCCTTGCTGAAATAATGCAAGCCAATTTAGATAAAGTGGGAGGGGTAAATTATTCAGAAGAAGAAATTGCTTTTGCTAAAAAAATTCAACCAACAATGGTTACACAAGTAGATATAGCAACTGCTGCTCAAGTAAAACCATTAACTTATATCAATGAAGGTAATGGTGGTTCTACCGATGTAGGTGATGTTAGCTATGCCATACCTACTGTGGGTTTACGCACAGCGACATGGGTTCCAGGCACTGCTGCACATAGCTGGCAAGCGGTGGCTGCTGGTGGAACTGAAATTGGTACAAAGGGAATGTTAGTAGCAAGTAAAACAATGGCAATGACTGCAATTGATTTAATGAGTAATCCTGTATTGCTTGCAAAAGCAATGGAAGAGTTTATTAAATCTAAAGGAGATTATAAATACAAAGCATTGCTAGGAGATATAAAACCAGCGTTGAATTACCGTGACTAGTGTTTAACCTCTGATGATTTTTTCAAGAAAACTAAATAAAAATGAGAACCTTCGGGTTCTCCTTTTTTAAAATCATAAGAGGAAAAAAGAATAAGAGGGTAACAGATTAAGTGCTATATTTCAAAAGCACTTAATCTGTACCATTCTCCGGGCGCATTTGAGGAAAGAACAACACATCTTGAATAGAAGGCTGGTTCAACATCATCATGCATAATCTATCTATACCGATGCCAATTCCAGAAGTAGGAGGCATACCGTATTCTAGGGCTCTTAAAAAGTCATGGTCAATAAACATAGCTTCGTCATCGCCGCGCTCCATTAAGCCTAATTGCTCTTCGAAACGCTTTCTTTGATCAATAGGATCATTTAACTCTGTATAGGCGTTCGCTAATTCTTTGCCATTCACCATTAATTCAAAACGCTCTACTAAGCCTTCCTTGCTACGATGTTTTTTCGTAAGTGGGCTCATTTCAATAGGATAGTCAATAATAAAAGTAGGCTGTATATATTTAGGCTCGCTGGTCGATCCAAAAATTTCATCAATTAATTTACCCTTACCAATAGTTGGCGCTACATCAATATGTAATTTTTTACAAACCTCTCTTAGGGCTGCTTCGTCCATACCTGTAATATCAATACCTGTATTTTCTTGAATGGCCTCAATAATACTAATACGTCTATAGGGTGCTTTAAAATTTATTGTTTTATCGCCCACTGTTAATTCAGTTTTGCCATGTAAGGTCATCGCAATTTTTTCAAAAAGCTGTTCTGTAATTTCCATCATCCATAAATAATCTTTGTAAGCAGTGTACCATTCCAATACAGTAAACTCTGGATTATGCGTACGGTCCATTCCTTCGTTTCTAAAGTTTCTACTAAACTCATATACCCATTCGAATCCGCCAACAATTAAACGTTTTAAATATAATTCATTGGCAATACGTAAATAAAAAGGAACATCTAATGCATTATGATGTGTTGCGAAAGGCCTTGCTGCAGCGCCTCCTGGTATAGCTTGTAATACAGGTGTGTCTACTTCTAAGGCACCGCGACTATTTAAATATTCACGAATAGTGGTCATGAGTAAAGTACGCTTTGCAAAAGTTTCTTTTACAGAAGGATTGATAATTAAATCGGCATAGCGTTGACGATATCTAAATTCAGGGTCAGTCACTGCATCAAATACATTTCCTTCTTCATCTCTTTTCACTACTGGAAGTGGCTTTAAAGATTTTGCTAGTAAAGTAACAGTGCTAGAGTGAACAGAGGTCTCTCCCGTTTTTGTAATAAATACATAACCTGTTGATCCGATAATATCTCCCAGGTCCATTCCATTTTTAGTAATCGCATCCCAATAAGATTTGTCATCACCTGGGCAAATTTCATCTCTCTTAATATATAATTGTAAAATGCCCTTATCATCTTGTATTTTAACAAACATTACCTTACCCTTATCATTTACACTCATAATTCTACCCGCTACACAAACAGCGGCGTATTGTTCATTATTTTCTTCGGTATAGTTTTCCTTAATATCATTAGAATAATGAGAAACAGGATATAAAGGAGCAGGGTATGGATTGATACCTGCCGCCTCTAAATGGGCTAATTTTTCACGTCTTATAATTTCCTGTTCTGATAGCGTTTGACTCATTGATGTTATATTATTAGTGCAAAAGTAAAACTTAGCAGTCAATTAACGAAAGAAGCCTTCTTGAACCTCCTGATGACTTAAGCTAATTAGATCGCTTGGCTGCATGTCCTTAATAGTAAAACTGCCTATTTGAGAGCGAATTAATCTAAGTACGGGGAAATGCACGGCAGCAAACATTTTACGTACCTGTCTATTCTTACCTTCTGTAAGTTCAATCTGGGCCCAAGAAGTAGGGATGTTTTTTCTAAATCGAATGGGTGGGTTTCTTTCAGGTACCGCAACATTGGGCTCTAACAGACTTAATACAGCAGGCTGGCTTTGATACTTAATACCATTCACATTAATAGATACCCCCTTGGCGAGCTGCTTGGTAGCCTCTATAGTTATATTGCCTTCCACTTGTACCCAGTAAGTTCTTTTATGTTCAAAGCTTGGATGCAATAGTTGATGATTCATTTTGGTATCGTTTGTTAAAAACAATAATCCTTCACTATCATAATCTAATCTGCCAACAGGATAAACATCTTTTGCAACATCAACGATATCTTTTAAGCATAATTTATTATCGGTCGAAGTAAACTGCGACAAAACTTGAAAGGGTTTATATAATAAATAGTAGTCGCTCAAAGTAGTAGTTCTTTTAATAACAAAGTCCCCCTGAATGCTCAAGAGGACCTCGTATATAGATGGGTTAGTAAGTACGGGAATCAGATTCCCTTTACAATATTAAATATACTTTTTTCTAATTCAAAAAATATTTTAAACAAATTTATTAACGTTATCCACAAATGGGTAGAATTGACTATACAGTAAAATAAAATTATTGAATGATTTATTGAAGTTTATAAAAATAATTTCTTTGTTAATTTTTTTAATTAATGGCTGAAACATTGATGAATAAAGGATTTCAGAAGATGCCATTTTTGTATCCTTCCCATACTTATTTTACTTTTATTCTAAGATTATTATAAAATTAGGGGCTATATTTATAGAGAAATACGTGAAAAAGATTTTTTTACAAAAAAGGCTCATTACCTTTGATTTAGGCCAAAAACATACTTATGAAGCTTTCTACACCCATTTCGGTTAAATGGTTATCAACCTTAACCTCCTCTGAATTATTAGGTAATACCTCTTTAAAAATTACTGGAGTAAATGAAATTCATCAAGTAGAAAGCGGTGATATTGTATTTGTAGATCATCCAAAATATTATGATACTTGCTTAAATAGTGCGGCTACTTGTATCATTATTAATAATAAAGAGGTGACCATACCAGCAGGTAAGGCATTATTATATTGTGAAGACCCCTTTGAAGCCTATATAAAAATTGTGCAGCATTTTAAACCCTTACAATTAAGTGATAAACCTATTCATGAAAATGCAATTATTGGTGAGGGTACTGTAATAATGCCTCATGTATTTATTGGAGCGAATGTGATCATTGGAAAAAATTGCTTGATTTACCCTAACGTAAGCATATTAGCAGACACTATTATTGGAGATGAAGTAATTATACAAGCAAATACGGTTATTGGTAGCGATGCCTTTTATTATAACTCTAAAAAGAACCGTGCCGCCTGGTATAAAAAATTACTAAGCTGCGGCAGGGTTATTATTGAAAATAAGGTGGAAATAGGGGCCTGCTGTACCGTAGATAGAGGCGTGAGTGGAGACACTATTATAGGTATGGGCACCAAGATTGATAATATGGTACATATTGGACATGATACCCAAATTGAGGCCAACTGTTTATTTGCAGCTCAAGTGGGTATTGCAGGAGGGGTTAAAATAAAATCGGGTGTAACTATTTGGGGTCAGGCCGGGGTGAATAAAACATTAACCATTGGAGAGAACGCAGTGGTTTTATCTCAGGCAGCTGTATTATCAAGTATTGAGGGTAATAAAGTATATATGGGCTTTCCTGCCGAAGACGCTTCTATTAAAAGAAGAGAGCTGGTATGGATTCGTCGTATCCCTCAGCTTTGGAAAAAAATAATGGAGAAAGAATAATGAAGTAAGCGGAATGAAGTAAGCTATAGAGAGAATTATAGAGAGAGAATAATTTACTTAAGCTGATGCATTTCAGTTAATTCCGCACTCACTCTTTTTATAGTGGTATCCATACTTCGATATTTAAATGAAGGGAAGGCCTTTAAAAATTTCTCATTATTAAAATACACTTTGGCCTGCGCGGTAGCTGCTGTCTCCTTTGTAAGTAGTGGCGTTTTTCCTGTAAATAAAGATTTTATAGCTTCTAATCTCCAAACAATGGCCGCTAGTAAAGGTGTTACTTTTCTAGTTGGAGGTTTTTTAGAAAATGCATTCGCAATTTGTGTAAACACCGTTTGATAACTTAAATTTTCTGCACTAATAATATAACGCTCACCTACAATAGGACTATCCATTAATAATTGCATGGCATCAACTACATCTAGTACATCCACAAAACCACTGATACCAGTGGTATACCAAGGAAACTGATTATAACTCGATTTAAAAATTTCTGAAGAACCTTTGTTCCAATCTCCTGCACCAAATATAATTACCGGATTTACAATGGCTATATTTAATCCCTCCGCCATCGCTCTCCATACTTCCATTTCTGCTAAGTACTTCGATTTTCCATAAACACTATTACTTGTTTCTGGGGTCCAATGCATAGTTTCATCAATGGCGGCGTCTTCTCTAATTCTTCCAAGGGCCGCTACTGAACTTACAAATACTAGCTTCTCTATTTTTTTATCAATGCAAATATTAACCAAATTCGCTGTGCCCTCTTGATTCGCCTTCATCATTTCATCTGCTTTGCTTGGAGAAAAAGAAACAATGGCTGCACAATGATAGACTTGTTGAGTTCCTTCTATAGTAGCTTCTAATGATACAATATCTAATAAATCGCCTTCCACCCACTCCACTTGCTCAGCACCTTTAAAACGGGGTGGCGCTTTACGATACAAGGCCCTTACCGATTTACCTTTCGCTACTAAAGATTGTATTAAATGAGCACCTACTAGCCCACTAGCGCCTGTTACAAAAATCATGGACTATTTTTTATCTTTTAATAATTTGGAGATGTCTTGCTTTAACTGTTCAATTTCAAAAGCTTTTAAGCCATCATAAATTTTACCGCGCACTTTACCTTCTCTATCAATGAGTGCAAAAAACTGCGTATGTATAAATTGATCTTCTATTTTTTCAACATTGTTTTTAGGATCATCTAATAAATAAGAACCACGCGCCATTAAATATAAACTGTCTTTTCTACCCGTTAAAAAAATCCATTTTTTAGTATCTACCCCTAAAGAATCGGCATATCTTTTAAGTACTGGAACCGAGTCTGTGTCTGGATTACAGGTATGTGATACAATTTGAAAATCGGGATTGGTTTTATAAATACTATAAATTTCTTTCATATTGGTATTCAGCTTTGGGCAAATACCTTTACAAGTAGTAAAAAAATATTCTACGACTGTAATTTTATTCAATAATTCTTTATCACTAAAGGCCTGGCCATCCTGATTAGTAAAATGAAAAGGTTGTACATAACTTAAAATGGGTAATTGTACTTTCCAGTTATCGGTGCCCTTAAACAAGAAATAATAAAAGGCGGCAAGTAAGAGGGAGAAAAATATAATATAGGTAAGTAATTTTTTAGACATAGGGTATTCATTTTGGACCCTAAAGGTAATATTATTTTAGGGCAATTAGTCTAAGGCTAAGAACTAGACTACCCTTCATCTTGGTATTTGGGTTATCTTTACACTATGTTTAAAAAATGGAATTGGGACGCTATTGGAATTGGGGCTTCACTGGCCTGCGCCATTCACTGCGCTTTACTTCCCCTGTTTTTTAGCAGTCTTCCTTTATTAGGTATTAATGTTTTACACAATACTAGCTTTGAGTTAGGCATGATTGTACTTTCTTTTGCTATTGGTGCCTATTCTTTATACCATGGCTATAAAAAACATCATCATTCCTACAAGCCCATTATTTTATTTACCCTAGGTATTGCACTTATGTTAAGTAGAATGGTTTTTAGAAATATTGAAATTATATTATTATTTCCTGCCGCTTTTTTTATCATTATTGCACATGTCAATAACCATATGCGTTGTAGAGTGCATAACCATGCCCATGAGGACGATTGCGATCATTAATAAATAGTAAAAAGTTCTAGGAATTTAACTAAGCAAGGCTATAACTCACTTCTCCGTCTTTTTCGTCTTTGATTTGAATGCCCATGTCCATTAATTGATTTCTGATTTTATCGCTAGTGGCAAAATCTTTACGAGACTTTGCGTCACTTCGAATTTCAATTAATAATTGAATCACGCCGTGTAATTGTACTTGGTTGGCACCATCTAGCACTTTTAAGCCCAATATATTTTCAATAAATTGAGTTAACTGTTTTTGTGCGAAGCTCCAGCTTGCACCAGAAATAGCGTCTGCTGCTATATGTTTATCCTTTAAAGAATTAATAAGAGGTGCTATTTCAAATAAATTAGCCACCACTTTCGCAGTGTTTAAATCGTCGTCAATAAATTCACCCAATTCATTTACCCAAGTGATAAGTTGTTTATCTAAATTGGCATCAGAAGCTTTTGAATCAGTTGTAAAGCTTTGTGCTTTTAACCATTCGTAAGCTTCCATTAATCTTTTGAGTGCTTTTTCAGAGGCTTGTAAGGCTTCGTTGCTAAAATCTAAAGTACCGCGGTACTGACTTTGTAAAATAAAAAACCTTACCGTCATAGGACTATAAGCCTGCGTTAAAATAGGATGGCTGCCCTCAAATAGCTCACTTAGCTTCACTACATTATTATAGCTCTTACCCATCTTACGGCCATTAATGGTAATCATATTATTATGTACCCAATAACGCGCAGGCATTTCATGATTGCATACCGTGCTTTGTGCAATTTCACATTCATGATGAGGAAATTGTAAATCCATTCCACCTCCATGTATATCAAACTGTTTGCCTAAATATTTAGTAGCCATGGCTGAGCATTCAATATGCCAGCCCGGAAAGCCTTCGCCCCAGGGGCTTTGCCAACGCATGATATGTTCAGCAGGTGCTTTTTTCCATAAAGCAAAATCGACTTTATTTTTTTTCTCTTCTTGATTATCTAGTTCACGCGTAGTTTCTAATTGATCTTCTACATTGCGTCCACTCAAAATACCATAAGGCTGATTTTTTTTAGAATAGACATCATTGTACTTAATGACATCAAAATAAACCGAGCCATTGGCTTCATAAGCAAATCCGTCTGCAATGATTTTTTTAATCATTTCTATTTGCTCCACAATATGTCCAGTAGCGGTGGGTTCAATGCTAGGAGGTAAATTATTAAACTGCTCCATGGCCCAGTGGTATAAGTGCGTATACTTTTGCACTAGTTCCATAGGTTCTAGTTTTTCTAAAATAGCCTTGGTAGAAATTTTATCTTCAGCTTGTTTTCCTTCTTCTTCAAAATGTCCTGCATCGGTAATATTTCTTACATAGCGAACCTTATAGCCTTGGTGCACTAAGTACCTGTATAAAACATCAAATGTAATAAAAGGACGTGCATGGCCTAAATGACTTTCCCCACTTACCGTTGGGCCACAAACATACATACCTACATAAGGTGCATTGATGGGTTCAAAAACTTCTTTTTGACGGGTAAGGGAATTATATAATTTAAGTGGCATAGTTCGTATTGCCTCAAAGATATTTTATTTTAAATTAAATAGGTTAAATCTTATGTAAAATAAAGAGCGCTACTTCTTTAAAATAAGGTCGGCCATGATCATATGATGATCGCTTAGGTTTTCATCCATCGAATCCCATCCCCTAATCTCCCAATCGCTACTAGCTAATATATAATCAATTCTTAAAGTGGGAGAGATACCTAAATAAGTAGCGCCAATACCAAAGCCTTTTTCTAAAAATGCATCCTGCCAATTTCCTTTAATGGTTATATAGGTATAGGAGCCTGGCACATCATTAAAATCGCCTGTGATAATGGCTGGGTAATGGGTTTTAGCAAGTTGGGATTTAATTAATTCCGCTTCCAGTGCGCGCTGCATAAAGGCAGTACGCATTTTTCGAAGCACCCCTCTTTTTCCATTCAAAGAAATGGAATTGGCTAAAGTAGATTGATCCATGGCTTCAAAATCATATTGTTTAAAACGATAAGAAGCCAGATGAGTGGTAAATATTTGAATGGTGTCATCTCCTTTTAAAATAGTGGCGCTAATTAAACTTTCTCCACTTATAAATGGGATGCGCTCTGCATTAAGTATTTTATATTTTGAATAAATAATAGAGCCTGCATAATAATCGTTTTGTGATACTTGAAAATCTTTGGAGAAAAAATGATAAGGATATTTTTTTATAAAATAATTTGCATGATTGGCAATATCATTCGGCCTTTCATTGGTATTGTACTCTTGTAAACAAATAATATCAGGACTCCACTTTTGAATAGAGTAAGCGATATCCTCTGTGCGTAGTTTCAAACTGCTTGATGAATTTGTACCATTAAAGCCTTTCTAAAAAAAATGGGATATAAAAATAAAAGAGATACCAATAGATTAAAAAAAAGAAAAACTTTTTTTCCAAAACTTCTTGCCCTAGATTTTTTTGCCATGCGTATAGGGATTATAAAGACTCGTTATTTTTTAGGGGCTAAACTATTATTTAACAAAGCTAATAGTTGGTGCATCCATTTGCCTAAATCCCTGCCTTTAGTTAATAACATTACATACAGAAGCCCTGTGCTTGCGGCCACCAAATAACTTACTATTAAAGGAAAACTAGCTTGCTCTAAACTTAGGGCTTGTATAATTAGGTATACTAAAACTAATATCCATACCGGTATACCTTTTCCTATATTTTTAAGTAGTCGGTAGTCTGGTGAAAGAGTAGCTACTGCCATGGCCAAGGCCATCACACCCACTTGTGCACCCATTATAGGTGCATCGGCGCCTAATAAAATATAACTAAGTCCAGCAAGTATGCCTGCATAAAAATAAATTGGAAAAATATGTTTATTGGCAGCTTGCACTTGTAATAAATAACCAAAGGCTACTAACCAAATCATATTGGTAAGTAAAACCCAAAATGCGTCATGCATCCAATAATAAGTTAAAAGAGTCCAAGGCTGTTGCAAAAATTCAGAGGGGCTGCTTGCTAAAATACCGGGCTGCATTATTTGCGCAAAGAACTGTTCTTCAGGAAGGCTATTTAAATAATAGACCACTTTAAAAAATCCAATAAGCGCATATACCACTAAGTTGATAGATAGTAAGGCGATTAAAGAATTATTATCAGCGCCCAATAAAGGCTTGGTTGATTTTTCGTTTTGCATTATTAAGAGTTTCCTTTCTTTTTCCAAATATACACCAATATAAATCCAATGACAGCGCCTCCTACATGGGCCCATCTTGCAACATTATCTCCTGCTGAATTTTGTATGCCTTTGTATAATTCAAAACCAAAATAGGCAATACCTAACCATTTTGCTTTTACTGGAAATAGAAAATAAATATAGATATAGGTATTCGGAAATAAATAAACAAAGGCAATTAAAATACCAAAGACTGCACCACTCGCACCTAAGGTAGCTGTACTCACTGTTTTATTATAATAAGTAGTCATTAAGTCCATCAATTGTGGAGCTATGCCTGGCGTGGAGAGACTGACTTTATTGTCGGCAAGTATTTGTGTAAGAGGGATATTATGCCTAGCGGAATAATTATAGACGGCCTCCATAAAACCCGATACATTGGTTTTACTAAGTAGTAATAAGCGTTCATACTCGGTCGTTAGTGGCACTAATTGATAAGATAATATAGCTAAGTGAATTACTGCTGCACCCACACCACAGAGCATATAAAAAAGTAAAAACCTTTTAGGACCCCAAACATTTTCAAGTATGGAACCAAACATCCATAAAGCAAACATATTACCCAGTATATGTCCAAAGTCTCCGTGCAAGAACATATGGGTAATTAATTGCCAAGGCTTGTATAAATCGCTCTGCCATGCATGTAAAGCAAAATAATCTTCAAAAGAAAAAGAACTAGTAGGACCTGCAAAAGTATTTTGAGCTAAAAACATAAGCCCATTAATGATCAATAAATTTTTTATGATCGTAGGAAGTACTTCAAATCGAGTGGGCCTAAATTGGGTCATGTTTTATAATTTGCGTAGGGTGGTTATAGTAAATCTTTTCTTTTTAATTGAACTACATTTTCTATATGAAGTGTATGCGGAAACATATCTACGGGTTGAATTTTAGTAACTGCATACTTTTCATTTAATAAAGATAGGTCTCTTGCTTGTGTAGCGGGGTTACAACTTACATACACAATAATAGGCGCTTCCATGGCTAATAACTTATGCACTAGTTTTTCGTGCATACCTGCTCTTGGCGGATCGGTAATAATTACATCGGGTTTGCCATGGGTTTCAAAAAAGGTATCTTCACATATTTTAATCACATCGCCTGCAAAAAAAGCAGTCTCTATTAAATGATTTAAGCTTGCATTTATTTTTGCATCTTCTATCGCTTCTTCTACTACTTCAACACCAATAATTTTTTTAGCATTTTTACTACAGAAAATTCCAATGCTTCCTGTGCCGCAGTATAAATCATAGACTATTTCTTTTCCAGTCAGTTCGGCGAAATCGCGTGTGACTTGATATAGTTTTTCTGCCTGCTTGGAATTAGTTTGAAAAAAAGATTTAGGACTTATCTTAAATTGGAAGTCTTCTAAATACTCTGTAATGTAGCCGCTTCCTGAATATACTTGAGGCAGGAGGTCCTGCATACTATCATTGCGTTTGGCATTAATAGTATATAATAAGGTAGTTATTTGTGGAAAGTTTTCTAGTAATGAATTAAATAATGCTTCACGCTTTTCTTTATCCTCATAGCCTAAAATTAAATTCACCATCCACTCTCCCTTGGTGGTATTGCGAATAAACATATTACGCACCCAGCCCTTATGCTCTTTAATATTATAAAAAGGCATTTTATTTTCTATTGCAAAATTTACTACTGCTTTTCTTAAATCATTGGTAGGTTCTGCTTGTAAATAACATTTATCAACTTCTACTACTTTTTCAAAAAAACCTCTAGCATGAAATCCTGCCACCCCTGGCGCTTTTTCTAGTTGACTTATATCTCCATTTTCAGCAGCCGCCTTCATGGCTTTAAATTCTGAAAAAGGAATAAATTTTTCTGTGGCAAAAGTATATTCCACTTTATTTCTATAACCCTGTGTTTGCTCAGCTCCCATAATAGGAGCAATAGGAGGCAGTGGCACTTTTGCAATTCTTGTTAAATTGTCTACCACTTGTTTATGCTTATATACTAACTGTTGCTCATAAGGAAGCATCTGCCACTGACAACCGCCGCATACTCCAAAATGACTACAGAAAGGTGTAACTCTAATGCTAGAATAAGTATGAAAATGTTTGACAAAGCCCTCTGCCCAATCGGCTTTATTTTTTTGTAATTGAATATCAACAATATCACCTGGAACGGCACCTTCTACAAATATCACTTTACCGTCTACTCGAGCTAATGCCTTGCCCTCAGCGGCATAATCTTCAATTAATACTTTTTCTAGTAAAGGGGCTGGTTTAACTTTTCTCACTGAAACAAAGGTAATACCCAAGCATTATATTTATGGTATATATTGTTATTTTTACCCAGCTTTTATAAAGAAAATAAAACAAGGATCCAATGAGAAAATTAGTATTTGCATGCATGGCCGGATTTATATTACCAATATGCTTAATAGCGCAAAATACCAAGGGGGCAGGAAATACAAAGGCCAAAACAAGTACAAGCGCTGCACCAGTAGGACACGCCATAGAAATAGTTTTAAAACCTTATAAAAATACCAAAGTTTATATAGGGACTAATTATGGAAGAAATAGGGTTTTAGCCGATTCTGCACTGCTAAATGAAAAAAGCGAAGGCGTATTTAAATCTAAAACAAAATTAACACCAGGTATTTATTTTATAGTCTCTCCTACCTATTCAATTCTGTTTGATTTTTTAGTAGATGAGTCACAACATTTTAAAATTATTGCAGATACTGTTTCTATCAATACATTTCAAATTATTGGTTCTAAAGAAAATGATATTTTTAAAGCCTATTCAAAATCAATCAATGATTTAGGAATGCAATTAACTAGCCTTGAAAATAAATACAAGACTGCAACGAATGCCAAGGATTCTGCCAGCTTTAAAGAATTGTATTTAACAAAAGATAAAGAAGTAAAAGCCGCTAGAACCAATGTGATAAATACCTATCCGGGTTCTATGACTAGTTTCTTTTTAAATGTCATGCAACGCCCAGAAGCCCCGGCCATGCCCATTATCAATGGTAAATTGGATTCTCTTTATCCTTACTATTATGTAAAAAATCATTTTTGGGATAATGTTGTTTTTAATGATAACCGTTTAATTCGCACTCCCTTTTTTGAAGACAAGCTAGATGAATATTTTAAAAATTACGTTTCCCGCGAACCCGATTCTATTATTGAGGAGCTGCAGTATATTTTAACAGTGGCTAAAACAGGTAAAGAAATTTATCCTTTTTTACTTTTTAAATTTACCAATAAATATATTTCGCCAGAATTCATGGGACAAGAAAAAGTGTTCATACACTTGTTTCAAAACTTTTTTGCTAAAGGAGATACGGTACTTTTAAATGAAGCTTCTAAAAAATCAATTACAGAAAGGGCCTATAGTATGATGGCCAATCAATTGGGCTTAGCTGCACCTAGCTTGATTATTAACAACCCCGAGAATAAAAAAGTTTCTTTATATGATCAAAAGGCGCCTTATACCTTTCTTGCTTTTTGGGACCCTACCTGTAGCCATTGTAAAGTAGAAATTCCAAGATTAGATTCTTTTTACAAAGCTTCTTGGAAAAGTTTGAATGTGAAAATATTTTCAGTCAATACTAATTTTAATGAAATAACTGCTTGGAAAACCTTTATTCAAGAAAACCATTTAGAAAATTGGACCCACGCGTATCAAACGGAGGAAGACTTAAATAAAGAAATAAAAGCGGGGCTTCCCACCACTATTCGTCAAAAGTATGATGTGTTTAAAACACCTACTTTTTATTTATTAGATGCTGATAAAAAAATTATAGCTAAAAATTTAAGCTTAGAACAGTTCAACGATTTTTTACAAAACGCAAATAATAAATCGGCGCCAAAAAAATAGCTTTACTAAAATACTGCAGTTACTACATCTTTTACCACCTTCGGTTTACCTAGAGTATAGTAATGTAAAACGGGTACACCATAGGCTTTCAGCTCCTTGCTTTGCATAATTAACCATTCTGTTCCTACCTGCTCACAAGCTTCATCGGTGGTGGCTGCTAACATCGCATTTCTTAAATCCGAAGGAATATCAACATAAAAAATATTCGGTAAAATAGTTAACTGCTTTTTATTGGTAATAGGTTTTAGTCCTGGAATAATAGGAACGTTAATGCCTATGCTTCTACAAGCATCCACATATTCAAAATATTTTTTGTTGTCAAAAAACATTTGTGTCATAATATATTCAGCACCTGCCTCTACTTTATCTTTTGCTCTTTGTAAATCAAACTCCAAACTTGGCGCTTCAAAATGTTTTTCAGGATAACCCGAAACGCCCATACAAAAATTAGTTTTGCTGCCGTTCACAATATCTTTGTCTAAATATTCTCCTTTATTTAATCCAACTACTTGTTCTAATAATTCAATAGCCTGCTTATTACCATTGGGCTCTGGTACAAATGTCTTTTGATTTTTTTCAGCGTCGCCTCTTAAAACTAGTAAATTATCAATGCCTAAAAATTGTAAATCAATTAAGGCATCCTCTGTTTCTCTTTTTGAAAATCCGCCACAAATAATATGGGGTACTGCATCAACATTATAATGGTTCATAATGGCCGCACAAATACCCACCGTGCCTGGACGCTTACGCACATCAATTTTTTCCTGCGTACCATCTTCCTTTGTTCTTGTGATCGTTTCACTGCGGTGGTAAGTTACATTAATCCATGAAGGCTTAAATTCCATTAGAGGATCTAAGTGTTCATATATGTAAGAAATGGTTTTACCTTTTAAAGGAGGTAATACCTCAAATGACACCAATGTGTCTTTGGCTTTCGCCAAATGTTCCGTAACCTTCATATTCAATTTGCTTTACTAGTGTTTGGGTTGTTTCTAAATAGAAACCTAACGCAATACGCTATGGTGCAAAAATATATAATATTATTAAGCTATAGGTCGAAAAGCCTCATTTACCCTTATTTTTGTGTAAATTTCTATTGTGATACTCGCTATACATACCGATAAACTAATAAAGCAATACAAGGGCCGCAAAGTAGTGGACCAAGTAAGCATTTCTGTGAAACAAGGTGAGATTGTGGGCTTATTAGGGCCCAATGGTGCAGGCAAGACCACCACTTTCTATATGGTAGTGGGTTTAATTGCCCCCGATGAAGGGCGCGTATTCTTAAATGAGGAAGATATTACTAGGCTTCCCATGTATAAAAGAGCACAAATGGGCTTGGGTTATTTACCTCAAGAGGCTAGTGTGTTTAGAAAGCTAACGGTGGCAGATAATATTATGGCCGTTTTAGAAATGACCAAACTTACTAAGGGCGAAAGAGAATTTAAATTAGATAGTTTATTGGATGAATTTAATTTACATCAAGTGCGCAATAATAATGGTGATAGTTTAAGTGGAGGTGAAAGAAGAAGAACTGAAATAGCGAGAGCATTGGCGGTGGATCCTAAATTTATTTTATTGGATGAGCCTTTTGCAGGAGTAGATCCGATTGCAGTGGAAGATATACAGTCGGTAGTAGCTAGATTAAAATTAAAAGATATTGGTATTTTAATTACCGATCATAATGTAAACGAAACACTTTCTATTTGCGATAGAGCTTATTTATTAATAGAGGGAAAAATATTTAAACATGGTACTGCGGAAGAATTAGCAGAAGACGATCAAGTACGTCGATTATACTTAGGTACCAACTTTGAATTAAAACGCAAAGACTGGATCATTGAAATGGGCCAGAAAGCAAGATAAGCAAGCAATGAAAATATTTAGCCCCGCATTGTCAAGATTAGCGCGCCTTCGTTATGGGCAAATTGAACATTGGGTGAATGACCCTATTTCGGCACAAAGAGAAGTTTTACAAGATTTAATTACACATGGTCAGTATACACAGTTTGGTTTAAAATATCAGTTTACTGAAATATTTAATATTCGAAAATTTAAAGCCACCGTTCCTATTCACGAATACGAAGACCTCAAACCTTATATAGAACAAATTTTAGAAGCAGAAGAAGGTGTGCTCTGGAACACGCCCGTAGAGTGGTTTGCAAAGAGTAGTGGTACCACCAGTGATAAAAGTAAATTTATTCCACTCACCAAAGAAAGTATTGAAGACAATCATTTTCAAGCGTCCAAAGATGTACTCACTAGTTATTATCATGCACTACCCGATAGTGATTTATTAACCGGTAAAGGCTTAGTTATTGGTGGAAGTCATCAAGTGCATCCAATTAAAGATGATATTCAATTTGGTGATTTAAGTGCGGTTTTATTACAAAATTCTCCTTTTTGGGCAGGCTTTATTCGTACACCTGAATTATCCATTGCCTTAATGGATGAATGGGAAAATAAAATAGAAAGCCTTGCACAAAGTACCATTGAAGAAAATGTAACTTCTATTGCAGGCGTACCTACTTGGACCTTGGTCATATTAAAAAGAATTTTAGAAATTACGGGCAAGGCAAACATAAAAGAAGTTTGGCCCAATTTTGAATTATATATTCACGGCGGTGTTTCTTTCACACCTTATAAAGAACAATTCAATAAAGTCATTGGACCTAATTGTAATTATATAGAAATATATAATGCCAGTGAAGGTTTTTTTGCAGCGCAAGATAGAATTGATGAAGAGGGCATGTTACTTTATTTACAGCATGGTATATTTTACGAGTTCATGCCTATTGAAGAATATGGAAAACCACATCCCATTACTTATGGATTAAATAAAGTGGTGATTGGAAAAAATTATGCCATTGTTATAAGTACCAATAGTGGTTTATGGCGTTATTTAGTAGGAGACACTATTCAATTTGTAAGTTTAAGCCCTTATAGAATAAAAGTAAGTGGAAGATTAAAACAATTTATCAATGCCTTTGGAGAAGAGCTTATTGCAGATAATAGCGATAAGGCCATAAGTGAAACCTGTTCTGCCTTAGGCCTTACGATTAAAGAGTATACGGCGGCTCCTATATATATGTCGGATCAAAATAAGGGGGCACATGAGTGGTTAATTGAATTTGATGAAAACCCCAAAGACCTTGAAGCCTTTACCCTTTTATTAGATAAAAATTTACAAGCAGCCAATAGCGACTACGAGGCAAAAAGACATAAAAATATTGCACTAGGCCTTCCGCAAATAACAGCAGTGAGAGCGGGTTGTTTTCATGACTGGCTCAAGCAAAAAGGAAAGCTAGGTGGACAACATAAAGTGCCCAGGCTATCTAATGAACGTAAATTTGTAGAGGAAATAAAATTGATTCACCAACTAGGCTAATAAAAAATACAATGATTGAAACATTAGGTTGGATAGCGACCGCTGTTGTAGTGGGTTCATTTGGAATACAGGATCAAAAAAAACTAAGGATCGTAAATATGACCGGTAGTATTCTATGGATTGGCTATGGTTTTTTAAAACAGGATAATCCTATTATATTTGTGAATATTAGTATTATGGTAATGCATACTTATTGGTTTATTAAAAATAAAAAATAATGAAATTATTAGCAGGAAAAGTAGCCATTGTAACCGGAGCCGCTAGAGGCATTGGTGCAGCGATTGCTTTAAAATTAGCAGAGCAAGGAAGTCATATTGCTTTTACCTATGTAAGCGATAGTAGTGCTGAGAAGGCAAATAGTTTAGTAGCTGAGATAGAAAAATTAGGTGTAAAAGCAAAAGCCTATCAAGCCAATGCAGCCGATTTCGCGGCCTGTGAAAATTTCGTGAATGATGTAGTAGCTAGTTTTGGTACTGTAGATATTTGTGTGAACAATGCAGGTATATCGAAAGATAATTTATTATTACGCATGACCCCAGAACAATGGGATGATGTAATGAATACGAATTTGAAAAGCGTTTACAATATGACCAAGCAAGTCATACGCCCTATGATGAAAGCAAAGAGCGGTAGTATAATTAATATGAGCTCAATTATTGGTATTCGTGGCAATGCAGGACAGAGTAGTTATGCAGCAAGCAAGGCTGGTATCATTGGATTTACAAAGTCTATTGCTTTAGAAATTGGCAGTCGTAATATAAGATGCAATGCCATTGCCCCTGGTTTTGTAGAAACAGACATGACGCATTATTTAAATGAAGGGGATGCAGGAAAAGCTTTCTTAGATAAAATTCCTTTGGGGCGTTTTGGAAAAGCAGAAGAGATTGCAAACACCACTTTATTTTTAGCAAGTGATTTAAGTAGCTATATCACAGGACAAGTAATAAGCGCTTGTGGTGGTTTGAATATTTAATGAACTTAATTAGATTCTTGCGTCAATTTCTTTTTTCAAATCGGCATAAATACTTTCTACCGTACCTTCTCCTGTTATGCCTACTACTTTATTAAACTGTGCATAGTAAGTAGCTACTGCTGTTGTTTTATCGTGGTACTCTTTAATTCTTGCACGAATAATAGTTTCATTGGTATCATCGCTTCTGCCCGATGTTAAACCACGGCCCAATAATCTTTTTACTAATTCTTCTTCACTCACTTCTAAGGCCAATACTACATTGATCTCATTATTTTTTTCTTTCAATAAAGCGTCTAAGGCAATACACTGTGCAGTAGTACGAGGAAAACCATCAAATAAAAAACCCTTCGCATCCGGTCTTGCATCCATAAAATTTCCTACCATGCCAATAACTACTGCATCTGGTACTAGTTGACCCGCGTCCATTAAACGCTTGGCTTCCATACCTAATTCAGTTTGATGTGCAATTTCTGTTCTTAATAAATTTCCAGTACTAAGGTGTTCTAAGCCAAAAGATTCGATGATATTTTCACTTTGAGTTCCCTTGCCGCTGCCTGGAGGGCCAAATAAGATTAAATTAAACATGCTGTAGAGTTGAGTTCAAAGATACAGAATTGAGGTAAATGTTAATTGTGAAAATTTCGTTATTGCTAAAATTTTATACGCCTCTAAACAAAATAGATGAATAGTTGTTAGTATTTTTATCATCGAAATATGCTCTATGTATAAAATCATCTTTTGTTTACTATTATTAAGCACGGGGGCCTGCTCTCAGTCGCCAAATAATAACCCATTAAAAAAAGCTCCTATGTCAGCAAGCCAAAACAAGTACTATTCTACTACTAGTAAAGAGAAATTAGTATTAGCCGATAGCGTTTGGAAACAAGTCTTATCGCCCGAAGTATATCAGATTGCAAGACAGAAGGGAACCGAAAGGCCCTTTAGTAGTGCCTTTGAAACCAGCAAGGAAGTGGGCACTTTCCATTGTGCTGCCTGCGGTAACCCCTTATTTAAAAGTACGGCCAAGTTTGAAAGTGGTTGTGGTTGGCCTAGTTTTTTTGAACCTATCACCAAGAGCTCTATAATATATATACCCGATAATTCACTTGGCATGCAACGTACTGAAGTAGAATGCGGAAAATGTAAGGGCCATTTAGGACATGTATTTGAAGATGGTCCTCCGCCCACAGGATTGCGTTACTGTATTAATGGAGTGGTATTGAGTTTAGAAAAATAAGTAGCTCTTAAATAAGAAAGCTTATTTAAGTAGCAGCTACAATTGCTTTATGTTTTTTCGTAAAATAATACATGGCATAAAGTGTAATAAATACGCCTACAAAAGAAAGTATCATCACGCTTTGTGAAAAAAACGCTGTCCATTTTATTTGAAGACTCATACCTTCTTTGACTAGCATCACAGATACACTTCCTACATACCCCACCGAATCGGCCACATAAATAAAGAAGCCTGCATTGCCTTTCATGGAAAAAGCTGCAATGAGCCTATCAAAGAAAATAGAATTAAAAGGTATATACACTAAGTATAAACCAAGTCCTACCAATAGCATCCACCAAAAAGAATCTAATAATTGCTGAGAAAAATAATAAGTAGAAACACCTGCTATTATAAAACCCAGTAAAATAAAAACATGGGCCACCATCAAGGCCTTAAAACTATTTTTAATAAATACCACAGCGCCCATTATTATTAAAATAAAAATAGTGATGGGAGTTTCTGTTTGTGTAAATAGAGCAGGTCTTGAACTAAAGCCCATCTCCTTCCACATATCCGCTGAAAAATTATCGCGTATATCTCTAAAAATAGTAGCGAATAAATAAATAGCTACAAAGGCAATGATGCCAGGT
Organism: Sediminibacterium sp.; assembly: GCA_021300455.1. Classification (GTDB taxonomy): domain Bacteria; phylum Bacteroidota; class Bacteroidia; order Chitinophagales; family Chitinophagaceae; genus Sediminibacterium. Next base: position 49,074 of record JAJTDP010000006.1, on the reverse strand, counting down.
AAATATTGTTTTAGTAAAAACCTACGCTCCAGGCCGGTCATAGGTATGCGTTTGGTTCTCAGCATTTCATCTTCTTCAGAAGGAGGCGGTACTTTTTCTAAACCATAGACACATATAATAAGAGGTAAAGCAAAAACCAATCCAGTACAAAAAGGAACCCAAAATTCTGTAATATGATATTGTTCCATTAACCAAGCCCCCACGGACTTTACCCAACCAGAAGAAAATATAAAACTCACGGCAAGTGCAGCCCCAATAAAATCGGTACTCTTACGTCCTTCTACATAAGAAAAAATAACCCCCCATAACATACCCAAGGGAAAACCATTTAAAAATAAAAATATAACATTATAAGGTGTAGGCACAATGGCGAACAATAACCAAGCCAGCCAAGAAATACCTGTCAATAAAAAAATAATTTTATACCTATTTTCTTTTTGAAGACCTGAAATAAATTTTATACCGTAAAATTTAGCCAACATATAGCCTAGCATTTGACTAATAACTAGCGCTGTTTTATAAGCAATGGGGCCAAAGCTGAGTCCGTCAAATGTGCAAACAGTAAACGATTTTCTAAAACCAAAAATAAATACATAAGTGCCAAAAGAAACAAGGGCTGCATAAAGTGCAATGGATTTATCTTTGGACAAGACGGGCATATTTATCTTTTTTAAGAAGCTTCTCAAATTTACATTTTAAACATGTATAATATTGACTAAATTAGTGTTTTATGAAACGACCTTCTATTTGTATTTCTCCCATTGATTGGGGCCTAGGACATGCCACTAGATGCATTACCCTTATCAAGGCCTTTGAAAAATTAGGATATGAGGTATACATAGCTACTGAAGGATATCATGAATCCATTTTAAGAGAAGCCCTTCCCAATGCGCATTTTTTACATTTAAGAGGCTACCGCATTCGCTATGCTAAATGGGGTTTTAATCTTCCTATTGTACTACTATTTCAATTACCTAAAATTATATATAGTATAATTCATGAGCACAATTGGTTGAAAAAAGCGCATGCACAATATCAATTTGATATGATTGTTTCCGATAATCGCTTTGGATTTTATCAAAAACAAGTGCCGAGTATTTTTATAACTCATCAGCTCAATTTACAAATGCATTTTGCTTGGGCCACCCGCTTATTTCAAAAAATACAATATGCTTGGCTTAAACGTTTTAGGGCTTGTTGGATTCCCGATATAGAAGGCGCCCAGAATTTATCGGGTATTTTAGCCAATCCAAAATACAAGCCTAGTATACCTTTATGGTATATGGGTTGTTTGTCAAGACTAATTGATACAGCTATTGATGCTAGTGCTGATAATAGCAGTTCTATTCTTGGCGCTACTAATAATAATCAAAATGTTTTTTTAGGTATTGTTTCAGGACCTGAGCCACAAAGAACCTTGCTTGAAAATTTGTTATGGAAAGCGGGTAACAAATTAAATATTCCCTTTGTTGTCATTGCAGGCACTCCTTCTAAAGAAGAGCCTAATAAAATAATTGCGGAAAATAAAAATGCGATACTTTATGCACATTTAGCAGCGCCTCAATTAGTACGAGAAATTAAAAGAGCAGATTATATTATTTGCAGAGGTGGCTATACTACATTAATGGAATTAATTCCTTTTGAAAAAAAATTAATTTTTATTCCTACCCCTGGTCAAACAGAACAACTGTATTTAGGAAAATTATGGGAAGAAAAAAATTGGGCACTTTGTTATGCGCAAGAAAATTTTAAATTAAGTTTTGCTTTAGAAGAAGCGAAAAGTTTTCATTTTAAACAAGCGCCCTTTAAAGCTTTTTCCATAGAAGCACTTGAGGCTGCCATAAAGCAATTATCTTTATAAATATGGCAGTTCACAAAATTAATATTGACGATTTTATAATTGAAACAAGCACAAGCGTTAGTGCAAGCCTTCGTTCAAGTATTATTATAGATGTAAGAAGCCCAGCAGAATTTGAACATGCACATATTCCCTCTGCCCTTAACATCCCCTTATTTGATAACGAGCAGCGTGCCATGATTGGCACCACTTATAAAAAACAAAGCAGGGAAGCAGCTATCAAAGCGGGTTTACCTCTATTTGGAAATAAGATGCTGCCCATGATTGAAAGCGTGGAGGCTTGGATAAAAGATAGACAAAAAGAAAATGATGTATCGAAGCCCACTATATATGTGCATTGTTGGAGAGGCGGAATGCGCAGTGCAGCGGTGGCATGGTTATTAGATTTGTATGGCTATAAAGTCATTCAATTAACAGGTGGCTATAAAGCTTATCGCAATTGGGTGCTTGCACAATTTTCAATTCCCTATAGTTTAAAAGTGGTAGGTGGTTACACCGGCTCTGGTAAAACAGAAATTTTACATGCATTGCAAGAAAAAAATTATGCTGTGATAGATTTAGAGGGAATAGCACATCATAAAGGTTCGGCCTATGGTGCCATTGGACAATTGCCGCAACCAAGTCAAGAAATGTTTGAAAATTTATTAGCCGAAAAATTATTGGAAGTTAATAAAAAACAAAAAAGTATTTGGATAGAAGATGAAAGTCAAAGAATAGGAACGGTTTTAATTCCTACACCCTTATTTCATTTAATGCGAAACAGTACTTGTTATTTTATGACCATTCCTTTTGAGCAAAGACTTAATTTTATTGTAGAAGGATACGGAAGCTTTGATCAAAAAAGTTTGATAGAGGCAACGATGCGCATACAAAAAAGATTGGGCGGCCTAGAAACCAAGACAGCTGTTGATTTTATTACAGCAGGCGCCTTGAAAGAAGCCTTTTCCATTTTATTAAAATACTATGATAAGTGGTATGAAAAAAATACAAAAAAAGAAGTACTTCCTACAATAGAATTAATTCCTGTTTCGTCTGAAATAGTCGATCCAATTCATAATGCCCAATTATTAGAAAAGCTAAGTGAATGATGCCTATCATCATTTATTATTTAACTTTTTAGGTTATCTTCAATTTTATAAATTATGCAACAATTAATTGCTTGGTGGCTGTTCACCATTAGAGGCTGGAAAATTGAAGGTAAATTTTATTTTGAATTACCTAAGTCTATTATGATAGTAGCCCCTCATACCCATTGGGTTGATTTTTTTATTGGAATAGCTGTTCGTAAAAAATTACATTTTGAGTTTGTACATTTTTTAGGCAAGAGCGAACTTTTTTGGCCCCCACTAGGTTGGCTTTTACGTTATTTAGGTGCCTACCCGGTAAATAGAAAGCAGAAGCAGAATATGGTAGACCAGGTAGTGGCTATTTTTAATTCAAAAGAGCGGTTTCACCTAGCGCTTTCACCCGAGGGAACCCGTAAAAAGGTAACAAAACTAAAGTCTGGCTATTATCATATTGCAAAAAATGCTCATATTCCGATTGTAATGGTAGGTTTTGACTTTGCCCAAAAAAGGGTGGTTTTTGCCGAGCCCTTTTTTGCCTCTGCAGATGAAAAAGCAGATAAACACAATATTGTACAGTTTTTCAAGCAGTTTACGGGCTATATCCCCGAATATGGGATCACCGAAGACCTGGAAAATTAACCAACTGTTTAACAAAATATTGTTTTTCCATATGTACTATATTAGTATTTTTGTCCTAGACCTATTTATATTCATTTTTTAAAAAAACAGATACAGTATGAAAAGTAAAATTTTTTTAGCGCTTGCGATACTTAGCATTGGTGCTTACTCTTGCGTAAGTCCTAAGAAATTACAGGACGCAGAAACTAAATACGGCCAATTAAATGGAGCTTATGCCGATTTACAAGGTAAATACCGTGATGCACAAGACGTTATTACTAAAAGCAAAACAGATGCTGAAAGAGCTTCTGATAAAACAAAATCATTACAAGGCACAATTGACGAATTGAACAAACAAGTCGATTTCTTAAAATCAAATAACAATGTTGTCTTAAGTCAATTGAAAGATATGTCTGTAGTCTCTGGTGCTCAAGCAGAAAGCATTAAAAAATCATTAGATAATATTGGTGCTAAGGATTTATATATCCAAGGTTTACAAAGTTCAATGGCGCGTAAAGATTCTATCAACATGAATTTGGTGATGAATTTGAAAGGTGCGATTGGAGATTTAAACGATGGCGATATCAATGTGAAAGTGGATAAAGGTGTAGTATATGTTGACATTTCAGATAAATTATTATTCAAAAGTGGCAGCTTCAACATCACTGATAAAGCAAAAGTGGTTTTAGGTAAAGTAGCAAAAGTTTTGGCTGCACAACCTGCTATTGAATTTATGGTGGAAGGCCATACCGATTCTAAGCAATTAATTAGCGGTGGTAATTTAATGGAAGACAACTGGGACTTAAGTGTGAAAAGAGCCACTACAATTGTTCGTGTTTTACAAGACACTTATGGTATCGATCCTAAGCGTATGACAGCAGCTGGTAGAAGTGAATACATTCCTCTTACTGATAACGATACGCCAGAAAATAGAGCAGCGAATCGCAGAACAAGAATTGTGATTCTTCCTCAATTAGATCAATTCTTTCAATTGTTAGAGAAGAAGTAATTTCTTTTCTCTGTTTTAAAATAGTGTAAACCCTTCCCGTTCATTCGGGAGGGGTTTATTTTTTTAATGAACGTTCTAGCCCGTATCTTCGCAACATGCAAGAAGCGTATTTAAATGGTTTAAACGAAAAGCAATTAGAGGCCGTATTACATACTAAAGGCCCCTTGATGATTATTGCTGGAGCGGGTAGTGGTAAAACAAAGGTATTGACCACCCGCGTGGCGCATCTGATGCATAGTGGAGTGGATTCTTTTAATATATTGGCACTTACTTTTACCAATAAGGCGGCAGCTGAAATGAAGGAGCGTGTTGAAAAAGCGCTAGGCAATACCGATGCAAGAAATTTATATATTGGTACTTTTCACAGTGTCTTTGCAAGAATACTAAGAGCCGAAGCAGATAAATTGGGTTATCCAAAAAGTTTTACCATTTATGATACCGATGATTCCCGTTCTGTAATTAAAGCCGTAGTAAATGATATGGGTTTAGATGATAAATTATACAAACCCAATATTGTACACAATCGTATCTCTAGTGCCAAGAATGCATTAGTGGGGCCTTCGGAATATGCAATGGATACTTTTCTAAAGCAGGAAGATGCAAGATCGAACCGACCTGCCATTGCAGAAATTTATGCAAGTTATGCAGCACGCTGTTTTAAAAACGGTGCAATGGACTTTGATGATTTGCTTTTTAAAATGCATGAGCTATTACAAAACTTTCCAGAGGTACTTCATAAATACCAACATAAGTTTAAATATATTTTAATTGATGAGTACCAAGATACCAATCCGGTGCAGTATCAAATTGCCAAATTACTAGCAGCCGTGCACGAAAATTTATGTGTGGTGGGTGATGATGCACAAAGTATTTATAGCTTCCGTGGTGCTACCATTGAAAATATTTTACAGTTTCAAAAAGATTATGACGATGTAAAGTTGGTGAAGCTGGAACAAAATTATAGAAGTAGTCAATCTATTATTGGTGTAGCGAATCATGTCATTAAAAATAATGTCGGACAAATTCCTAAAGAGTTATGGACAGAAAATGAAACAGGTGATAAAATAAATTTGGTGCGCACCATGACCGATAATGACGAAGGAAAATACATAGCCGACGCCATTCAAGAAAATAAATTAAGAAATCATTTTTACAATAAGGACTTTGCTATTTTATATAGAACCAATGCACAAAGTAGATCCTTTGAGGAAAGCTTAAGAAGAACGGGCATTGCTTATAAGATCTATGGTGGGCTTAGCTTCTATCAAAGAAAAGAGGTGAAGGATTATATTGCCTACCTGCGCATTATTGCCAATACCAAGGATGAAGAAGGACTTAAAAGAATTATCAATTATCCTGCAAGAGGCATTGGTAAAACTACCATGGAAAAATGTTTGGTCATTGCGGGTGAACAGAATATTACTTTTTTTGAAGTACTAGAAAAAGCAAAAGGCTTTGGATTTAAAGCAGGCACACTCACGGCTATTGAAGAGTTTGTGACCATGATTAAGTATTTTCAAAATCAACTTACTAAACACAATGCCTACGATGTAGCAGTGCAAGTGGGTAAGCATACTAATTTAGTAAAAGAATTATTTAACGATAAATCTACCGAAGGTTTAGCGCGTTATGAAAACATTCAAGAATTATTAAACTCTATTAAAGAGTGGACAGAAAGCCCAAGTAACGACGACGGAGAATTAGGAGATAAAAGTTTAGGATCTTATTTACAACAAATTACTTTAATCACTGATGCAGATAACGATAACGGCAATGAGGACACTGTTAAATTAATGACGGTGCATGCCGCTAAGGGATTAGAATTTGCCTGTGTATTTTTAGTGGGGCTGGAAGAATCTTTATTTCCTAGCGGCATGAGTGTAAACACAAGAGAAGAACTAGAGGAAGAAAGAAGATTATTTTATGTAGCAGTAACCAGGGCCAAAAAACATTTATGGTTAACCTATTCCAACACCCGCTACAGATATGGGCAGTTAGTACAAAACGATCCTAGCCGTTTTATAGATGAAATGCCAGAAGATCAAATTGACAAGAGTAGTTCTGGTGGTGGAGCAAGAAATCAATCTAGTGGTTGGGGTTCGGCCTATGATAGAATGCAAGGCGGAAATAACAAAAGCTGGATCGATCAAGAAAAGGCATCTAGTAAAAAAGCGGAGGGGTCCAAACCCAGTTATTTACCGGTAGTACCACCCCATACTTTAAATAAAAACCATATCCCTTCGGCGAATTTCACTCCCTGTGATCCATCAGCTCTAGAAGCTGGCAATAAAATTGAGCATCAAAAATTTGGATTTGGGGTGATAAAAGAAATAGAAGGGTCGGCGCATAATCCTATTGCTATAATCCTTTTTGATAAAAATGGCGAGAAAAAGATCATGTTGAACTACGCCAAGCTTAGTATAATACCCTAAAAGTCTTTCGATATCGGAAAAATAAAGGTCCAATTAGCCCAAAGCCCTCTTCCACCTAAGCTTTTTGATTATTTTTGTACTGCGTTGAATTTTAAAACGCATTGAATTAAAAATTGAAACTATGATTACCACAGGCAATACCATTGTAAGTATCTATACCGAAATGACTCCTAATCCAGAAACAATGAAGTTTGTGGCGAACAAACTATTGTATCCTGGAAAAAGTATTGACATTGCCGATGAGCACCTAGCCTTTGCATCGCCACTTGCTAAAGAATTATTTAGTTTCCCTTTTATTAAAAGTGTTTTTATAGCAAGCAACTTTGTAACGCTTACAAAAAACACAGAACAAGATGACTGGCAAGACGTCATCCCCACTATTAAAACTTTTTTGAAAGAATATTTAGAAAATGGTGGCATTGTGGTGAATGAAGAAGAGGTTGCTAAAATGAAACAAGAAGCTAGCAACACCGTTAACGCCGATGATGACGATGTAGTAAAGCGTATTAAAGAATTATTAGAAAATTATGTGAAGCCCGCCGTAGAAATGGATGGCGGCGCCATTCAATTTAAAAGTTATAACGAAGGCATCGTAAATTTAATGTTACAAGGTTCTTGTAGCGGTTGCCCTTCTAGCATGGTTACCCTTAAAGCAGGTATTGAAGGCATGATGAAGCGCATGATTCCTGAAGTAAAAGAAGTAGTCGCTGAAGCAGAGTAGTTGGCTATTCTGCTGCGCTTTTAAAAGATAGCGCACCAGAATTTGCCCTCTAATGATTTTGTTCAAAAAATTTTTTAATTTTTCGAACTTTTATTCTGTTACAACTTACCGTAAAGTGCTCTCAATTTTTCTCGACTGATACTGCTCTCCCAATTAGGACCCAAGGCGTTTTCCCATAAAGGCTTCATGCCAAGAGATACATTAATCATGGTATCAAATTGTTCTTCTGTTAAATTAGCACAAATACCAGTCGGAATTTCAATTTTGTTTTTTTCTACCATGTATTTAAATTCTTTTACACCTGCAGGATAATACTCTTCTAAGTGATTCATCACAATACAATTACCAATGCCATGCTTGGTGCCTAATAAATAACTAAGGCCATAGCTAACTGCATGTGCAACGCCTACTTGACTATAGGCAATACTCATACCACCTGCAAAAGAAGCCATCATTAATTGATCATCGCTTTCTTCGTCCCATTTATCCTTGTGCACAAATATTTTTTGACAAAGGTCTAAGGCCTTTTCGCCGTAGCTTTTACTAAACTCATTTAAAAAAGTACCTTCTAAACTTTCAATACAATGTATATAACAATCCATACCTGTATAAAAGCGTTGGTTCGCTGGAACATTCTTTGTTAATTCAGGATCCAATACAATTTGATTAAAGGGCGTGAAGTCGGAGTTCATGCCTAGCTTACGCGTAGGCCCTGTTAATACAGTGGTGCGGCTTACTTCAGCGCCTGTTCCACTTAAGGTAGGTATACCTACTTTATATACTCCAGGTAATTTTACTAAGTCCCAGCCTTGATAGTCTGCAGAAGAACCCGGATTGGTCATCATTAAAGCAACTGCCTTGGCTAAATCTAAAGTGGAGCCACCTCCAATACCTATAATACCACTTACTTCTCCAAACTCTGCTTTTAGTTCCGCAGCAAGCGCATCTACTTGTTTTGTTTTAGGTTCATGCGTAACATCCACATATACAATTTTATCTTTTCCTCTTAAGGGAATTCTACCGGCAAGTGGTTTGCCCACAAAAAAATGATCTAAAAAAAATATCATTGGATAGTTGCCCTTACGATGTGGGGCAATGATTTCATCTACTTGATTAAAAGAACCACGACCAAAGACCACATAGTCTACCATTTTGAAATTACGAAACTGCATATTTATTTTTTTACTAGTATTAAAGTTACAATCTTATTCATACTTACGATGCTAATTTCTTTTGTAGTTCTTCTAAAGAAACGCCTTTGGTTTCTGGCACTTTAGCTATAATCCAAACTAATTGCAAGGCCATCATTACCGTAAAAAAAGCAAAGATGGGCCAAGGGTTATCTTTGAAAATACCATTTTCACTATCTAAAAATACAGGTGTTACCAAGGTTATCAGTGCAGCAAATATCCAATGAATACTGGCGCCGAAGGCTTGGCCCTTGGCTCTAATTTGAGTTGGGAAGATTTCTGATATCAATACCCAAATAACTGCACCTTGTCCAATGGCATGGGCTGCAATAAATAATAATAAAAAACTAAGCATGAATTCGGGAGCACTGTGGTTGATAAAACCATAGGCCACCATGGATAAGCTAATAATATAACCGAAGGAACCAATAATTAATAAAGTTTTACGGCCAATACGATCAATTAACCAAAGACCTACGAATGTAAAAACTAAGTTCATAAGGCCTAATGAAATAGAACTTAACAATGAATTGTTTTTTGCAAAACCCGCTTCTTCTAAAATTCTTGGTGCATAATATAAAAGAAAATTAATGCCCGATGCCTGATTAAAAAAGGCTACAAAAAAAGCAATAGAAATTATTTTGCTGTGATGCTTGGTAAATAATAGAATACCGCCTTGCGCTTTTTCTTCTTCATTGGCTGTCTTTATTTCTTGAATGGTTTGATCAATATTTTCTACACCCACAATGGCTAGGTTTTCTCTAGCCCCTGCCTCGTCGTTTTTAACAGAGAATAACCATCTTGGACTTTCTGGTAAGCCCAATGTCATTATAGTATAAATGATAGATGGAATTAATAGTACTGCTAGCATCCAACGCCAATCGTTGGCTCCACCAAAGCCTGCTAAAAAATAATTAGATAAATAAGCCACTAAAATACCAAAGACGATATTGAACTGATACATACCTACTAATTTCCCTCTATTATTTTTATTAGATATTTCAGAAATATAAGTAGGCGCTGCTACAGAAGAAACACCAATGGCAATACCGCCTATTAATCTAAAGAAAGAAAAGGTATAAGGATCTTGTGCAAAAGCAGAGCCAATGGCGGATGCTATGAACATAATACCCAACCATATCAATACTTTTTTACGACCATACTTTTCTGTAGGGGCGCCCGCAAACACAGAGCCAATAACGGTTCCCCACAATGCCATGGACATAATAAAAAAACCATGAAATAAAGGTGTGGTATGCCAAAGTTCTTGAATAGGCTTATCGGCACCAGAAATAACCACCATATCAAAACCAAAAATAAATCCAGCCAAGGCGGCTACTATAGTAGATTGAAATAATTTTCCTTTGTTCATAGTTGATTATTAATATAGTAAATGATTTCTGTTAATTGCTATTTTATAAATTCTAAAAAAAGTAAATATTATAAAACTAATTTTTATAATAGTTTCGCTGCTTTAATTAAATCTTCTGGTGTATCTATTTCTACGCCCATATAACTGGTTACTACCATTTTAATAGAAACACCATTTTCTAAATAACGAAGGCATTCGATTTTCTCCGCAGCTTCTAATGGCGATATAGGCCAGTTCGTAAAATTAAGGAGGGCTTGTTTTTTAAATGCATACACACCAATATGTTCGTAATAAGGAATAGCTATTTCTGTATTTCTTGGATAAGGAATAACACTGCGTGAAAAAAACAGTGCATTCATATTATTATCCACGGCCACTTTAACATAATTAGGATCGGCAATTAAATCCGAATTGGTTAATGCCTGCATGAGGGAGGCCACTTCTACTTTATCGTCTTTAAAAACTGCGATTAGTTTTTCAAGCGGTTCTTTTTTTACAAAGGGTTCGTCTCCTTGTACATTCACCACTATATCAATAGCTAAATGCTCTATGGCTTCCGCAATTCTATCTGATCCGCTTTCGTGTTCTTTTTTACTCATGAGAGCCTTGCCGCCATGTGAAGTAATTTCATTAAAAATAATTTCACTATCAGTTACCACATATACTTCATCGAAAAGGCCTGTTGCCACTGTATTATCATAGGTATGCCTAATGACTGTTTTAGTACCTAGGGCCTGCATTAGTTTTGCGGGAAAACGAGTAGCTGCAAAGCGGGCCGGTATAAAGGCTCCAATTTTAGTCATTATTTTTTTGCTTAATTATCTTTTTAAAACTGGATTAGTAATCTGATTTTATCGATTTATCAAAGGGCGCCTTTAGTTGATATAATAAGGACTTATCTTTTGAATTGTCCATTACATCTAGCCCATAAACAATTTCATTCATGGGTGTATAATTATAAGTACCTAATAAACGGTCCCAGAAAGAAAATATATTTCCGTAATTACTATCGGTTTGTGGACGTGTAATATGATGATGAATTCTATGCATATTAGGAGAGACAATAATGTAGCCAAAACTTTGGTCGAACCATTTAGGAATTTTAATGTTCGCATGATTAAATTGAGTAAGTACCACGCTTAAACTTTGATATACCATCACTATCCAAATAGGTGTGCCTAAAACAAATACCGCAAGAATAGCAAATACGGCTCTTACCACCGACTCACCCGGATGATGTCTATTACCTGTAGTCGTATCTACCTGTGTATCGGCGTGATGCACCATATGAAATTTCCATAAAAATTTTACTTTATGTTCTATCATATGAACTAAATAAGCACCGATAAAATCTAATAATAATAAACCCACAATGGCTTCCACCCAAGGGCTTAATTGAATAATATGAAGTAATCCAAAGTTTTCAGCTATTGTCCAATCGCTCACTTTTACCATTACAAGTGCGAATAAAAAATTAATCACAATAGTAGTGAAAGTAAAAAAGAAATTCAGGCCCGCGTGTTTGACTTTATTGTATTTAAAATTAAATAAGGGCGCTGCTATTTCTACCAACCAGAAAAAAGTGATGCCTCCTGCTAATAGCAAGGCTCTGTGTGCACTTGGAATATGTTCGAAATAGTTTTTAATTAAGTCTAGCATGGTCGTTTATTTATAGTATAAATGTAAATAAAAAAACCCGATGTTCCATTGATTGGGCCACCGGGTTATTCTTAAGTCTTGTTGAAGACTTTGTATAGGTTAGGGATTAGCTATTTAACATTAAAGGCATTACCAACATGAGTAGGTCCTCCCCTGGTGCTTGTTCAGAAGGCTTAATAAGGCCGGCCTTGCTAGGTGTAGAGAGTTCTAAGAAAATATCGTCGGTATCGGCAGCAGATAACATTTCAATTAAAAATTTTGCATTAAATGCAATTTGAATGTCCTCCCCTTTGTATTCACAACTCATGCGCTCGTTTCCTTCAAAACTAAAGTCAATATCTTGGGCAGCCATTTGTAATTCATTACCTGTAATATTTAATGCCACTTGATTGGTGCTCTTATTACTAAATACATTCACGCGGCGAAGTGCATTTTGAAAATCATGCTTGTTCACCGTTAAGCGGTAAGGATTGTCTGAAGGGATGACCACTTTATAATCGGGGAAACGCGCGTCAATTAATCGACAAATTAATTGTGTAGAACCATGATCAACAAAAAGATGATTATTGTTAAAGCTTAAAGTGATCGGGTCTTCGTTATCAGGTAAAGCATTCTTTAATAAGTTCAAAGGTTTTTTAGGCACAATGAAAGAAGCGTTTTGTTTTGCCTTGGTATCGGTTCTTTTGTAACGAACTAAACGATGCGCATCGGTGGCTACAAACTGAACACTGTCCTTGGTTAATTCAAAGAATACGCCTGTCATGGCCGGGCGTAAGTCATCGCCGCTTACGGCAAATAAGGTTTTATTGATAGCGGTTAACAAACTACTACTCGTCATATCAAAGCCAGTAGTATCATCGGCTGTGGGCTCTTTGGGAAAATTATCTGGATTCTCTCCCATGACTTTATACTTACCATTATCACTGGTAATTTCTACGCTGTAGTTTTTATCTATATTGAAAGTAAGTGGTTGGTCTGCAATATTTTTTAAAGAATCAATTAAAATTTTAGCGGGAATACAAACACGGCCATTGGCCTTGCTTTCAACATCCATTTGAACGCGCATAACCGTTTCTAAATCGGTAGCTACAATATTTAATTTTTTATCTTCGATTTCGAATAAAAAATCTTCCAAGATAGGAAGTACGGTGTTGGTATTAATAACACCTGAAATTTGTTGGAGGTGTTTTAAAAGCGAAGAAGAAGAAACGATAAATTTCATAGGATAATACGGTTTTACTGGGGCTAAATAACCTTAAATAACACTAACGAAACTAATGCAAAATCTTAAGATTAAAAAGCTATTTTAGCATTTCTTATTGACATACTTATCTACAAAATGCAAAAGATTAGAATAGGCAAAGAGCAGGCTATACAAAGGATACGGCATTTTTGTGCTTATCAAGAAAGGGCCCAACAAGAGGTAAGAGACAAGCTATATGCTTTCGGTATGACCCCTGTTGAAGTAGAAGAAATAATTTCAGATTTAATTTCAGATAATTTTTTAAATGAAGCAAGGTTTGCTGAAAGTTTTGCAGGGGGCCATTTTAGAATAAAATCATGGGGAAAACAAAAAATAAAATATGCCTTGCAACAAAAAAGAGTAAGCCCAGTGAATATAAAAAAAGCATTGCTTTCTATTGACGAGAACGCTTATGAGAAAACCTTATTAAACCTGGCCACCAAAAAATGGAATTCACTAAAAGGGGAAAGAGGCATAAGTCGTATGGCCAAAACGCAATCCTTTTTAAATCAAAGAGGCTTTGAATCAAACTTAATTAGCCCCATTATACAAGCACTAAACAAGAAGTAAGTTTTTTATTTGAATATTGTACCTTTAAATAATAAGAAAAAAGAATGTCAGTATCCACCCTTAGTTTCTCCCTTATACAAACCGATTTAGTTTGGGAAGATAAAGCGGCCAACCTTGAAATGTTGGCTAAAAAAATTAGGGGTATTGAAGAGTATACAGAAGTGGTAGTGCTTCCTGAAATGTTTAGTACAGGTTTTAGTATGCGACCTACTGCGTTTGCTGAAACCATGGATGGGCCTACGCTTAGGTGGATGAAGCAATTGTCAGCAGAAAAGAAAGTTATTATAGTGGGGTCTTTAATTATCAAAGAAGAAATGAGTAAAGAAGCTCCTCCATTTTATAATAGACTTATTTGGGTTTTACCGAATGGAGAAATAGGTTATTACGATAAAAGACATTTGTTTGGCTTTGCGGGGGAAGACCAACATTATTCAGCAGGAAGCAAAAGATTAATTGCAAGTGTAAAGGGTTGGAAAATAAATTTACAAGTTTGTTATGATTTACGTTTTCCTGTTTGGGCACGTCAACAAGGGGAAGAGTATGATGTACTGCTTTATGTTGCCAACTGGCCTGAAAAAAGAAATCATGCCTGGAAAACATTATTAACTGCACGTGCTATTGAAAACCAGTGTTATACTATTGGGGTGAATAGAGTGGGCATAGATGGTAATAATATAGCACATAGTGGGGACTCCTTAATTGTAGGACCCCTTGGAGAAGTCCTCTACCACTGCGCTTACAAAGAAGATATATTTACCATTACACTACAAAAAGAAGAACTAACTACAGCTCGAAATCAATTTCCTTTTTGGAAGGATGCCGATTTTTTTCAAATTCAATAATTAGAAATTTAAATACTATGCACATAAGTTTATCTGTTCAAAAGTTATTTACAGGAAAAGATTGGATGAAGGAAGTAGTGGTTGAAATAGAAAATGGAATTATAAAAAATATAAGTACCGAGGGCTATGATGCAAATAATGCAATGCCGATTGTTATACCTGCATTAATTGATCTTCAAATTTATGGAGCAGAAAATAAATTATTGTCTGAATTTCCTGATGCAGACACCATTGAAAAAACATACCGTTATTGTTTGGCTGGGGGAGCTGCTTATTTTCAACCTACCATTGCCTCTCAAACAAATGATATTATTTTAAAAGCAATAGATGCAGTAAGAGCCTATAAAGCTAGTGGTGGCAAGGGTTGTATGGGACTCCATATTGAAGGACCTTGGATTAATGTAGAAAAAAAGGGGGCGCATCAGGCTGAAATTATACACGCTCCTTCTTATGAAGAAGTGAAGGCCATTATTGAATATGGAAAAGATTGTATTGGTATGATTACCATTGCACCTGAAGTAGTAGATCAAAAAATAATTGATTTAATACAAGAAAATAATATTGTTATTTCTGCAGGACATACCAACGCCAGTTATGAACTAGCCAATTCTTTTTTAAATAATGGAATTACAGTGGGCACACATTTATACAATGCGATGAGCAGCTTACAACACAGGGCTCCTGGTATGGTGGGTGCTTTGTTTAATCACCCCACTGCCATGTGTAGTTTAGTGGCAGATGGTTACCACGTGGACTTTGCAGCTATTAAAATTGCTAAAAGAATAATGGGTGATAGATTGTTTTGTATTACCGATGCGGTGACCACTGCAAGTACTGGTATCTACCAACATACACTTGTAGGAGATAAATATGAAAGCAAGGGTGTATTAAGTGGTTCTGCTTTAACGCAATTAAAATCGGTGAAAAACTTAGTAGACAATGTAGGTATTGAATTAGGAGAAGCCATAAGAATGTGTAGCGTTTATCCTGCCAAGGTAATGAACCATGATAGCATTAAGGGCAGTATTGAAATAGGCGGAAAAGCAGACCTAGCTTGCTTAAGCAAAGAGCTTGCCTTAATAAAAATGATAGTAGCTTAAAATATTTCTTAGCTATATACTTAAAATAGGTTCGCTTTATTTTCCAAAAGCATTCCAACCCTGTGCTGTTATATCAAATAAATTTTTACCCTTGGTAATTAATTTAGCGCCTTCTTCTTTATCACACATATACCCAATTACACTAATTTCTTCTTGCAGCGTTATTTTATCGTAATCGGATTGCTTCATGGTAAATAAAAGTTCATAGTCCTCTCCGCCATTCAAAGCACATACTGTTGGGTCTAATCCAAACTTAAAAGCAGCCGCGCGACTAGCCTCGTGAATAGGAATTTTTTCTTCATAAATTCTACAACCTAAATTACTTTGCTTACACAAATGCAAAACCTCACTACTTAGGCCATCGCTAATATCCATCATAGAAGTAGGAAGGATTTGTTGATTTTCTAAAATTTCAATAATATCTTTTCTAGCTTCTGGTTTTAATAAACGACCTACTATATAATCTTCGTTTTCTAAATTGGGTTGTATTTGTGGGTTCTCTACAAATATTTGTTTCTCACGCTCCATAAGGGTTAGTCCTAAAAAGGCTGCACCTAAATCGCCTGAAACGCATATCAGGTCTCCACTTTCTGCAGTGCTTCTTTTTATATATTTATCTGGGGCTACTTCTCCTAAGGCAGTAACTGAAATAATAAAACCTTTTTGAGAAGTGGAAGTATCTCCACCAATTAAGTCCACATCATATTTTTCACAAGCAATATTCACCCCTTCATAAAATTCTTCTAGGGCTTCTAAACTAAATCTATTACTAAACGCAATACTCATGGTTATTTGTGTAGGCGTTGCATTCATTGCATAAATATCACTTAAGTTCACCACTACTGCTTTATAACCTAAATGTTTAAGTGGTGTATACATTAAATCAAAGTGTACGCCTTCAATTAATAAATCGGTAGTGATGACCGTTTGTTTTCCAAAATGATCTATCACTGCTGCGTCATCTCCTATCGATAAAACAGTGGAGGCATTATGGGTTTCAAAATTTTCAGTGAGATGCTCTATTAAACCAAACTCACCTAATTTATCAATTTCAGTTCTTTCTGTTGACATAAAATAATTTATAAATTTCCGCCTTTTATAACGTGTAATAATTGATCATGAATTTTACCATTGGTAGCTATAATGCCCGGCTGGTATGGGCTATAGGCATTTCCTTTTAGGTCGGTTACTTTTCCACCTGCTTCTTCTACCATTAAAAAACCTGCGGCACTATCCCATGCTTGTAGTTTATGTTCATAAAATCCATCGAACCTTCCTGCAGCAGTCCAACATAAATCAATGGCTGCACTTCCTAGTCTTCGAACAGGAATGGCCTTGCGAATTAATTTTTCAAAAATTTGTAAGGGTCCGTTTTCAGTATCTAAATATTGATATGGAAAACCGGTTACTAAACAACTACTTAATAAATTATCTTTATCGCTTACTTGAATTTTATTACCATTTAACGTAGCGCCTTTTCCTTTCTCGGCTACAAATAGTTCGTTCATGATAGGATTGTATACTGCACCTAAAATCATTTTGCCTTCTTCTTCTACACCAATACTCACACAACAAATGGGTATACCATTCGCAAAATTAATAGTGCCATCTATGGGATCAATGATCCATTTGATTTTGGAATCCTGTTTGATTTCACCCGTTTCTTCACTTAAAATAAAATGCGTCGGAAAAGCCTCTTGAATCACCTTGAAAATAGCCTTCTCTGCTGCATGGTCGGCCTCGGTTACTAGGTCATTCAGAGAACCCTTGCTAGATATTGTAAAAGAACCGTTAAAAAAATGCTTTAATTCTTTGCCACCGGCCTCTACAGCCTTTAAAAGTGTATTTTTAATCATAAGGCAAAAGTAGGTGCGTTTGCTCGAATAACATTCCTATTTTTGCAGATAATCTTTAAAATATAAACCCCGATTCAGAAGATGCCGATTTTTGAGATTAACCTACCAAAAACCATTCAAAAAGCCTTGGGACTTCCCCCAAGAAGCCCCAAAAGAGCACAGCTGCGTGTGCTCAAGAAATTACTGCGCCGAGCGAGATATACGGCTTTTGGCCAGCAGTTTCATTTTGATAAAATTTTATTAAGCAAAAGAGCGGATAAAGTTTTTCAGCAGTCGGTACCTGCCTATAATTATAATAAAATTTATAAGGAATGGTGGCACCGAACGCTTGAAGGAGAATCAGATATTTGTTGGCCAGGTAAAATAAAATATTTTGCCTTAAGCAGTGGTACCAGCGAGTCTGCTAGTAAATACATTCCCATTACCAACGATTTATTGAGAGGCAATAAAATTATTATGATTAAACAACTCATAAGTTTGTTTAAGTATAGTGATGTAAGTTTTTCATCTATTGGCAAGGGTTGGCTTGCTTTGGGTGGAAGTACCGACTTACAAAAAGAAGCTGGGTATTATGCAGGTGATCTAAGTGGTATAACTGCGAAAAAAAATCCTTTTTGGTTTCAACCTTTTTATAAGCCTGGTAAAAAAATTGCTAAAGAAAGAGATTGGAATAATAAATTGAAAAAAATTGTTGAAAAAGCACCCGAATGGGATATTGGATTTATTGTAGGCGTGCCGGCTTGGATACAAATGTGTATTGAAATGGTCATTGAAAAATACAAGCTGAATAATATTCACGAGATATGGCCCAATCTTGGTTTTTTTGCACATGGTGGAGTAAGCTTTGAGCCTTATAAACATGGTTTTGAAAAATTATTAGGAAAACCTATCACTTATGTTGAAACCTATTTGGCCAGTGAGGGTTTCTTAGCCTGGCAAGATAAACAAGATGGTAAGGGTATGCGTCTGTCTTTTAACCAGCATATCTTTTTTGAATTTGTTCCTTTTGATGAAAATAACTTTGACGATAATGGAGAAATGGTTGAAAACCCTCAAGCATTATTAATACACGAGGTTGAAGAAAATAAAGACTATGCAATATTAATTACTACTGCTGCTGGGGCTTGGCGTTATTTAATTGGTGATACCATTCGCTTTATTGATAAAGTAAATGCTGAAATTATTATTACAGGTAGAACAAAACATTTTTTAAGTTTAGTAGGTGAACACCTTAGTGTTGATAATATGAATAAGGCCATTCAATTAGTAAGTGAGGAAATGAATATATCTATTCCTGAATTTGGTGTGACAGGTGTGCCTTTTGAAAGTTTATTTGCACATCATTGGTATGTAGCTTGTAATGATGCTGTAGACAGTGATTTACTCATCAAAAAAATTGATGAGAAATTAATTGAATTAAATGATGATTATGCCATTGAGAGAAAAAGTGCTTTAAAGAAAGTTTTTATAACTGTTTTAAAAGAATCTGTATTTATGGATTTTATGAGCAGCAAAGGCAAGGTGGGCGGCCAGCACAAGTTTCCAAGAGTTATTAAAGGCGATTTATTAAACGATTGGAAAAATTTTATTGCTAAGTGATGCAGGAGCCCATTTTAAAAGGTTTGTTGCTAGGACTTATTTTAAGTATTTCTATTGGTCCTGTTATTTTTGCCATTTTAAAACAAAGTTTAACCAATGGTCACAAAGCGGGTTATGTTTTTGTAGCCGGCGTTTCTATTAGTGATATTATTTTATTATTTATTTGCAATTTTTTTACCTCTTTTTTTATAATGGCCTTATCACATAAAGCACTTATTGCCATGCTGGGGGCTGGGTTTTTATTAGTACTTAGTTTGTATACCTTGTTTTTTAAAAAAATTATTTTTAAAGAAGGTGAATTAGATAAAGAAAAGTTATTGAGTAAATCCGATTTGCTTAAAATTTTCTTTGCAGGATTATTTATGAATACCTTAAACCCTAGTGTTTTTTTATTTTGGTTTGCTTGGACCGCAGCAATTAGTGCAAGCGCGGCTGAAACGGATAATCCTCTTAGTTACAGAATATTAGTATTCGGTACTTGTTTGTTATTTGTATTGTTATCGGATTTACTAAAAGTGACATTGGCAGGTAAGCTTCGATCTAAACTTACGCTTCAGAACATGATTATCATTAATAGGGTTTCGGGGATTATTATTTTACTATTTAGCGCAGCCTTATTTTATGGCGCCTTGAATTATTAGTGATTGATAGTAGGGCTTATTTAATCTATCTATTCTTTATTAAAAGAAAATTCGTAAATTGCTATAGTGAAAAAATTAACCATTTTTAAACTTTCTTTTTTGGTAGCTCTTTTGTCTGTTCTACATTCAGATCTTAAGGCACAAGGAGGCAAACTATTATTGCTAAAGGATAGGGGTGTGGTTATTAGATCCTTTACTGAGGGTAATTATATAAACTTTGAATTTAGCAATTCACAATGGCTTACGGGCTATATCGATTGGATTAGAGATGACTCTATTCAAATTAATCAGTTTGCCTTACAGGGCACTGTTACTATGTTTGGTACTTATGCGCAGGATACACTTAGACTAGGAAGGCTTGTATTGCATATTAATGAAATTAAGGCCTTTGCAAAAGATAGAGGACGCTTTAGAAGCGTATTTACCAATGGTGCTGTTTTAAAAGCAGGTGGTATTGGTTATGTAGGTTTAAATATTATAAATTCTGCTATAAATGGCGATAATATTTTTGAAACTAAAAATATTACCAAATTGGCTGGGGGCATAACAGCCTGGCTTGCAGGCGTTCTAGTTAAAAAATCTAATCCAGATTACCGTCCCATTGGAAAACGTTTTAGCGTAGAAATTTTATAAATTCTATTTGTGCTTAAAAAAATTCGTCGCTTTTTTCTTTATTTATTTTTAAGTTCACTAGTTTATGTGCTCATTACTAAATTTATAGAGCCACCCATTACCATTACACAAATTACTAACGCATTTGGCTTAGGTTTAAAAAGAGATTATGTTGCTTGGGATAAAATGTCCTATAATATTAAGCTAGCGGCCTTGGCTAGCGAGGACCAAGCCTTTACAGATCATGTGGGTTTTGATTGGGATGCTATTGAAAAAAGCTTGCGTCCTAAAAAGAAAAAGAAGAAATCTAAAATTCCATTGGGTGGTGGCGCTAGTACTATTTCGCAACAAACAGCTAAAAATGTTTTTTTATGGCAGGGTGGCCGCTATGATAAATACATTAGAAAAATTCCAGAAGTTTATTTTACATTTTTAATAGAGCTTATTTGGGGTAAGCAAAGAATTTTAGAAGTGTACTTAAATGTAATTGAAACCGGCCCGGGTTGTTTTGGAGTGGAAGCTGCAGCACAACACTATTTTAAGAAGTCTGCTAAAAATTTAACAAGGGCTGAAGCCGCCATGATAGTGGCGGGTTTTCCGAATCCTAAAAAATTTACAGCGCGTCCAATGACTAGAAGGGTGGCTTGGCGCTATCCACAAATTCTAAGAGAGATGAATAATATTGAAACCGATGAGGATGTAGCTGCTCTATTAAAAAATTAATAGTGATAGAAAAGACAAGCGAATTAGTATTAAGTGTGTTTTAAATACCTTTTAAATTATTTTCCTAAATTTTTATCAATGAGTTGAATGGCATTTTGAGTTCTCTCATCGCCCGCACCGCTTACAATTCCCCAGGGAGTATTTTGATTGATTAAAATATCTTTATAAATAGCAAACAATTCTTGTCTTGGTTTTTCATCTGGGTATTCACGCATTTCATCTGGCGTCCAGGCTAGGTCTATATCACATAGAAGATAGAGATCGTATTTTCTTTTATGAATTTCATCTAAAATATAAGTATGGCAATTATTAAAAACATATTCACACCATACCTTCATAACATACATATTAGTGTCAATAACTATCTTGTTTTTTGATTGCTCAATAAATAGCTGCTCCGCTTTTTGAATAGCAACTTCTTCTAATGTTAATTGCCCCTTGGCAATTGTTAATAAATCTTCGTAATTATATTTTGTACCGTTTTCGTGTAAATATTGTCTGGCATATTCTTTGCAATCCACTACTCCATAGTGTTTAGCTAAGGCTTCTGATAATGTTGATTTGCCTGTGGACTCGGGGCCTAGAACCACAATTTTTTGCAACATGGTATTTGTAGCCATTTTTTCTTTAAGCATTTAGTTTATTTATGCTAGTTAACAATTTTAGCCTGATTATGTTTTTAGCATTATTTGCTTTTCTACTCCACTCTATCCAACCAGCAATGGCTAAAATTAATAATACTATAAATTGAACACTTGTAAAAGTGTAGCCCTTTATAAAATACAAAGGTATGGAGGCAATATTGGTAACTACCCACCAAAACCAGCTCTCTACTTTTTTCTTGGCCATCAGCCACATGGCTGTGTAGGCGGAGGCGCTTGCAAGTGCGTCTGCCCAAGGAATGGCTTCGGGCGCAAAGGATTGTTTTAAATAAACTAGTGCGAAATAAATAATTGCATAAACGCCTGCGAAAAATAAAAACTGCTGTATTCTTTCTTTAGTATTGCTATTCGTTATTTGTAGAATAAACTCATGATTGGTTTTATTTTTTCTTGTCCATAAAAACCAACCATATAAACTCATTATGGTATAATATAAATTCACGCTAGCCTCTCCAAGTAAATGTCCTTTTAAACTCAAATAAATATAAATGGTCGTATTTAATAGACCTGTAGGAAATACTAAAATATTTTCTTTTCTACTATACCAAACTGAAACAATGCCCGAAATAACTGCGATGGCTTCTATCCAAGTAGTTTGCACTAAGCCATTATATATAGATTCTAATAGGGAAGACATAAGTATAAAATTAATACAAATAGTAGTAGTATAATTTTTTTGTTAGGTATTGTTGTGTTTAGATTCTTTTTAATTATCGATTCTAAGCGCTTTTCATTTTCTCTAGTTGTGCTTCTAATCTAAACATTTCATCTCTTAATTTCGCTGCTTCCATAAAATCAAGGGCCTTAGCAAACTTATCCATTTGCTTTTTAGTTTGTGTAATGGCTTTTTCTATTTGTGGAATGGTTTTGAATTCATCAGAGGCGTTTGTAACCATTTCAAGATCGTCGCTAGTTTTAATATTTATATTATTTAGCGTAAAGCCCTTTATATCTAATACGGCAGTTTGTGCCATTACCTGTTCTATACTTTTAATAATAGTGGTGGGGGTAATATTATGGTCTGTATTGTATTTTATTTGCTTGGCCCTTCTTCTATCGGTTTCGTCCATAGTGCGCCGCATGCTCTTAGTAATTTGATCTGCATAAAATATAACACGGCCATTTACATTTCTAGCGGCTCTTCCTGAGGTTTGTGTTAAGGACTTTTCATTTCTTAAAAAGCCTTCTTTGTCTGCATCTAAAACTACTACTAGTGAAACTTCGGGTAAGTCAAGTCCCTCTCTTAATAAATTCACACCCACTAGTACATCAATCACACCCAATCTTAATTCTCTTAAAATTTCAACCCTTTCAAGTGCATCAATATCGCTATGAATATATTTTGATTTAATTTGAATACGACTTAAATAGCGGTCCATTTCTTCCGCCATTTTTTTAGTAAGTGTAGTGACTAAAACACGGTCGCCTTTTTCTACCTGCATGGCAATCTCTTCTAATAAATCGTCAATTTGGTTTTTAGTGGTGCGTACTTCTATGGGCGGATCCAATAGCCCTGTGGGTCTTACCACTTGCTCAATAATTAAACCTCCTGTTTTTTCTAATTCATATTCTCCTGGTGTGGCGCTCACAAATATGGACTGCCCCACCATATTTTCAAACTCATTAAAATTAAGAGGCCTATTATCAATGGCACTTGGAAGTCTAAAACCATATTCCACTAAATTCATTTTTCTACTTCTATCTCCACCATACATGCCAGATATTTGTGGAATGGTTACATGGCTTTCATCTACTACACATAAAAAGTCCTTGGGGAAATAATCTAATAAACAAAAGGGTCTTGTGCCAGGCTTTCTTCTATCAAAAAATCTGGAGTAGTTTTCTATACCCGTGCAATAGCCCAGCTCTCTAATCATTTCAATATCATATTCAACACGCTCTTTAATTCTTTGTGCTTCAAGATGCTTGCCCGTATTTTTAAAATACTCCACCTGTGCGCGCATTTCATCTTGAATTTCATAAATGATTTCTTGTACTAAGTCCTTGGGGGCTAAATATAAATTAGCAGGAAAGATGGCCGCATTTTCCATCGTCTCTATTCTTTTTCCGCTTTCTACTTCTATACTTTCAATGGATTCTATTTCATCTCCGAAAAATGTAATGCGGTATCCATAGTCCACATAGGGTAGTCGAATGTCAACGGTATCGCCATTGACGCGAAAAGAACCTCTATCAAATTCAGTCACCGTTCGGTGGTATAAACTATTTACCAAGGCATGTAAAAAAGCTTGTCTGGGTAAAACCATGCCTGCATTTATTCTTATAATTCCTTTTTCATATTCGGTAGGATTACCCATACCATAGATACAACTCACGCTGGCAACAATAATAATATCTCTGCGTCCGCTTAATAATTGTGCAGTGGCTTGTAGTCTTAATTTATCAAGCTCTTCATTAATACTTAAATCTTTTTCAATATAAACACCAGAAGTAGGCAAGTAAGCTTCGGGTTGATAATAATCATAGTAAGAAACAAAATAACCCACTGCATTATTAGGAAAAAATTGTTTGAACTCTCCGTAGAGTTGAGCCACCAATGTTTTATTATGGGTTAAAACAAGGGTGGGCCTTTGAACATTTTGTATAAGATTGGCGATGGTAAAAGTTTTACCACTACCCGTTACCCCTAAAAGCGTATGATACCGCTCACCTTCCAAGACCCCGTCGGTGAGTGCTTGAATGGCTGTAGGCTGATCGCCCGACGGGGTATAGGAGGATTCTAATTGAAAAGGCATTTGCAAATTTACATGCTATAGCGCATCTAAAAACATAGAAAGTTTTTCAATGGCTTTTGCTGTTTCTGTTATTTGTTCTTTAGTTTCTGGCCAATTTTTTTGTTCGATGGCTTCTCTTACACCAGGAACAGTTTTAACTCCATAACCAGTATAAAAACCGGGTGCATAAATAGTATGTTTAAACCATGGTCTGCGTGGAAGTCCTGTTTCAGATAATAATTTTTGTTCGGCTGTATATATTTTTGAATTCAGTGCAGCTAACTGAGCGGCATTTCCACTTGCTTTAATTTCTTCTACATGCGCTGCTGCTTTTTCTAATTTAGCAAGCGCATTTAATAAAGCAGAAAAATCGATATACGGCACTTCAGATAAAACCTTTGGTGTGCTTAAGCCTTCTGCAGGATCTGCTGCATAAGCATATGCTTTTTTATTAACTAGTTCGTTTTCAATAAGCGTCATCTCTCTTAATTGATCTACATTATTGATTAACTCGTTTACATATCCTTTAATAGTTCTATGAAGCACAGTATAATCAAAAGGTAAAGCGTCTGCATCTGCAAGTCTTAGTGCAGCTCTTCCTGCTGTTTGTGCAAGTGTTACTCCATAAATAAAACTGGGGTCTTTAAAACGACGATACATGTCATAAGAATCATAAATAGAATGATACTCTCCGCCAGAACCTTCGCCACCATATCCAATATTTAAAGAAGGAATGCCTAGATGTTGTATAAATGAAGAATAATCAGAGCCAGATCCCATAGCGCCTAATGGATAACTTGTAGATGCATAGGCTTCTTTTTTTGCAGCGCTTGAGCTTTCTTGCGTGGCTCTTTGTGCTTTAGATCTTTCAAAAACAGAAACACCTGTTTGTGGGTCGATTACTGTTTTACTAATTTCTGTAATCAATGGCGCGAATGCATGTGAGCCTTCAGCACCTAAAAATCCTCTTTCGTTTCCATCAGAATTTATATAGGCCACCGCTTTTGCTTGTAATTCTGCAGCATGGTCTTCTACCCATTCTGTAGATCCCATTAAGCCTGGTTCTTCAGCATCCCAAGCACAATACACAAGGGTTCTTTTTGGTCTCCATCCTTGTTTTAATAATCCTCCAATAGCAATAGCCTCTTCTAATTCAGCCGCCATACCGCTTATTGGATCAGCAGCGCCGTTTACCCAAGCATCGTGGTGATTACCTCTGATAACCCATTGATCGGGAAATTCAGATCCTTTAATAGTAGCAATGACATTAATACCAGGTCTTAGTTTCCAATCAAAGGCTAATTTTAAATGCACTTTGGATTTACTGGGTCCAATATGATA
Source organism: Sediminibacterium sp. (assembly GCA_021300455.1). Taxonomy (GTDB): domain Bacteria; phylum Bacteroidota; class Bacteroidia; order Chitinophagales; family Chitinophagaceae; genus Sediminibacterium. Next base: position 23,224 of record JAJTDP010000006.1, on the reverse strand, counting down.
AGTAAAAGGAAGTCCGCCACCCCATTCTCTAGGGGCAACAGGACCTGCCATATCTTTTAACAAAGGAGCAGCGTCTCCATAACTAATTGGAAGTACGGGAATTTTTAATAAGTTCACTGCATCGTTATGATCTACTCTTGCAGCATTTGCAGTGGATGCAATATTGGGTGTGGTAGGATCTCCAGGATAAATTACCATATCCATGATAGAACCTCTTTGTACTGTTTGGTCGTTTTTATAAGAGCCAATTGGATATTCATCTCCTGCGCCATATCCATCATCAATAGGATCGGAATAAATTAAACAACCAATCGCACCATGTTCTTGCGCCACTTTTGGTTTAATACCTCTCCAGCTACGACCATATTTTGCAATGACAATTTTTCCTTTTACATCAATACCATATTTAGCCAATGTTTCATAATCTTCGGGTAAACCATAGTTAACAAAAACTAAATTAGCAGTAACGTCTCCATCCGCACTCCAACAATTGTAAGTAGGAAGTTGGTCGGCTTGGTTAGAGGTGGCATCTTCTTTAAGAGGTGTTTCTTTTAATTTTGCTTTATAATTCGTTGCACCAGACATTTCAAGCACACGCGTTATGGGTGTTGGAAACATGAGTTGATATACTTCTGTTTTGGTATCCCAGCCTGCCTCTTTAAATATTTTTACGATTTGATCAGATACAAATTTTCCTCCTACAGAGCCCACGTGGTGTGGAACCGAAGAAAGTAATTTTATATTTTGTCCAACCCTTGCTGCGTTTAATTGTGCGTCAAAATCTTTTTCAATTTTGTTTTGTTTTTCTGCATTTTTAAAACCAAGCATTGGGTTTTGTGCAGCTGTATTTTTGCTCACCATAAATAATACTATAAAACAAAGGCTAATTGTTTGTAGATTATTTTTAATTAATAGTTTTTTCATAGGTATATATTAAGAAGTTAAAAATTATATATTTCTTTTTAAATAATGGGTGTAATCGGGTAGTTTGTATTCATACACTTCTTGCATAAAACGAGAAGTCATTAAAAAATCGGCAGTGGTTCTATCACAGGCCATGGGCAGGTTCCAGGCCACTGCTAGTCTTAATAAGGCTTTCACATCGCTATCGTGGGGTTGTGCCTCCATGGGGTCAAAGAAGAAAAAGATAACATCAATATCTCCAGTAGCAATCATTGCACCTATTTGTTGGTCGCCTCCAAGGGGACCACTTAATAATTTTTTTACCGGTTGATCAAGAGCTTCTTCCACCAACTTTCCAGTTGTACCTGTAGCCACTAAACTATGTTTAGAAAGGGCTACTTTATTATGAACCGCCCACTCAATAAGGTCTTTCTTTTTATTGTCGTGTGCAACAAGTGCAATTCTTTTTCTTTTTTCTAGCTTTCTAATATTATTGGGCATAAATTTTATTTAAAGTTAGCTTATGGACATGGTTTGGTTTCTTAATAAAAACAATAAGCCCAAGGTACCAAAAATTATTGGTTGTGGAATGCTAATAAATTGTAAAAGCGAAATGATGAAGAATAGATAGATAGGATATAAGAAAAACAATACGCTAAACAAAACAGAGTCAAAAAAAACTGTGCCCTTTGTTTTTTTATCAACAAATCGATATACAAGATTATAAAAGGGAAAGTTTAAATAATAAAGCGCATTTTTTTTAATAGTAGGTGTATGAGCAGTGGGAAGTATTAAGGCCGATAGTTTTTCAAAAATTATATTATTAAAGTCGACTCTATCTTTTGGGGTTAGTATGGGGGTGGTTTGTGTGTATTGTTCTAAACAAAGGTTTACTCTTTTTCCAATGCCTTTAAAATTATTATAGGCAATGCCCACTAAATGAATTTGTGGAAAGAGGTTTTCTGTATGACAGGTTTGTAAAATTCTCGCCGTTCCTTTTTTAAAGGGTTGAAGCTCGTTGGTATTTAAACAGGTTCCTTCAATAAAAATTAAAACAGCTTCATTGTTTTTTAATAATCTTGCCGATTCTACAAAGGCATATTCATTAAGATGTAAGAACTCTTTACCCTCTCTTAACCTATACACCGGAATCATATTTAAAAGCTTTAATAAAAAGCGGTATAGTTTTTTAGTAAAGACATCACCCCTTGCTAAAAAATGTACTGTTCTATTGTACCTAGAGCCTATAATAATGGCATCTAGAAAAGAGTTGGGGTGGTTGGCAATAATTAATAATGGCCCCTTTGTATTTAATAAATATTTATTCTTAGTATTAATTTCAGCGCAAAAAAGCCAGCTGCCTCTTCTGCCTTTACAGCAATTTTGGCTCTGATTTTTGCCTCTATTTCATTGGCCATCTCTGGATTATCGTGTAAAATGGTTTTTACTGAATCGCGTCCCTGTCCTAGTTTGTTGCTATCATAGCTAAACCAGCTTCCGCTTTTTTGGATTATTTCTAGTTCAACCCCCATATCAATAATTTCTCCAATTTTACTTATTCCTTCTCCAAAAATAATTTCAAACTCTGCGGCTCTAAATGGTGGGGCTACTTTATTTTTTACCACTTTTACTTTTACTCTATTTCCTATTGCTTCATCTCCGTCTTTAATTTGCGCCATTCTTCTAATATCTAATCTTACAGAAGCGTAAAACTTTAAAGCATTTCCTCCTGTAGTTGTTTCTGGATTACCAAAAACGATTCCTATTTTTTCTCTTAGCTGATTAATAAAAATGCAAATGGTATTTGTTTTATTAATAGTTGCTGTTAATTTTCTTAATGCTTGGCTCATTAATCTTGCATGTAATCCCATTTTACTATCTCCCATTTCTCCTTCTAACTCACTCTTTGGAACTAGCGCTGCCACTGAATCTATAACAAGTACATCAATAGCACCAGATAAAATTAAACGATCGGCAATTTCTAAAGCTTGTTCGCCATAGTCTGGTTGAGAGACTAATAAATTATCTACATCTACTCCTAATTTTTTTGCATAGGCGCTATCAAATGCATGTTCAGCATCTATGATTGCACACATTCCACCTTTCTTTTGTGCTTCTGCAATAACATGTATTGCTACCGTTGTTTTACCAGAAGATTCTGGCCCGTATATTTCTACAATTCTTCCTTTTGGTAAACCGCCAATTCCTAAAGCAGTGTCTAAACCAATTGAACCCGTTGAAATTACTTCTTGTGGTTCTTGACTTCTTTCATTCATCATCATCACACTGCCTTTACCATAATCTTTGTCGATTTTATCGATGGTTAATTTTAAGGCTTTTAGTTTTTCTACGTTTGGGTTACTCATGGTTAGTCGTTTTATGTTTTTCTTTAAATATTTATGTGAAGGTAGGGATAAATTGTTAATAAACTAAAATATTTAGTATTATTTTACTAATTAGCTTAGTTTTTATATTCAAGAAGGTTTATTTTTTATTTAATTTATTGATTTTCAATACATTATTTATTTAGTAATAAATTTAGTATTTTTTAGTATTTCTTTTTAAAGTATTTATTTTAGCTAAAATGGGGGTATTTAAAGGCATATTATGATTGTTTTATATTGAAATTTACCTGGTTTAATTATTCTTTATAAAAGTAGTTTATTTTAAATGATCCTCTAAAAAAGGATATGTGCATTTCTATTGTAGTATTAAGTATTAATACATTTACATAAATAAACTAATACTATTACACCTGTGTATATCTTAATATCTTAGTTATGCACTTTATATAATTGATTAATATCTTATTTTTTAAATACTCTATAAATCAATACCAGTATGTTTCTTATTAATTTAAATTGTATAATTTATTTACTAAATATTTAAAGTGTTATTATAAACTAACAGTTTACACACTGTTAATTAACGGGTATAAATAGTTCTTTTTTATAGCCAAAATGGTTTATTAATATAATTGACGCAAGGTTATTCTTTATTTGTGCAGGTTTATTCACCCCAAAACCAGGGATATCCACTAAATATTTATTTATCCACGGGACCTATGTTAGTTTTTTATACCCCCTATAACCCTAATTAGACCTAAAAACTAAGCAGATACCCCTTTTTACTTGATAGAAAACATTATTTTTGCCCTCCTATAATTATATATATATGTCAATTATTCAGAACATTAGAGAAAGAGGTACTTGGATCATATTCGGTATCATTACAATTGCCCTAATTGCCTTCATCTTACAAGACGGAGTGGGAAGAAAAGCGGGAAATGATATTTCTATACTTGGTAAAGTTAACGGCCAGGCTATTAATAAATTAGAGTTTGAAGAAAAACTAGAACTGCAGTTGCAAAATTATGCAGCACAGGGTGTTACTAGAGAACAATTGATTGGTTATTTATGGAATCAAGAAATAGACCGTCTTTTAATTAAAGATGAAGAAAATAAATTAGGCCTATCTGTAGGCACTAAAGAATTATCAGATGTATTGTTTGGAAACGAATCTCCATTTAGACAAGAGTTCACCGATCCAGCAACAGGAGAGTTTAAATTGAATGATGCGAAGCAGGCGGTTGCTCAAATTAAAAAGAGTAAAAATGTAGAGCAAATAAAACAAATTGAAAAAACATACATAGAGCCTTCTATTGAAAATAGATTAAGAAATAAATATCAAGTAATTGTTGTTAAAGGGGTTCAGATTCCAAAATGGTTAAGCGAAAAACAATATGCAGAATCAAATGCTATTTCAAGCATTTCATTTGTGGGCATACCCTATACTACCATTATAGATAGTACTATTAAAGTAAGTGATAATGAGGTGGCCACTTATTTAAAAGAAAATGCGGCAGCTTACCAAGTTGAAGAAGCTAGTCGTTCTATTTCTTTTATAGGCTTTAGCGCTGCACCTTCTTATCAAGATTCAATCACTGCAAGAAATGATATTGAATCTTATAAGCAAGACTTTAAAAATAGTACGGAGACTGCTAAATATTTAAATAAAGTAGGAACGGAGATTCCTTTTTATGATAGCTATATCAGCAAAAAAGCTTTACAGATTCCTCAAAAAGATTCTGTATTAAGCGTAGGCGTGGGTGGTATTTATGGACCATATGTAGATGGAAGAAATTTTACCATTGCAAAAGTTTTGGGTGTTAAACAATGGTCTGATAGCGCAAGCGTTAGACATATTTTAATTGCTACAGTGAATCCGCAAAATGGTCAACAAGTTAGAGAAGACAGTGTTGCCAAAAAATTAGCTGATAGTATTAGTGTGGCCATTAGAGGTGGCGCCTCTTTTGAAGAGATGGTGGCTAAATATTCAGATGACGCTGGAAGTAAAAGCACAGGTGGAAAATATGAAATGTTCCCACAAGCAAAAATGGTTCCTGCTTTTAATGACTTTTCTTTTGATAATCCAGTGGGCGCGAAGGCGGTTGTAAAAACTGATTTTGGCTATCACTATATGGAAGTTTTAAAACAAACTGCAAAAGGACCTGCTTATAAAATTGCTTATTTATCTAAGGTGGTAATGCCAAGCAATGAAACTATTAATGCTGCTTCAACAGCTGCAGCCCAGTTTGCTTCTGGATCTAAGGATATTAAATCATTTAATGCATCAGCAGTGAAATTAAATAAACAAGTTATTCCTGCAGCGGCTATTAAAGAGAATGATTTTGAAATTCAAGGAATTGGTACTGCAAGAAATATAGTAAGATGGGTATATGAAAAAGGGGTGAATGATGTATCAGAGCCTTTTGAGCTAGGTGATAATTATATAGTAGCTGTAATTACTTCAGAAGAGAAAGAAGGACTAGCAAGCGTAACTGCTGCAAGACCACAGGTGGAAGGATTTATTAGAGACAAAAAGAAAGCGGATAAAATTAAAGCAACAATAAAAGGAAAATCACTTGAAGCAATAGCTACTGAATCGAATGCGGTTATTCAAAGAGCAGACAGTATTGGCTTTAGCTTCGCTATGATAACAGGACTAGGTAACGAACCTAAATTAGTAGGTGCTGCTTTTAATAAAGCATTAATTAACAAAGTAAGTGATCCTATTGCCGCTAATACAGGTGTTTATGCTGTAAGCGTATTAGGTATTGCTGCTAAACAAGCAGATCAAGACCCTAATTTTTTCAAAGATGAATTATTAGAAAGAACAAGGGGTATGATGTTTAGATCGGCGAGCGCCTTTAAAAAGATAGCAAAGATCGAAGACAACAGGTCTAAGATTTACTAGCATTAAATAATTTCTATGGCCGAATTGTTTAACAATAAGGTGGCGGAAAGTGGAATAGTTACCATTGATCTTGCGAGTTTACTTCCAAGCAACGAGATAATTGTGTTTGATATCAAGCCCTATTTATACATGGAGCTTATACTAAAAGAAAAAGAATTTCGCGCAGCACTTCTTACAACCGACTGGACTATTTATCAAGACAAGGTAGTGGGCATTATTTGTTCTGCAGATGCCATTATTCCTATGTGGGCGAATATGTTAATTGTATCAGCCCTTAACCCTTTTGCAAAAGGGGTTTATTTTGGAAATGAAAATAAAGTAAGAGAACAGCTACTACTTGAAAATATTAATACGCTTAATATTAATGAATATAACGATCAAAGGGTAGTGATTAAAGGTTGTGGAGATACACCCATCGGTGAATCGGCCTATATTGCGATTACGCAGAAATTAAGACCCATCGTAAAGAGCATAATGTATGGAGAGCCCTGCAGCACCGTGCCTGTTTATAAAAAGAAGTAAGCAAAATAAATAAAGAAGCTAAGCAGAACTTGGTAATTTTTAATGCGCTTCTAACCAGTTTTTTCCAACACCCACTTCAGCCTCTACAGGCACACCATTAGGAAGCACCATGGCTTCTTTCATACATATTAAAATTAATTCTTTTAATGGAGGTAGCTCTTTTTCTACCGCATCAAAGACCAATTCATCATGTACTTGTAAAATCATTTTTGATTCCCATTTGGTTTTTTTCATCTCTGCATGAATTTTAATCATGGCAAGTTTAATCATATCAGCAGCAGAACCTTGAATAGGAGAGTTGATCGCATTTCTTTCAGCAAAACCACGCACAGTAAAATTACTACTATTAATATCTCTTAACCAGCGCCTTCTTCCCATCAGCGTTTCTACAAAGCCTAATTCTTTTGCATTGTTAATTTGCCCATCCATATACATTTGAATGCCGGGAAACTCTTTTTTATAATTGTCTATAATTTCTTTGGCCTCTGTTCTAGAAATGGCCAAGTTTTCTGCTAATCCAAAAGCACCCTGTCCATAGATAATGCCGAAGTTCACACTCTTAGCTTTGTAACGCATTTCTTTGGTTACATCAGCCTCTTTAATCCCATATACTTTTGCAGCAGTAGCTGTATGAATATCCTTGCCTAATTTAAAGGCCTCGCACATATTCGGATCACCACTAATGGCTGCTACAATTCTTAATTCTATTTGAGAATAATCGGCGCTTACTAGTACACGACCCTTCTCACGAGGAATAAAGGCTTTTCTAATTTCTCTTCCACGCTCTGTTCTAATAGGTATGTTTTGTAAGTTTGGATTAGTACTGCTTAGCCTACCAGTAACCGCCACCGCCTGCGCATAACTAGTATGTACGCGACCTGTTTTTGGATTAATCAATTCCGGAAAAGAATCGACATAGGTAGACTTTAGCTTTGTGAGCTCTCTAAAATTTAAAATATCGTCAACAATTTTATGCTTAGCCGCCATTTTTTGTAAAACATCTTCCCCTGTTGCGTATTGGCCGGTCTTAGTTTTCTTTGCCTTTGCGTCTAGTTTTAAAATATCAAATAGCACTTCACCCAATTGTTTGGGAGAGGCTAAATTAAAACGAACACCTGCTTGCTCATACACACGCTCTTCACTAATTTTAGCATCGGTTTCTAAAATCTTACTGTATTCGTTTAAAAAATCGATATCTACTTTTACACCTTCGTATTCCATATCAACCAGTACACGTACCAGTGGGTTTTCTACTTCATTAAATACTTTTTCTACACCACGCTTTTTAATCAAGGGGGTAAAACAATTTTTTAATTGAAAAGTAATATCTGCATCTTCTGCAGCATATTCTGTTACTTGGTCCAGGGGTGCATCACGCATGGTACCCTGGTTTTTTCCTTTCTTGCCAATAAGCGTAGTAATAGAGATGGGTTCATATCCTAAAAACTGTGCACTAAGCAAATCCATACTGCGCCTGCCTTCTGGCTCAATTACATAGTGTGCAAGCATGGTATCAAAGGTTTTACCTAATAACTCCACCCCATACCACTTCAATACTAAAAAATCATATTTTAAGTTTTGTCCAATCCAAACAATGTCTTTGTTTTTAAATAGGGGCTCAAACAAGGCTAATATTTTTTTAGCCTCCGTTTCGTTATCTATAGGAATATAAAATCCCTCATGTTCTTTATAAGAAAAACTCAAACCCACAAGTTCTACATCATTGGCATTAATACCCGTTGTTTCAGTATCAATACAAACTTCTTTTTGTAAAAGTAAATCCTTAATAAGGCTTTGAATACTTTCTTTACCTACTACTGCTTTATAATTATGTGGTGTGTTCCCACTATTTTTATTTACTACTAATTCTGCTGGTAGGTCATTATCACTTAATTCTTCACCGAATTCATTTTCATCACCATCTTCTTCGCTATTGTCAACAGGTTTTATATCTGTTTCTTTAGCGCCACCTTTTTTATTTTTTGTTTTTACATTGACTGTATTTCCAAATAAATCGGTTTGTTCTTGTTTAGCAGCAGCTACTTCGGCTGCACCTGCACCACCACTCACAACAAAATCCTCTCCTAAAATTCTTTTACCTAGTGTTTTAAATTCTAATTCATTAAAAATTTCAGCAAGAGCCGATTTATTTTTTTCTTTTAATCTAAAATCTTCTTCATGAAAACTTACTGGCACATTGGTAATAATGGTGGCCAGCTTTTTACTCATAATAGCAGACTTTTTACCAGCCCTCACTTTTTCACCCATGGACCCTGTAATCTTATCGGCGTTATCTAAAACGCCTTCTAAGCTGTCGTATAATTTTAAAAGCTTAGCGGCGGTTTTTTCTCCCACACCCGGAATGCCGGGTATATTATCAGAGGCGTCACCCATTAAGCCTAACATATCAACCACTTGTTCTACTCTGGCAATATCCCACTTTTCACAAATCTTTTTAGCATCTACAATCTCTTCTTTATTGCCAAAAGCCGGCGGCTTCCATATATATACATTAGGTTTTACTAATAGTTGTCCATAATCTTTGTCTGGGGTAACCATGTAAACCTCATAACCTTTAGCTGCAGCCTGCCAAGCCAGTGTACCAATAATATCATCGGCCTCATAACCATCGTATTCAATAACGGGAATATTAAAGCCTTCAATAATTGCCTTAATATGTGGCAGTGAATCTAAAAGGTCCTCCGGTGCTTCTTGTCTATTGGCTTTATAATCGGTAAAATCGGTGTGACGTTCTGTAGGCGCATGTGTATCAAAACATACCGCAATATGCGTAGGATTTTCTTTTCTAATAATTTCTAAAAGCGTGTTGGTAAAGCCAAACTGCGCATTGGTATTGATACCCGTGGTAGTAATTCTGGGTGTTCGGATAAGCGCATAATAAGCGCGATAAATTAATGCAAGCGCATCTAATAAAAATAGCTTTTTAGACATGGCGCTAAGTTAACAAAAAAAACCTCCCCACCACAGCTGTGCACATTAGCAAGGCCCATACATAAATTCGCTTCATGTGATTCTTATTTTAGTTGTTAAGAAAGATACTAAAGCTACTAAAAAGAATTTGTGAAAAAAGGGGGAATGGTAATTTTTTTATGAACGGGGACTGTCCCTTAATGGAACAATTCAATAGTTAATTAACGACCTATAAAGACCATCAGTATTTGAATATCGCTAGGGTTCACACCGCTAATACGACTTGCCTGTCCAATAGTAAGCGGACGAATTTTTTTGAATTTTTGATGCGCTTCAATAGAGAGCGCTACTAATTTATCGTAATCAAAATTATCAGGAATCATTTTATTTTCAAGCGTTAACATACGCTCCACGATTTCTTTTTCTTTCTCGATATAACGCTCGTATTTAAT
>JAJTDP010000006.1:0-13155 GCA_021300455.1 Sediminibacterium sp. | reverse complement strand
AGAGAGCGCTACTAATTTATCGTAATCAAAATTATCAGGAATCATTTTATTTTCAAGCGTTAACATACGCTCCACGATTTCTTTTTCTTTCTCGATATAACGCTCGTATTTAATCTGTATTTCTGCTTGTTCTAAATGATCTACTTCTTTATCTATTAATTTTTCTTTTAATTCAGCACAGTTTTCTATTACTTGATTTAAGCTAATATTCGGGCGTAGCAAGAGTTTCGAGGCTTTTTGTTTTTCCGTAATCTCCATTGAATCAATACTGGTTAAAAAATCATTTACTTCTTCTGGTATAATGGTTTGATTTGAAAGTATTGTCTTTATGTTGGCTACCTGTTTCGTTTTTTCTTCCACTTTACGTAATCTATCTGCACTAGCAAAACCGAGACTATGACTTAGTTCTGTTAATCTAAGATCGGCATTGTCTTGTCTTAACAGTGTTCTAAACTCTGCTCTTGAAGTAAACATTCTATATGGTTCGTTCGTGCCCTTGCTAATAAGGTCATCAATTAAAACCCCAATATAGGCGTCGGATCTTTTTAATATGAGAGGCTCCTTTTCGTTTATTTTTAAATGCGCATTAATGCCCGCCATTATTCCTTGGCATGCAGCTTCTTCATAACCGGTGGTACCATTGATTTGTCCGGCAAAATATAAATTACCGATTGCCTTGGTTTCCAAGGTGTAGCTTAATTGTGTAGGTTGAAAATAATCGTATTCAATGGCGTAACCTGGACGGAACATTCGCGCTTTCTCAAAACCAGGCACTCTACGAAGAGCTTCGTATTGTACTTCTTCTGGTAAACTTGTACTAAAACCGTTTACATATATTTCCACTGTATTCCATCCTTCTGGCTCTACAAATAATTGATGTCTTTCTCTGTCTGCGAATCGGTTAATCTTATCTTCTATACTTGGACAGTATCTTGGACCTACTCCTTCAATACGACCTTGGTACATAGGACTACGATCAAATCCAGTTCTTAATATATCGTGTACGACTGAATCGGTATAGGTAATATGGCAAGATCGTTGGTCCTCGGGCCTAATTCTAGGTATATCCATATATGAAAAGCCTACAATTTCTTCGTCCCCTTTTTGTTCTTCCATCTTTGAATAGTCTAAACTACGGCCATCCACCCTTGGAGGCGTGCCTGTTTTAAGCCTATCTGACTCTAATCCAAAAGAAACTAGCTGTTCGGTAATGCCGGTAGCCGATTTTTCAGCCACCCTTCCCCCTCCAATTTGTTTCTCACCTATATGTATTATTCCATTTAAGAAGGTTCCACTGGTGATTATAACTGCATCAGCCTCTATTTTATGACCTAAACTTGTAATAACCCCGCAGGCCTTATTGTTTTTAATGATTAATTCGTTCACTGAATCCTGGTAAAAGTCCACATTGGGGGTGTTTTCCAGCATCTCTCTCCACTTTGTAGCAAATAGTTGCCTATCATTCTGGGCTCTAGGGCTCCACATGGCAGGCCCCTTGCTTTTATTAAGCATTCTAAACTGAATAGTACTTAGGTCGGTGACGATGCCGCTATATCCACCCAAGGCATCTATTTCCCTAACTATTTGACCTTTAGCAATTCCACCCATGGCAGGGTTACAACTCATTTGAGCAATGGTCTGCATATTCATGGTCACCAATAAAACCTTGGAGCCCATATTGGCCGCCGCAGCCGCTGCTTCACAGCCTGCATGGCCGGCACCTACTACTATGACATTGTATTTGGGAAACATATAAGTGTGCAAAGATAAGCCTGTATTGAATACCAAGCAATTCAATTAATAGCAAAGGTTTTAGAAAAAACGTCTATTTCTCGACTGGTCGATCGCTTCGCTCACAAGACCAGCTCGAAACAGCATTTTTTCAAAAACCCTATACTACTTCTTTAATAGTCGATTGCTAAGCTCACAAGTTCATAACTTGATATGTTCCATATGGAACGTTTTCTAAGTTTGAGACATTAAATTAAACGCGGAATGTTCCACGTGGAACTTTTAGAAGCTAGAAGTGGGCTAAACTAGATTAGGCCAAAGACTTTAGGTAGGATTTCAGCCATTTATCCTCCTGGGCACGCATTTTTTTGATATCGGCCGGCTTTTTGTCCTTGTAACCACAGAAATGGAGGGCTCCGTGGAAAATTACCCTTAGTAACTCCTCCTTCAAGGCTGTTTTATGGGTTTTTGCATTATCCTTTACTCGGTCAATGCTTATATACACTTCTCCAATTAACTTGCCCTTGGTTTCAGATAGGTCAAAACTTATAATGTCGGTATAATAGTCGTGTTGTAGGTAGGATTTATTAATACCCAGTAAAAATTTATCAGAACAAAATATATATTGAAGCGATTCAATAGCCAAGCCCTCTTTTTTTAAAGACCTTTCAATAAAAGCTTTTAGCGCCAAACGATTGCCTAGTGTTGCATTTTTATCGGCCTTATTAAAAGAGATATTCAATGACATAAAAGATTGTTTTTCAATGCTCCAAATTTCGTAACAATTTGTGTAAAACAGAAACTATCTTTGCATTATTAATATGAAGAAACTATCTGATTTAAAAATGGGGGAGTCTGGCGTTATTCATTCTTTTGAAAATGATGAAATCTTTTTGAAGTTAATGGAGATGGGCTGTATACCAGGTGAATTAATTACGGTTGAGCAAATTGCTCCATTGGGCGATCCTATATCCATTTCGGTGGCAGGCTATCAACTAAGCCTTAGAATGAATGAAGCAGATAGTATTTTTGTTAACCCCAATATTGAAATAACTAATTGATAATCAATATTTTATAAAATGAAAATTGGTTTATTTTTTGGTTCTTTTAATCCAATACATAATGGCCATTTAATGGTGGCAAGTTATGTGGCCAATCATTCAGACCTAAAACAAGTTTGGTTAGTGGTCTCTCCACAAAACCCATTGAAACCTCAGGGCAGTTTATTAAACGAACATGACCGACTACATTTAGCCAAGCTAGCGATTGAAGAGGATACACAATTAAAAGTATCTGATATTGAGTTTTCTTTACCGAAGCCTTCTTATACCATTGATACACTTATCTATTTAGAGGAGAAATATCCGCAACATGAATTTTCAGTAATTATGGGTGCGGATAGTTTTCAGAATTTACCGAAGTGGAAAAACTTTGAAACCTTAGTTAAGAATTATTCATTCATTGTATATAAACGAGATGGCTTTGATATTAGCAATGAATATGGTGCGCGCGTACAAATATTAGAGGCACCCTTATTACAACTCTCTGCTACACTAATTCGCAATAATAGAAAAGCAGGAATAACCATTCGTTATTTAGTACCAGAAAAAGTACGTGAAGAAATTGAGCATAGTAATTATTTTAAGGACTAGTTTCTGTCCAAGTTTCTAGATACAATTCAACCACAATAAGCAAGTATTTATACTTGAAAAACAGGCATTTAAAAAATGTAATTTTATTGGTAACAATTTTGTTACCTTTATAAAGACAGATTGAATGAATGCAAAACAAATTCAACAGATATTAATAAAAGATGGCTGGAGTATTAAAAATCAAAAAGGAAGCCATAGACAATATATTCACGAATTTAAAAAGGGCAAAGTAACGGTACCCTTTCATGGCAAAGACGAAATAAACCCAAGCACATTAAAAAGTATATTTAAACAGGCGGGGATTAAAAATAAATAAAATGAAAAAAAAGATAATCTTAATCATTGATACCGAAGGCAAGGGATTACTATGGGGAAGGGTTCTTTATGAAGATAATTTATTAGTAGATTCTGGGAAAACCGTGTCCCAAATAGAAACAAAAATGAAGAAGCTTTTAATAAACTTCCATCAACTAAAAGAAGATAAATTTGCTTTTGAAATTCAATACGATATTTCCGGCCTCTTTCAAGACAAAAGCTTTTTAAACGCATCGGTTGTTGCGGATAGAGCTGGCATTAGCCGAATCATGATGCGTCAATACAGGATGGGCAATAAATTTCCAACCCTGGAAAAGCTTACTAAGTTAGAAAAGGCGATTAAAGATATGGGCACAGAGCTGAAGTCAATAAAATTGGCAAAGCACCCCACTAAAAAAAGAGCATAAGACCGAACTATCTATTCATGCTGGCTAAAAACTCTTCGTTGTCTTTAGTGCCTCGCATGCGTTTTAATAATTCATTCATTGCTTCGTCGTTATTCATATCATTTATGAATAAGCGAAGAATATTCATTCTACCTAATACTTCTTTATCTAATAATAAGTCATCACGACGCGTGCTTGATCCTACTAAATCAATAGCAGGGAAAATACGCTTGTTTGCTAAACGACGATCTAATACTAATTCCATATTACCTGTTCCTTTGAACTCTTCAAAAATAACCTCATCCATTTTTGAACCTGTTTCAATTAAGGCAGTTGCTAATATAGTAAGTGATCCACCGTTTTCAATTTTACGCGCTGCGCCAAAAAATTGTTTTGGACGTAATAAGGCGGTTGCTTCTACACCACCTGATAATACTTTACCAGAACTTGGCGCCACTGTATTGTGTGCACGCGCTAAACGTGTAATAGAATCTAATAAAATAACTACATCGTGTCCGCATTCTACTAAGCGTTTTGCTTTTTGTAATGCAACTGATGAAACCTTAACGTGTTTTTCAGCAGGCTCATCAAAAGTAGAAGCAATGACTTCTCCTTTTACAGAACGCTCTACATCTGTTACCTCCTCTGGTCTTTCATCTATTAATAATATAATTAAATAACATTCTGGATGGTTGGCAGCAATGGCATTGGCCACTTCTTTCAACAACATAGTCTTACCCACTTTTGGTTGAGCTACAATTAAACCTCTTTGGCCCTTTCCAATAGGCGTAAACAAATCCATAATACGGGTACTATAATTAGTAGCCGATGTATATAAATTTAATTTCTCAAAAGGGAAGATAGGCGTTAGATAATCAAAAGGAATACGATCACGGATAAATAGTTGTAATCGGAAGAGCGTAAAAAACCATAACCATCGGACATCATTTCTAAAACACCTTCAGACTCAATAATGCCATCGAACTCTACACTAAATACAGGTTCTTTTTTAGGCTGAGGATAACGCTGCGCGGGTAAGTTAGGCCCTCCATTCGGTCCGCCATTTGGAGCACCCCCTGCGTTGGCTTGATCGGCTGAAGCGGTTGCTTGAGCAGCGTCATTACCTTCACTCGTTGGAGTAGGCCCCCCACTACTTGCTGCACTTTCATCGCCAAACAATGCTTGGGCAATTTTAGAAGCTTTATCGTCTTCGGTATTGTTTTTAGCAGGCTCGGCTTTTTTTGAGGCTACTGCTTTTTTTGCGGCTGGAGCAGCTGCAACGGGTTTACGTCCCCTTTTTGGTTTTTCTTCTTTTTCTGGCACTTTGAACTATGGTTTATTTAAAAATCGAATCAAGATTTGGACTTATTAGAACGCTTTTTGAAATTTCGGTCGAAAATAATTGAGACCGTAAATTGAATATTGGGAATGGGGTAGCGAGCTATCAACATTAAAAAGAATCAATTTGCTCGTTGCTACTGCAATGTTAAGCAGATTTTTTAACAAAAAAACAATTTTTTATCTGTTTTTATACCTAAAACAGGGTATTTGGCCCTCGAAACCGATTATCTTTGCCATTCGAAATCAGCAACATGTTCAACGACAGAATCAAAATAAAGCAATTGTTATCCGGCACGCCCACAGGGACCGAAGTGGTGGTTATGGGATGGGTGCGCACTTTTAGAAACAATCAGTTTATAGCCCTTAACGACGGAAGCACCAATGCGAACATTCAAATTGTGGCCACACTGGGAGAATTTGACGAAGCGATATTAAAACGCGTAACCACCGGCGCCTCTTTAAAAATAGTGGGAACCGTGGTGGAGAGTTTAGGAAAAGGACAAAGCGTAGAAGTAAAAGCAAAGACCCTTGAAATTTTAGGAGATAGTGATGCAGAAAAATTTCCTTTACAACCTAAAAAACATTCTTTAGAATTTTTAAGAGAGAAAGCGCATTTGCGTTTTCGTACCAATACATTCGGATCGGTATTTAGATTAAGACATGCACTTGCTTTTGCAGTACATCAATTTTATAACGAACGTGGCTTTGTGTATTTGCACACACCTATTATTACAAGCTCAGATGCAGAAGGTGCAGGTGAAATGTTTAGAGTTACCACACTTCCTTTAGAAGGCGCCCCTAAAAATGATAAAGGAGAAATTGATTATACACAAGATTTTTTTGGCAAAGGAACCAACTTAACAGTGAGTGGTCAACTCGAAGGAGAGCTAGGCGCCATGGCCTTTTCAGAGATTTATACTTTTGGTCCCACATTTCGTGCAGAGAATTCAAACACTACTAGGCACCTTGCAGAGTTTTGGATGATTGAACCTGAAATGGCTTTTTATGATATTGAAGACAATATGAATTTAGCGGAAGCCTTCATTAAATATTTAATTAATTATGCATTAAAAAATAATGCAGATGATATTGACTTTTTAGATGCACGTTTAGCGGAAGAAGAAAAGCAACTACCTACTGAAAAAAGAAGCGGCCTTGGATTAAGAGAAAAATTAGAATTGGTGGTGAATAATAATTTCGAACGCATTACTTATACAGAAGCCATTGATATTTTATTAAATAGCAACCACTACAAGAAAAAGAAATTCCAATACGAGGTAAAGTGGGGCATTGATTTACAAAGTGAGCATGAAAGATATTTAGTAGAACAACATTTTAAAAAACCAGTCATTGTTACGGGTTATCCAGCGGCGATCAAGGCATTTTATATGCGAATGAACGACGGCTGTGCCCCAGGCAAGGAAACGGTGGCCGCGATGGATATTCTAGCGCCGGGCATTGGTGAGATAGTGGGTGGCAGCCAAAGAGAGGAGCGTTTAGACAAACTAGAAGCAAGAATGAATGCGATGCATATACCTTTAGAAGAGATGAGCTGGTATTTAGATACAAGAAGATTTGGAACTGTGCCTCATGCAGGCTTTGGTTTAGGCTTTGAAAGAATGATACAATTTGTTACAGGCATGACTAATATTAGAGACGTAATTCCTTTTGCAAGAACGCCGAAAAATTGTGAATACTAATAATGGGAATTGTTTTTGTCTTAATTGGCGCGCTTTGTTTTGCCATCAGTAATGCGTATTGGAAAAAAGTAACGCAAACGATACCTTATCAAATAGGTATGTTTTACAGAGGCATATTTGCATCTACTATTTTTGCTATTTTATATTTTGGTTTTAGAGACAGCGCTTTTTTTAAAGGCTGGACAATACATACTTTAAGTTTTGGCAACCCTTTTTTATTAACCATTGCACTTAGTATTTTTAATATTTTTGGACTGGTATTTTTTTTAAGAGGTATACAGAGAGCGCCTGTAAGCATTGTGGTGCCTGTATCTGCGATAAAATTATTTACTATTTTAACGGCTGTTTTTATTGTTGGTGAAGTTTGGAAAGCCAATTATTTATACGCATTTATTTTTTCAACAGCAGGTTTGCTTCTTTTATATTTTCAAGGAAAACAACAATCCAGTATTAGCGAACAAAAAAATGGAATGTTGTACGGAGTGCTTGCTAGCTTTTTTTGGGGTAGCTCTTATGCACTCTATACTTATCCAATAAGTTATTGGGGTCCGCTGGGTTTTAGTTTAGTGATTGAAACTACGGCCATGTTATTTGGACTGGTATTAGTCATTCGCGATGGCCTTATAAAAAACTTATTTAATTATATAAGTGCGAAACATATTTTCACTTATTTAAAACTGGGTTTACTATTAGTGTCAGGAGGACTTGCTATTAATATATCATACCAGTACTTACCCATCATGGTCATTAATATCTTAATTATTAGCAGTCAGCTTTTATCGGTACTAATTGGCTACATCTTTTTTAAAGAAAGACTAAGCCCTAAACAATGGCTGGGCCTAGCCTTAATTATTATCTCCTTTTTTATAGTGGCTACTTCGGTATAGTAAATGACTGATTTTCAATAAAGAATCCATATTTTTTGCTATTTAAGGCCGCCTGGCCTATATTTGCTCCCCGGTTCATAAAGGTTGTAAGACTAAAATGAACCAAAGGATGGCGCTGTAGCTCAGTTGGTAGAGCAAAGGACTGAAAATCCTTGTGTCCCCGGTTCGAGCCCGGGTGGTGCCACAAGCCCTGAACAATTGTTCGGGGCTTTTTTATTTAATTGTTTATTAAATAAGATAATATATAAGTTAATGTATATTTGACTACCCCAAGAGCATAAAATTATATTTTATGAAAAAAGTCGTTTTCGTCTTGGTATTACTTGCTTCAATTTTTAATGAAGCATATGCTCAAAAGTGGATTGTAAAAGATAGCATTTTAGTTTTTCCGCAAGGGTTTTCTTCTTGGTTAAAAAGAAATAATGGCGGTATTGACTCTGCTGCACCTGGTAATGGGAATTCATCGGGAGCCCCTGGAAACATAGGAACTAATCAAGGGGTTGATGTATTTGATTTTAATAAAGACGGCTTATCCGATTTAACATTTCAATTATTTCCAACTAATAATATTACAAGAGAGTATCTGAAAGCTATTTTCATTCAAAATTCTACTGGCAAATATATTTTAGATACCAATTATGTTATAAAGGGTAAGGGAGATATGTGGTATGGTGGTTTTGCAGACTTCAATGGCGATGGTTTAAATGATTATTATTATTTAACTCAAAATTATCACGGAACTGATTCAGACAGAAAGTATAGTCCAGAAATGATTTATGATAATTGGCCCGATAGGGTTTTTATAAATAATGGTAAAGGTTTTGATACGCTTAGTTTAGATATAGACAACTTACAAGGAATGTCAGCTTATACATCAGATATAGATAAAGATGGTACAGACGAAATTGTATTAACAGCTAAAGAATCTAATAACAGTATAAATGTTTATAAGTACAATAAAACAACAAAAAAATTCATTAAGATCGAAACAGATTTAACTAGTGTTTGGAATACGACATTTAATCGAAATAAAACAAGGTATCCTATATTTAATGTTGCTAATGTAAATAATCAAAACGAATTTGGCGTAATTCTTTATAACAATATATCCTCTGGCGACTTTGTTTATGATTATAATAATTTTATTTACGCAAATTATAACTTTAGTAATAAAAAAATCACTTCGTATTCTTTAAACAGAGATTCAATTTTATTTTCTCAAAAGTATTCTAAAGAAGATACTGATGACTATTATAAATTTTCTCTTCATGAAATAGTTAGTATATATAAAATGGATATAGATAAAAATGGGGTAGAAGAGTTGGTTGCAGGAGGGTTTTATCAAAATAATAATATTAATAAAAAACAAAGATTTGCCTATGGCTGGAAAGTATTAGGATTAAATGGAAAAGACCTAACCACACAATTTTTTAAAGATAGCGGTATAGATCGAGGCGTTGATCTAATTGCTCATGGATTTGATATAGATGAAAATGTGGAAGGCATAGAAATGATACAATTTTATAAAAAAAAAGAACGCCCTTATAATGTATGATTTTCAGAATATTAAACGAGCATCCATTTTATATCAAGTAAGTTGTGTAGATGCACCCATGCCCATTTTTGACAAATCGCAATATAGTATTTGTGGAACTGATAGTACAACTGTTAAGTTAACTAACTATTCAAAATCTGATAGTACCATTTGGTATGTAAATAATAAAGTTAAGGCTACTAATACAGATCAATTAGTATTTAAAACCAATGATACATTTTATGTTACTAGATTAGATACAAATGGATGTACTAAAACTACAGATGCTATTAAGCTTCTTAAATTTTCTACTCCATCCACCCCCACTATTACTCGCGACAGCTCCAACAGCCTTAATTCTAGTGCAAGCATAGGTAATCTATGGTATAAAGATGGGGCTGCTATAACTGATACTACTCAAAAGATTAAACTCTCAGATCCATCTAAAGTGGGTTCTTATACAGTGAAGACAACTCAGAACGGATGTGTCAGTGCATTAAGTAGTCCTTATTATTTTTTGGTAACCGATGTAATTAATTTAAGTGCTAGTGAGTTTATAAAACTTGCGCCGAACCCTTTTATTAATCAACTGAACTTTGATTTTGTAGTTAAAGGTTATCAAAGGCTAAATATAGAAGTATATGATTTAGCTACAGGCACAAGGGTAGCTAGTAGACCAAACTATACAGCGGGTATGCCAATTATGCTTGGGCAGTTATCGGCAGGTACTTATATAATTAAGGTAAGCTCCAATGACAATAAAATAATGCAGCAGTTCAAGATGGTTAAGCTTTAAGCAACAGGTATTTATTAAAATTAAAAAGGCCCCTCGAAATTTCGAGGGGCCTTTTTTGTATTTGGTACTTAAACTAAATTACTTAACAGCATCTTTAGTAACTTTAATAATAGAAAATATTGGTTGACTTGAAAAGCCATTAGGTATATATTGACTCATTTTAGATTTATCAGTCATTTCCTTAGGTAAAGGAATGCCAATTCTATATTTCATTAAATCATTCATACTTTTAAACACATCCCATGACATAATAGTAGGGCTATCTGAATCATTGCCAGTAGTTAATCTTCTGGAAACACCCCATCCACCCATATTTAATTTTGCCATATTTTTTTCATAAAATGGTTTCCAAAGCGCTTTGTTT
Organism: Sediminibacterium sp.; assembly: GCA_021300455.1. Taxonomy (GTDB): domain Bacteria; phylum Bacteroidota; class Bacteroidia; order Chitinophagales; family Chitinophagaceae; genus Sediminibacterium. Next base: position 2,449 of record JAJTDP010000006.1, on the reverse strand, counting down.
TCAGCTATAAAACCTGAAACATTTGCTGGACGTCCAAAATTGAATTGTAAAAAATCTCCACCAGATCCATTCAACATATCTTCAGCTGCATAAACGTCTCTTGCATCCTTTGTCCAAGTAAAAGTAGCAGATAATGTATTTAATTCTTCTTGCTCTGCAGCACTAAGCACTTTTGATTTATTATTCCACCAAGCCGATTTTGTACTTAATAATTCATCAATACTATTAGCCCATTGAACGAATACATAGTTATATCCTTTTTCGTCATCAATGGCATCTAACTTTTCAACTTTAAGGGCTGCCCAAAAAGCTATTTCACCCTTATTCACTGCATCTTGAGCCACTTTATGATCTAATGCTTGTACTTTTTCAAAAGCTGCAATATTTCCTTCTACTCTTACTGCATGTAGAGAGAAAACTTTTTGTGCATTTACATAGGTTGCAGAAATTAATACTACTGCAACTATTAATAATCTTTTTTTCATTGTATTTATTTTAAATTATATAATTAAATTTTATCTAGCAATCACTTCTAACGCCCAAATCTCAGTTTTCACCATTGTTCTAGCGCTTTCAGGTATACTTGATTTTGGAAAAAGTTTATTGTAAACTTTACCATATTCATCTAGAGTAATGCTATATGATTTATCCCAGTCGTTAAAATAATTAGAAGTTACATAATTGTACTTTGAACCGTCTGCTACAGGTGCAATAAGTTGATTAAAATACCATGCAGTTCTATTGCCTCTATTAATAAATTCTTGATGTATTGGCTTGTACACCTCTTTTTCTTGTCTAACATATTCTTCTTCTTTACCAGGTAAGGTTTTCATGAAATTTATCTCAACATATTTTTGATCTGGATTATGAATAGCAGCAATATGCTTATATATTTCTGTTTTTACAGGAACTCTTAAAGATGTATACTTGCTAGCAAGCGCAGTTAAAGTAGCGCTATCCATTCCAGGGAAAGCTCTTTTCATTAATTCTGAAGTGCTTGTCTTTGAAAAATCATTGATAGAACTAGCCGACTGAATAGAAACTAAATTATAGCCAGCATCCTCAGTGCTTGCGCCCACACTATATAATGAATAACTAGAGACATTACCTGCCTTAACTTTTTCTTTCCAAATTTTAGAAGCATAGGTTTTAATTAAATTAATGTACTCATCTACTTTATCTCTATCTGTTTGATAATAGTTAACATAGTAATAAGTAGGTTTTTCAGTGCTTTGCGCAAATGATAATATAACTACAAATAGCATAGTTATTGATAAAATCAGTTTTTTCATGTTTAAAGGTTTTATTGAATGTTAAATATAAGTTTCTAAATGAAACTAAAAAAATTCGATATTTTTTAACAAATCACCCTATTTCAACCTAGAATTGTTTCTAATATATTGGTTTTCAATTATATATCAATTTTTAGTTTCAATTATTATTAAATTATTAATTGTACTTTCGTTCAAGAATTTTTAGATATGAAAAACACTGTTGAGTTTCGTTCCATTTGTCCGGTAGCCACTAGTTTAGATATTATTGGAGATAAGTGGACTTTATTAATTTTAAGAGATATGATCTGGGGTCATAAAACTTTATTTAACGAGTTTCAACAATCACCAGAAAGTATGCCAAGTAAAATGCTTGCTAATAGATTAAAAAAATTGGAAGAACTTGGATTTGTAAGTAAGAGAAAGGGCAACCTTAATAAAAAAAGCGTTTATTATTTATTAGAAAAAAGAGGCTTAGATACATTTCCTATCATGGTTGAAATGGCCATTTTTTCTTCTAAACATTTCTTTGATCATTTAGGTACTACTTATACCAAGGAAGCTAGAACGACAATGAAAACAGATAGACAAGGTTATATCTCAGAATTGGTTACTAACTACAAGAAATTTAAAAGGAATCTGGTTATTTAATTTTTTCTTGACCTCTCTACTTTATCTTAATCTCTCTACTTTAGCTTAATTTAGTAAGGCCTCTTGTATGCATTATTAAATATTTAATTATGAATAAGCTAGCACTCTTCTTATTTTTTTCTATTAGCAGTTTAATAGCTGCAGCGCAGGGGCCTAAAATTTTAGTGATTACGGCTCATCCCGATGATGAAACCACTTTCTCCGTTTCACTTTTTAAAATAACGAAAGAATTAAAAGGTACAGTGGATATGGCTGTGATGACCGATGGCGGCGGCGGTTTTGCCGATTCTCAATTAGGCGCCATGTATTTTGATTTACCAATTACCGATTCTACCATGGCAAGAACACATTTGCCCATGATACGAAAACAAGAAATAATAAATGCTGCAAAAATAATGGGCATTAGAAATATTTATTTCATGGAACAACCCGATGATTTTTATTCCACCAATATTGAACCTTATATTTCTGGAAAAAATTGGGATATCCCTTATGTAGAAAAAAGATTAGATATTTTACTAGCCCAG
>JAJTDP010000029.1 GCA_021300455.1 Sediminibacterium sp. | reverse complement strand
CCGCCACCACCATGTGGTATAGCGAATGTTTTATGTAAGTTAAGGTGACAAACATCGGCACCAATAGCGCCTGGGCTTGTTAAACCTACTTGTGCATTCATATTCGCACCATCCATATATACTAGACCACCTAGTGCATGAATGCTATCACAAATATCAATGATGGTTTCTTCAAACACACCATGGGTAGAAGGATAAGTAATCATCAGTCCGCCAAGGTTGTCCTTATGTAGGTTTGCTTTTTGTTTTAAATCATTTACATCAATATCACCTGCTGCATCACAAGCAACTACAATCACTTTAAAGCCAGCCATTACTGCACTAGCAGGGTTGGTGCCATGCGCACTAATTGGAATAAGTACAATATTTCTATGGGCTTGCTTATGATGTTCGTGGTAAGCGCGAATAGTTAATAAACCCGCATACTCACCTTGAGCACCACTATTAGGTTGTAAACTACAAGCAGTAAACCCTGTGCTTTCACATAAGTAGGCACTTAATTCTTTGGCCATTTCTTGATAGCCTATAGTTTGACTACTTGGTGCAAAAGGGTGCATGCTACTAAATGCAGGCCAGCTAACTGGAATCATTTCAGTAGCTGCATTTAATTTCATCGTACAACTTCCTAGGCTAATCATACTTGTGTTTAAAGACAAGTCTTTATTTTCCAATTGTTTGATATAGCGCATCATTTGTGTCTCACTATGATGTGTATTAAATACCGGATGTTCTAAGTAAGTTGAAGTACGAACAAGAGAGGCTGGTATAGAAGCAGCAGTTGCTGCCTTGCCACTTGCTTTTTTGCCCGTTATTTTTTCAAATAAGGCAACCACTTTGGCAATTTCATTTTCTGAAATGGTTTCATCTATTGTTATAGAAATGGTATTATCGTTTTTACCATCATTGAAATAACGGAAATTAATATCAGCAGCTAAAGCTTCTTTTTGTAAAGCAGCAATATCAAATCCAGTTAAATGTAAAGTATCAAAATAAAATTTATTGGCTTGTGTAACACCTAGGCTTGTTAATTGAGCTTCTAAATTTTGCGCTAAGCCATGAATTTTTTGCGCAATTTTTTTCAAACCTACTGGACCATGGTATACAGTGTACATTACTGCCATATTTGCTAGTAAGGCTTGTGCCGTACAAATATTAGAAGTAGCTTTTTCTCTTTTAATATGTTGCTCTCTTGTTTGTAATGCCATTCTTAAAGCTCTATTTCCTTGGGCATCGATACTTACGCCAATTAATCTTCCTGGCATACCTCTTTTAAATTCATCCTTGGTTGCAAAGTAGGCAGCATGTGGTCCACCAAATCCCATGGGTACACCAAAGCGTTGTGTATTACCCACTGCTACATCTGCATTTAATTCACCTGGGCTTTTTAATAAAGTAAGCGACATAATATCGGCTACTAATATAACCAAGCCACCTGCTTGATGCACTTGATCAATAAAAGTGGTATAGTCTTCAATGCTTCCTGTGTTATTAGGATATTGTAAGATGGCACCGAAATAAGTATTGTCAATGGTAGTAGTTTGATAATTACCTTCTTCAATTTGAATATGAATAGGAGCAGCTCTGGTTAAGAGTACACCCTTGGTTTGCGGGAAAATAGCGCTGTCTACAAAAAACTTAGGCTGTGTAATGGTGTCTGTTTTGTTCACATGATTAAAAATCATGGCCATGGCTTCCGCAGCAGCAGTAGCTTCGTCTAGTAAAGAGGCATTGGCAATAGGCAGTCCGGTTAAATCACAAACCATGGTTTGGAAATTCAATAAACTTTCTAAACGTCCTTGTGCAATTTCTGCTTGGTAAGGTGTATACTGTGTATACCAACCTGGGTTTTCAAAAATATTTCGAAGTATCACGCTAGGCGTGATAGTGCCATAATAACCTTGTCCAATAAAATTAGTGGCAATAATATTTTTCTCTCCTATTTTTTTTAAGGACTGCAACATTTCAAATTCAGAAAGTCCTTCCGGAATTTGCATTGGTTTTTTAGAACGTATATTATTAGGAATAGTTTTTTCAATAAGTTCATCCACCGATTTTATGCCAATAGCGTCTAACATTTTTTCAGTGTCTTGGGCGCTTGGGCCAATATGTCTTTTGATAAATTCTGCTCCGTTGGTATTGAGTTGCAACATAAATAGGATAGTTTAAAAATGGGATACAAAGATACAAAAAAACTGCCCCTTATAGAAGCTGTTTTTTAGTTCTTGGGGAAAGCTTGTGGATGAGGCTTAAAAAGTTTATATTTGACTACTATTATGAGCCTATCTATTGAACAATTATACGAAGTACCTGCTCCAGAAACACTTAAGAAATTTCAAAATTTTTTAAAAAGGGTAGATAAACGCAAAATACTTAAACAATTGCCCGACTTACATGAAGCGGCCTTTGAAAAAGTGAACTGCTTGGATTGTGCTCGTTGCTGTAAGAATTATTCCCCTAGGTTTAAAATGCCCGATATTAAAAGAATTAGTAAGTATTTAAGAATAAAAGAAACGGTATTTATTGATACTTATTTATCTATGGATCAGGAAGGAGATTATGTGGCCAATACTAAACCATGTCCTTTTTTAGGTAAGGATAATGCCTGTAGTATTTATGAGCACCGTCCTTCTGACTGTCAACGATTCCCATATACCGATGAAGATGTATTTTTTAAGCGTGCTACTATTACTATGAAAAATGCTGAGTTCTGCCCCATTGTGCATGATGTCATGCATGGCTTATTAACAGCGCCTTAGTTTTTTAAAACTATTTTTCTTTAAAACTAGTACTCCATTTTTCTTAAACTAGGTGCCTTGAACCAAGTAGTCACCACTACTAGTATAGTCATGGTTCCACCAAATACAACAGAAGGTATAACGCCTAATAATTTAGCAGCCACCCCACTTTCAAATTGCCCGAACTCATTGCTACTATTAATGAACATGGAGTTCACGCTCATTACCCTGCCGCGCATATGATCGGGTGTTTTTAATTGTACAATAGTGCCTCTTACTATCATGCTGAAGCCATCTAAAATGCCACTTAATAATAAAGCTGCAAAAGACAACCAGTATAATTTAGAAAGTGCAAATACAATAATGCATAGGCCAAATCCGCCCACGGCAATTAATAATTTTTTTCCTTGACCTGCCGTAACAGGGAATAGGGTTATAATAAATATAATTAAGATAGCACCTATATCTGAGGCCGCATTCAACCAACCAAATCCAATGGGGCCTACTTTTAATATATCTACTGCATACACAGGAATCATGGCCACAGCACCTCCAAATAAAACGGCAAATAAATCTAAAGAAAGGGCACCTAATAATTCTTTGGTATTATATACATAACGCAAACCTTCTTTTACACTCTCCAATGTATTTTGATTGGCTACTAAATCGGCGTGCGGTGGTTTAGCGCTTATTTTTGCAATAAAAAAATAACCAATGGTCACTAAACTTACCACTGTAATTAAAGCGCCCGTATGTCCAAAGCCTGCAATAATAAATCCAACAATAGCATGTCCCAAAATGGAAGCCGTTAACCAAATTCCCTGGCTCCAAGTGGTGGCGTTTTGTAATAAATCCTTGGGAATAATAGCGCCTACAATGGTACCAAAGCTAGGCCCCGTAAAGGATCTAATAATACCTGTACAAAAAACAACAAAGTAAATACAAATAGCAATAATAAGTGCGCTATTGTTTGCAAATGCATTTGCATGATCTGATTTGTCATTATAAATAGATAAACCCAATAAAATAATGGCACAAATCCAATATAAACTCACGCCTCTAAGTAGTAATTTTCTTTTTTCACTTATATCAATCACATGACCTGCATACAAGGCTAAGGATACGGCAGGAATTACTTCTGCAAGACCAATAAGGCCAATGGCAAAAGGCTCGTTGGTTAATTCGTAAATCCACCAGCCTACTAAGGTCCCCATCATTCTAAGACCCATAATAAATAAAAAGCGACCTAACATTAAATTTCTAAACTCAATCACTTTCAAGGAGGCGAAGGGACTTATCTTAGGGGTACTACTTATTTCCATTGTACGAAGTTAGGGTAAAGTAAAATAATGCTGTCCTTGTTCTAGGTCCTTGTCGAGGGCATCGGTGATTACTTTTAAATGGGCTTCATTGTATATAAAATCGGCATTGGAGGCGTCGATATAAATAGTTTTTATTTGATGTTGTTTGATATAGCTAGTATAGGTCTCTTGAATTCTAAATAAATAATCATCTGGTATAGCTTGTTCAAACTTTCTATTTCTTTTTTTAATATTTCCTTGTAATGTATTAACGGGTGCGTGTAAATAAATAAGAATATCTGGACTTGTCAATTGTTGAGAAAATACATCAAACATTTTTTGGTATAATCTGTATTCTTCGTCAGGCAGATTTACTTTAGCAAACAATAAACATTTGGTAAATAAATAATCCGAAACAATAAGCTCTTGGAATAAATCATTTTTTTTAATCAGTTCTTGCTGTTGTTTAAAACGCTCTGCTAAAAAAAATAATTCTAAAGGGAAGGCGTATTGTTTTGGGTTTTCGTAAAACTTAGTGAGAAAGGGGTTTTCTGCAAACTCCTCTAATACCAACTTGGCATTATAATGCTTGGAGAGTAGTTGGGATAAGGTGGTTTTGCCTGCTCCAATATTTCCTTCAATGGCAATATAACGATGATTCATAATGTCTAAAATAATATCTAAAATGCTGGTTCCAAATATAGCAAGCAGTCGCTTTATTCACTGCTTTTTTTATACACAACAGAGGAATCTCCACATTCTTTTAACAAAACCGCATTGGTTTTAAGCAAAATAGGGTGTCTATAGTCAGGTGCAATTTCTGTTAAGGGCATTAGTACAAATTTTCTTTGCGCCATACTTGGATGTGGTATGGTTACACTAGATGTATTTATAATTTCATCATTATAATAAATGATATCAATATCTATAATTCTAGGTCCCAATGGAATTTCTCTTTTTCTACCTAGGGCTAATTCTATTTTTAAAATGGCGTCCATTAATGCATCAGCTTCTAAAGGAGTTTGAATTATTAAGGCTTGATTTAAAAAAGAGTCTTGTTCTTTATATCCCCAAGCCTCTGTTTCATAGATAGAAGACGCAGATATTATGCGGCCGCAGCCTATATTTATACTATTTCTAGCAGCAGCTAAATTTGCCATTCGGTCGCCTATATTACCACCTATCAAGAGAGATACATTATTCATAAGAAGGATTCTAAAAGTAGCCCAAATATCCATAATTTTACAGCGCTTCCCTATTTTAAATGATTCTATTTTTATACAATTCTCATGAGACAGTTTTTTAAAACCTTTTTCGCCTCTTTATTAGCACTTATTATTTTTAGTGTATTAGGTATAGTTATTCTGGCATCTATTGCAGCAGCCTTTTCAAACGAAGAGCAAAAAGTTACAGCAGCTAATTCTGTTTTAGTAATTGATATTGCTGAAGATTTTGAAGAACAAACAAAGTCAGATCCTTTTTCTGAAATTTTGAGACAAAGAAAAGGGAAGTCGCCTAGCTTAACGGAGTTAATTGGTTTAATTCAACATGCCAAAAAAGACACAGCCATTAAAGGTATTTATATTAAGTGTGGACAAAATCCAAATGGATATGCAGCCACTGAAGAAATAAGAACAGCCTTGCTTGATTTTAGAAATTCTAATAAATTTATTATTGCCTACGGAGAAACCATTACACAAAAAGGCTATTGGTTAGCCAATGTGGCCAATCAAATTTATACGCACCCGCAAGGGGGGCTTGAGTTTGCAGGTTTTTCTTATGAGACCCTATTTTTAAAAGGTTTATTAGATAAATTAGATATTAAGCCGCAGGTATTTTATGCAGGAAAATTTAAAAGTGCCACAGAGCCATTTAGGTATGCACAAATGTCGGATGCCAATAAATTACAAACTTCTGTTTGGTTAAATGCACTATATACAAGTTTTATACAAAGTGTTGCCGATACAAGAGGTATTGAAGTAGCTACTTTAAAAGCAATGGCTAATGAGGGGAAAATACAATCAGCGAATGACGCGCTTGAAAATAATTTAGTAGATGGATTATTATACGATGATCAAGTCAAAAAATTAATGGCTAAAAAACTACGTGTCACTAAGCAAGAAGACATTTCATTTGTTACAATCAATGATTATGCGTCCACAGTTGCCTTAAGAGGTTCGGGTAGTGGAAAAATAGCCGTTATCTATGCCGATGGAGATATTGAAATGGGTAAAGGAACTAATGAGTCTATTACCAGCGATGATTACAGAGCTTTATTACAAGAAATTAAAAATGATGAGTCAATAGACGCTGTTGTGTTAAGGGTAAATTCTCCTGGAGGTAGTGCACTTGCAAGTGATATTATTTGGAGAGAAATTGAATTATTAAAAAAAGAAAAACCAGTAGTAGTGAGTATGGGTAATTATGCAGCATCAGGGGGCTATTATATTGCCTGTGGTGCCGATTCAATATTAGCTGACGCAAACACTATTACAGGATCTATTGGGGTGTTTACTGTGATACCGAATATAGAAGGCTTTATGAAAAATAAACTAGGTATCACTTTTGATAGAGTGAAAACTGGTCAATATGCTGATGTGCCTTCTGCTACTAGAACTATGAATGCTACAGAAGAAAGATTTATGCAGTCTGGTGTGGATAGTATCTATCATACATTTACAGCGCGCGTGGCAAAAGGCCGTAAAAAGAGTATTGAATATATTGACTCTATCGCACAAGGTAGAGTATGGATAGGTTCCGATGCGGTGAAAGTAGGACTTGTAGATAAAATTGGAAATTTAAATGATGCCCTTGCCACAGCTGCTAGAATGGCGAAACTAAAAGGCTATAGTACAAAGTCCTATCCTAAATCAAAATCATTTATAGAAGATTTAATTAGTGGATATGAGGATAATATCAAAACCAAGGCCATCAAAGAAGAAATAGGAGAAGCCCAGTGGCAGGTTTTACAAGAAGTAAAAAAGGTCAAACAAATCATGGGCCAAACGCAAGCGCGATTGCCTATCTTTGAGGTGTATCATCCTTAGTTCTATGCGCCCATATAGTCAAATAACAGCCATGTTAGCCATTACAAAAGCTAGTCTGCGCTCTATATTTAGAAGTCCTTCAGCAGTTATTTTTAGCATTGCCTTCCCACTTATTTTTATTTTAGTATTTGGCTTTCTAAGTAGTGGAGGTAGTATTAATGTGAGTGTGGCCATGGATCCTAAATCCGACACATTGAATCCTGTATATGCTTACATTAAAAATATTCCTGGCTTTAAATTTTCAAAAGACGATACCACTAAAATTAAAAGCGAATTATCCAAAGGTCGTTTGACAGCACTTATTGCTATTCAAAAAACAAACAATGTCAATGCGCCATATGTCATTAATTTGACAAGTTCTGAAGCAGCGAATCCTCAAAACATTCAATTAGTAAAATCTATATTGAATGCAGTCATCAGTAAGTTGAATCAAGAAAATTTTAAAGAAACGCCTACCATGGCGGTGGTGAATAATAATGTAGAGCAAGTGCCAGGGCGTATTTATAGAACTATTGATTTTATTTTACCTGGCCAACTAGGTTTTTCCTTATTAAGTGCAGGTGTCTTTGGTGTGGCCTTTTTGTTTTTTAATTTAAGACAACAATTGGTTTTAAAAAGATTTTACGCTACACCCATAAGAAGGCTTTATATTATTCTAGGGGAAGCCTTAAGCCGTGTGCTTTTTCAATTAATTACCGCAGTCATTATTATAGGCATTGGTTATTTTGCATTTAATTTCACATTAGTACATGGCTGGATAACCTTTGCAAGTATTATGGTACTAAGCTTTATTGCTTTAATATTATTTATGGGTTTTGGATTTATAGTAAGTGGAGTGGCTAAAAATGAAAGTAGTATTCCACCCTTTGCTAATTTAATTACACTGCCTCAGTTTTTATTAGCAGGTACCTTTTTCTCTATCGATAATTTTCCTGCATGGATGCAACCTTTTTGTAGAATATTACCCTTGACCCATTTTAATACTGCCATGCGTAATATTTCATTTGAAGGAGCGAGCTTAATTTCAGTTTGGCCCGACATTTCATTTTTACTCATCTGGATTGTGGTGGTGTATGCTATTGCTTTTAAAATATTTAAATGGGAATAATGAAGTACATTAAATTATTTATTATAAGTGTTGTTTTTTTAAGTGTACTTGTTACAGGTATTTCATTACTATTCCCCTCCAAAGTCATTGCTTCAAGAGCTATTGAGGTAAATACAAGTGCCGATAAAATTGCCTATTTCACTTCCGATTTAAGCCATTGGAATCAGTGGATGAGCGATTGGAAACAAAACAAAGTGGAATTAAAAAATAATACAGCCTATATAGGAACCCAAACAGTTCGTTTTTTAGATAAGACCGCTAACAAGGTGAATTATGAATGGATAGCCACAGGGCAAAACCCTTATTTGGTAACTTTTGAGTGGACAGTTTTAAAAGACAGTACTTATGTGATTCATTGGTCCTTTGAACAAAATGTGAAATGGTATCCTTGGGAAAAATTCCAAACTTTATTAAACGATAAATTGCTGGGTGCTAAAATGGAAATTGAATTACAGCATTTACAAGAAGCGATTAACTCGAAATAGTTATTGTAGTATAGTTTATATATTTAATTTGTAACCTACCAACCTACCTAGATACATATTTATTCTTTCTAACTTCGATTCTTTAGATACTCAATATTTCTTTTAATTCCTTTTAATTTGGATCTCAGTAATGGAGATTTTGAAAACCTTTCTTTAAATGTAGTTTCTTCTATTTGAAGCCAGTCCTGCTTGTTTAAAGTAAGTAAGCCATTGAGTGGCTTGAAAGCCTCTTCGGTATTTGCTTTACTAAATCTATTCCAAGGGCAAACGTCCTGGCATATATCACAACCAAAGGCCCAGTCGTTATAATTTCTATCTGTTTTAATTTCAGCTGCTTTTAATTCAATGGTAAAATAACTTATGCAATGATTGGCCTCAATAGTTTTATTAGGAAGGATGGCTTGGGTAGGACAGGCGTCAATACATTGTGTGCAAGTGCCGCAATAATCTTTTGAGAGGGGTTGGTCATATACTAAAGGAAGGTCCACAATTAAAGTGGCAATAAAAAAGTAAGAACCCGCCTTGGGTCGAATTAAATTTCCATTTTTACCAATCCATCCAGCACCTGATAGTTTTGCCCATGTTCTTTCTAAAACAGGAGCAGAGTCTACAAAACCTCTTCCTTCAATGGGGCCTATTTTTTTTCTATAAATATCAAGTAAACTAAATAACTGTGTTCTAATGACTTCATGATAATCTTCTCCCCATGCATACTTTGCAATTTTTGCATCTTGAAGACTTGCTTCTTTAATGGAACTATCTTCAGGGTAATAATTTTTTAAAAAACTAATCACCGATTTTGCACCAGGTACTAATTTTCTGGGATCAATTCTTAAATCAAAATTATTTTCCATGTAACTCATGTCTCCATGAAAACCTTTTTGAAGCCATGCTTCTAAAATCTTTGCATCTTCAGGGAGTTCTTTGGCAGCAGCAATGCCACAAAAATCAAAGCCCATTTTAAGTGCTTCGGATTTAATGAATTCGGTATTTGAAAATTCGTTCAAAGCAATTCTTTCAATGTTTGTAATACAAAATTTAACTATGTAAAAATAGCAGAAAACCTTGTCAAACTAGATATTAACATAACCTAAAGTTTATTTGCTCCTTTTTGTAATCTTGGCTAGTACATGTATATTTGAACGGTAGTTCATACTCAACTACCTAAGTATAATGGCAAATCCCAAAAAAGCAGCAGTTGGTTTTATATTTATTACGGTTTTAATTGATATTATTGGATTTGGTATTGTTATACCTGTATTGCCTCAATTATTGCAACAATTATTGCATGTAACCGATCGAACGGATATTAGTGCTATTTCAAAATCTGCTATATTTCTAACTTTAATATATGGGCTCATGCAATTTATTTTTGCACCCATATTAGGAAGTTTAAGTGATCGATATGGTCGTAGACCAGTTTTACTTTTTTCATTGCTTGGCTTTGGTTTAGATTATATTTTTTTAGCTTTTGCGCCAAGCATTGGCTGGTTATTTTTAGGAAGAATGATTTCAGGCATTACAGGAGCTAGTATTACCACAGCTTCCGCCTATATGGCCGATATTAGTGATGAAAAAAATAGGGCACAAAATTTTGGGATGATTGGAGCTGCTTTTGGTCTTGGTTTTATTATCGGTCCTATGTTGGGAGGCTTGTTAGGGGAGCTGGGTACAAGAATTCCATTTTTAGTAGCTGCTGGATTAGCCTTGGTGAATGCTTTATATGGTTATTTTGTTTTGCCAGAGTCCTTAGATATGGAACACCGTCGTCCATTTGATTTTAAACGAGCCAACCCTATTGGCTCTTTGAAAAATTTAAATAAATATCCTGCCGTATTTGGATTGATTATTGCTTTGTTGTTTATTTATATAGCTGCTCATTCTGTTCAAAGTAATTGGAGTTTTGCCAATATTAATAAATTTGGATGGACACCCAAAACCATCGGTATTTCATTGGCTGTGGTGGGTGTATTAATTAGCTTGGTACAAGGCTTACTCATTAGAGTAGTCAATCCTAAATTAGGAAATGAAAAAAGTGTCTATATTGGAATTGCACTATATGCCCTCGGTTTAACTTTATTTGCTTTTGCAACACAGGGATGGATGATGTTTTTATTTTTAGTGCCTTATTGTTTGGGAGGTATTTCTGGACCTGCATTACAAGCCATTATTTCTTTACATGTTCCTAAAAACGAACAAGGAGAATTGCAAGGTTCCTTAACAGGTTTACAAAGTTTAACTACTATTATAGGCCCACCGATGATGATTGGACTCACCTCTTATTTTTCTATAAAGAACGATCCAAATCATATCTATTTCCCAGGCGCTGCTTTTTTATTGGGGGCATTATTTATGCTTTTAAGTGCCATTATTGCTTATTGGGTATTAAAACATGATACAAGCACATCAAAGGCCTAGAATCTTGCCTTATAATCCCTTACTGTCGTTATATTTGTGGCTAAAATATACCTTATATGTCGACGCCCTTAATGGCTCAATTACAAGAGACTTCTGCTTTCATTCAATCTAAAATTAAATCATCTGCACAAACGGCTATTATACTTGGCAGTGGCCTTGGTAATTTAGCTACTCAAATACAGGTTGATTTTGAAATTGAGTATACTCAAATTCCGCATTTTCCAATAAGTACGGTGGAAGGGCATAAGGGCAGATTAATTCTTGGCAGTTTAAATGGGGTAAAGGTTTGGGTAATGGAAGGTCGTTTTCATTTTTATGAAGGCTATTCTCCAGAACAAGTTGCCTATCCGGTGCGCGTTTTAAAATTATTAGGGGTGGTGAATTTAATTTTATCTAATGCGGCAGGTGGAGTGCATCCTAATTTTGAAGTGGGCGATTTAATGATCATAAAAGATCACATTAGTTTATTCTCCATTAATCCATTAATTGGAAAAAATGAATCTGCATTGGGTACAAGGTTCCCAGATATGAGTGAACCTTATGCATTAGACTTTATAGAAAAAGCAAAACTTATTGCAAATAAGCATCAAATAAAAGTGCATGAAGGAATTTATGTTGGTGTGACGGGTCCCACTTTTGAAACACGTGCAGAATATAAGTTAATTAAGGCGGTAGGGGGTGATGTAGTAGGAATGAGTACAGTGCAAGAAAATATTGCAGCGGTACACTGTGGTATGAAAGTATTTGCGATAAGTGTAGTAACCGATATAGGTATTAGAGAAGATAATAATACCATTACACATGAGGAAGTGCTAGAAGCTGCAAATGCAGCAGAACCTAAGTTAACATTAATTATTAGCGATCTAGTAAAACAAATTTCCTAATTTAATTTCACGCATGTTCATTTATAAGCGCATTTTATTTTCTTTAGTAATAGTAGTCTTGCTTCATATAGAAACAAGTGCGCAAAAATTTGGTAATGCTCTCAGAAACACCGGTAGGAGCAATTCAATGGGAGAAAGTAAAGATTCTCTGCAAAGAAGAGACCAGAACGCCGATTCAATCACCTTATTTTATAAGCTCTATAATAATAATGATATTCGAAAACTAGATTCAAGCATTAACGATTTTTTTGTACACTATCCTTTACCATATACTAATTATAATCTTGGCAATTTAGGAACAGCCTCAAGATCTTATTTATTTTCAACACAGAAAAAAGGAGGCTTTGACCCAGGTTTTCATGCTTATGACGCTTATAATTATACATTAGCGGCCACCCCTTTTTATCAAACCACCAGACCCTTTACTGAACTGGGGTATTTATTGGGTGGCAAGGGTGAACAGTTAATCGAAGTAAAACATACACAGAATAAAACGCAACAATTAAATTTTTCTTTTGAATATCGATTTAGTAATTCCCCGGGCAATGTAAAAAATCAAAATGCGAATTTGAATAATATGCGTATTACCGCGCATTTTCAATCGAAGCGTAAAAGGTATGAGTCCTACTTTGTAATGCTTGCCAATAAAGCAGCCTCTTCAGAAAATGGAGGACTCGTGAATGCTGCTCTATTAGATAGCTTATCTCTGAACAATCCATATGAGTTAGAGACAAGACTGGGAGTAAGTGGCGCTTCTTTCCGTAACCCTTTTAATACTACTATTGCCACTGGTTCAACCTATAGGAATAATACTTATTTATGGCGTCAAACTTATGACCTTGGTCAAAAAGATTCTATTGTAAAAGATACAGTGGTGATACATTTATTTTATCCAAGACTAAGGTTTCAAAACGAGCTTAAGTTGCAGTCAAATCAATTCGTATTTGAAGATAGGTCACCCAATGAATTCAACTATTTGGACTATTTTAATTATAAAAACCTACCTAGCGGAACTGTTAAGTTTGCAGATAGCTGGAATCTTGTCACCAACGATTTTAGTTTAATTAGTTATCCGCAAAAAAACAATTCGAATCAATTTTTACAAGTAGGATCGGGGTATACGCATTTAACCACCACCTTATTGAATTTGCAAAAATGGGCTGAATATGATATTTACGGGTTTGGTGTCTATAAAAACAAAACAAGAAATCAGCTATGGGACTTAATAGCTTCAGGTAAATTATTCTTAAATGGTTACCATGCAGGAGACTACGATGCTCAATTTTATTTATCTAGAATTTTAAGTACCCAAGGAACTTATTTGAAAATTGGTTTTCAAAATAGTAATCGTACCCCTTCTACTAATTATTTAGGGCTTACTCAATTTCCAATCAATGCTTTAAAGGGCATACAGAAAGAAAATACAATTGATATGTTGGCAGAAACAGGCAATGCTGCAAAAGCATTTAGAGTTTCATTTAATTATCAATTAATTAATAACTATAATTATTTTGCTTCAGGGTATCAAGCTGCAGTGTATACTAGTCCTATAAGTTATATTAGTGCTGTACTAAATAATAAGATAAAATTAAGCACCCATTGGAATTGGTATAATGAAACCACAGTGCAAGTAGTGGATAAATCGGCACCCATCAATATTCCATTAATTTTGTCTAGGCAAAGACTGGCCTTTGAAGGCAATTTTTATAAAAACCTGAATTTATCTACTGGACTAGAGATGATTTATCATACCGAATTTAAAGCAGATAACTATATGCCTTTAACCGGACAGTTTTTTGTTCAAAATACTTATATGCTTCGTAATAGGCCTACGGCGAATGCCTTTTTGCATTTTATGATTAAGCGCTTCAAAGGATATATTAGACTAGAGAATTTGAACACTTTAATTCCTACAAGTAATTCATTAGGAAATACTTATAATTTCACCGCTCAAAATTACCCAGGCACTGGTACTTGGTTTAGGGTGGGTATTTGGTGGAATTTTATCAATTAATATGAGCTTGGTCATTGTACCAACTGAGCAGAATTACCTTTTTTTTAACAGCTATTTTATGGGGTCTTCAAATAAGGCTGTACCTTTGGGTAAATGAAAAGGGTATTTACTATATTTTTAGTTTTATTATATGCTGTTGCTAGTATTGGGGCAACAGCAACTACCCATTTATGTGCAGGTGAGGAAAAAACTTGTAAATGTGGCAAGCCTACTAAAAAGGACTTATGCTGTTCTGAAAAAACAGTGTATCTAAAAT
>JAJTDP010000068.1 GCA_021300455.1 Sediminibacterium sp. | reverse complement strand
CATAAAAAAGGCCCCCAATTAACTGGGAGCCTTTAAGTATAATAACTAAATACAAATTATTTTACAATGCCAATTTGTTGTAAGAAAGCATAGTTATCGAAGAAGTCTTGTTCTTCTGTAATTTTGCCATCTACTACTGTAGCAATAGTACAACCAATTACATCTACTTTTTTACCAGTAGCAGGTATACCAAAGAAAGTACCTGTATGTGTACCCTTAAACTGCCAGTACTTCACTACTTTATTCCCTTTAC
The DNA here is from genome assembly GCA_021300455.1 of Sediminibacterium sp. GTDB lineage: Bacteria > Bacteroidota > Bacteroidia > Chitinophagales > Chitinophagaceae > Sediminibacterium. Next base: position 4,542 of record JAJTDP010000068.1, on the reverse strand, counting down.
CAAATATTTCTTTGATAATAAATTCTCTATCGGAAAAGCCTGTAACATAGTTAGCATAGTATGCTTTAACGCTATCCTTGCCTTTAATTTCAGGAACAGTATGTAAAACTACATCAGCAGCGTAGGCTGTATCTAAATAGTTTACATTACCTTGATTAACCACTACTTCCCATACATTGTCGTAAAATTTTACATTTTCATTTTCAAGTTGCTCTTTTTTTGCAGCATCATTATTATTATTTGCAGCTTCGTTGTTACATGCAAATAACATAGTAGAAAGAAAAATAACTGATAATAATTTTTTCATTTTTTTGATTTTGATTATTTATTAATTTCTTAAAGATATGAATTTATATTAAAATAAAAAACCATCGATTATCTAAAATTCTAGGGCGCCAATTATCCTATGAATAGGCCTTCTATATAGTAACGATGCTCTTAAGATAAATTATACGTTAAATGTACTAATTTTAAATAATGAAGCTTAATTATAAATTTTAGCCAAAAAAAATACTACAATGAAAAATGAAATACTCCATAATTTAGATAACCCCAAGCAGCTTGAAAAACTATACAGGGAAGATGCTTCAAGTTTTAAAAAAGAATTTAACCAAATCTATCCTGGGTATCAAGACAATGCTGGTCTGGCCTTCTGGAATGAAAGACTGAATTATGAGGCTACAAAACCATCTTGGGGCTCTAAAACTGAACTGGTAATAGTTATAGTATTTGCTTTATTAGCGGGGCTTATTGCTAGCATACCCAATATCACAGGTATTGATAACGAAAAGTATTTATTCAGAAATATTTCATTTATTATATTTCCTTTACTTAGTGCCTATTTTATTTGGAAACAAAAATTAGTATTCAAACAATATTTGTTTCCGCTAATGGCTTTTATAATAGCAGCTATTTATATTAATCTACTCCCTACCAATAAAGAAAGCAGTTCAATCATGCTTGCCTTTATTCATATGCCTATATTTTTATGGACAATATTTGGATATTCTTTTTTGGGAGAGAACATAAAAAGTAGTCAAAGTAGAATTGGCTTTCTGCGTTATAATGGCGACCTACTAGTAATGTCAGGTATTTTATTATTATCTACTATTATATTTTCGGCTATCACTGTAAACTTATTTGATTTAATAGGTATCAATATTGAAATTTTCTATTTTCAAAATATTATGATTTGGGGCATTGCTGCTATTCCAATAGTAGCTACTTATTTAATACAAACTAATGCTCAATTAATTAATAGGGTATCTCCTATAATTGCTAAAATATTTACGCCTTTAGTATTTATTAATTTGTTTATTTATTTATCGGCCATGGTGTACACTAAAAAATATCCCTATCAGGACAGAAACATACTTTTATTATTTAATGTATTATTAGTAGGGGTGATGGCATTAATTCTTTTTAGTATTGCAGAAGCTGGAAAGGCTGCTAAAAATAAATTTAGCCTTATCATTTTATTTGGATTATCTGCATTAACTATTATAGTGAACGGTATAGCCCTGTCTGCCATTGTTTATCGTATTAATGAATTTGGTTTTTCTGCCAATAGAATAGCTGTTTTAGGAGGCAACCTTTTAATATTTATAAATTTGTTACTGGTATGCTATAAATTATTTTTAACCAGTTTTAAAAATGGTTCCATTGAAGAAATAGAAGAATCTATTGCAGGCTACTTGCCTATATATGCTATATGGACTGGTTTAATTACTTTTTTAATTCCATTATTATTTCAATTCAAATAATTTTATTATTTATATGAATGAAAAGGTAGGTGATTATATAAGTAAAGTAAAAAAATGGCAGGCTGAAATAAAAGCCTTAAGGGCCATTCTACTTGAGTTTCCTCTCAACGAAGAATTAAAATGGGGCCAGCCCTGTTATGGCTATGAGCAGAGGAACATTATTATTATTGGAAGCTTTAAAGAATATATTGGGCTTTCATTTTTTAAAGGTGCCTTGTTAAAAGATGCTAAGGGCCTATTGGTTAAACCAGGAGAAAATACACAATCAGGTAGGCTATTAAAATTTAGTTCTTTGCAAGATATCACTAAGTTAAAAGCAGCCATTAAAGCTTATATTAAAGAAGCCATTGAAATAGAAAAATTAGATTTGAAAATAGAGCCTTCAAATGTTGAACTAGTTTTACCCGAAGAATTACTAGCGCAATTTAAAAAAAGCGCAAGTTTCAAAAAAGCATTTAACGCTTTAACCCCTGGTAGACAAAGGGCTTATAATATGTTTTTTACGGCTGCCAAGCAAGCTGCCACTAGGGAAAAAAGAATTGAAAAATATAAAGTGCAAATTATAAGTGGCAAAGGAATTAACGATTGCACATGTGGCTTATCAAAAAAGATGCCCTACTGCGATGGGTCTCATAAACAGCTTAAGTAAAAGATGGATATTATTATAAGAAAAATGGGTTTGTGCAATTTGATACTGATATTATGATGAAACTAGCATTATAAAAAACCTATAGCAAGGCTTTAAATAATTCTTCTAATTTACGCTCATCTAATTGCCCATTGGTTCTTACACTGCTACATAAGTCAATGCCATATGGTTGCACATGATCAATGGCCTTTCTAATATTGTCTTTATTAATGCCTCCTGCTAAATAGGTAGGAATGCTAATGTTTTCTCTAATTTTTTTACTTAAATCCCAGTTATGTATTTTGCCTGTTCCTCCCAATACCTTGGTAGACAAATTAGGATTGCCACTGTCTAGCAAAATAGCATCTACCCATTCTGATATTTCAATAGCTTCTTGAACAGCCTTTTCATCTAATACATGAATTACTTGCACCAGCTTAACATGAGGTATGGCTTCTCTTATTTTATGATATTGACGATCTGTTAGAGCATCCACCATTTGAATAGTAGTCGTATTCACTTTATTGTGGTGTTCAATAATTGCTTCAGCTGTTGTTTCACTGGTTAATAAAAAACTATCAATGGGAGGAGGTACGGTTTTAGCTATACTATGAATAAGTTCATCTGTGATAATGCCAGGGCCACTGGGCATTCTTCCCACCAAGCCTATAGCTGCTGCGCCATGCGCAATAGCTAGTGAAGCCTCTTCAATACTACTGATGCAGCAAATTTTTACTTTAACCTTCATAAGCAAATTTATATGGAAGCAGGTTTATTTATCATTCAAGCCAACGCCTAATCCGAACATTGCTGCGACTAAACCAAGGTGAATAATTAAAACTGCTTTTTGCCATGTAGGTCTTTCATTCCATTTTTGTTCTGGACTGAATGGATCAAATGCCAATCCTATACCCAAGGATGCTGCTGCTTGAACATAGTCTTTAGAGAAAATGGCTTGGTATAAGCCTAATAGTAAAAAACCAATGTAGAGATACTTGCTGAACGGTGCGTTCATTTTGAGTGTATTTTGTAGTTAAAATAATTGTTATGCTATTTTAGTGAGGGGTAAATAATGCACTTTGAGTCCCTCATTTTTTTTGTGGTATCTCAAGTAGGTATTCAATAGTCTTTCAGAAAGATTTCCAAAAATTCTTGTTTGAAAAGGATTCTCACTTATTACTAGGTCTTTTTTTACCTCCAATAAAATATCAAAAAGAAAGGTAAGATATCCATCCCAAAAACTCCAACTCGCTATGAGCATATTGTACCATGAACAAGTCAGTCCATTTCCCATCTCATTAAAACTACTGCTATACTGAGGGTATAATTTTTTTATCGCAGCTTCTGTTAAGCTCCATGAAACTTCATCGTGGTCTTTAAAATATTGTTTTTTTACACTCCACTTTTTTAGTTTAATAAAACGATAGGGAATTGGACTAATTACTTTTCCTGCTAATAAATTAGTTTCAATTTCTTTATATAACTTATCTGTGAATGTCTTCTTGAAGGCAAGTTCCCTATCTGTAAAATGGTATTCTTTTTTTAATTTTGACCAATGCAGATGATTACAAAAGTATCTCCTGTAATGGCATAATCCCCAATAGGGCAATTGACTAGCATCATAATTTTTCCAGATATAATAAGCCACAGTTAGTTCTGAGAAATTTTTGTTCCAAGAAGAAATATTATCTCCTGTGTCATCTCCTTCAATACCTAAATCAAATTCAGCAATTGCTTTTCCGGCGTGAATAGGGTGAATATAGGATACTGGAGGTATAGGAAAATCTTTATAAAAAAATGCTGAAAATATTGTAAAAATATCTTTTTCATTTTTTTGAAATTTTTTCATGGTAAGAATTTATTTTTCTTTTATAATTGAATCCTAAATATATTTTATTTCTTTTAAGTAATTATAAAATACTCGATCATTAATTTGCAAAGTTAACTTAAAATGGAACTTCAATAAAAATATTTTAACTACCCTAAATCACTGACAGCCAATAAAAAAGCCCTGCATAATGCAAGGCTTTTCTTGTGGCTCCCCTTTTCGACGAAAGATGCAACTATAATGCGATCATTGAGTTTTTTACTATTAAGAAATTAAAGGGTTGAATATCTTTATTTTTTATCCCCCTTCAGTTTCTGAGCGAC
>JAJTDP010000067.1 GCA_021300455.1 Sediminibacterium sp. | reverse complement strand
CATTTTTCATACAGTGGCGTATAACATTCTGCAACCACTACTGCATTTACACGAATGCCATAGGGTAATAATTCAACGGCCCATTCTCTAGTGAGAGCATTACGACCACCATTGGCAGCTGCATAAGCAGAAGTACCTCCTTGTCCAGTCTCTGCTGTCTTTGAACTTATATTAACTATATTTCCTTTTGACTTCTTTAAATAGGGGAGCGCATGATGCGCTAATAAATAATAGTGCACTAAGTTCTTATGTAAACTTTTCATAAATAATTCGTAGTTCCCATTTTCTAAACCTACACTATCATTCTCTCCTGCATTATTTACAAGCCCGTCTATTTGACCATACTTAGCAACAATTTTTTTAATAGCATTTTCACATGCAACAGGATCTGTTAATTCTGCCACTACCTGGTCGGCTTGATACCCTTGCATTTGAATGGCCTTTACAAGCGCCAAATTGTTTTCTTCACTTCGTCCTATAATAACAGGTATAGCACTTTCGCTTGCTAATAAATTAGTAATGCCTTCGCCAATGCCCCTTGCTCCTCCAGACACTATAATTATTTTACCTTTTAATGCTAAGTCCATAATTTAAAGTTTATAAAATTTTATTGCATTGTTTGCAAAAAAAGATGATTGTTCGTCTATACTAAAAGTATTGAAATAATTTTGCAATGTTTCTAACCATTTTGAATAAGAACTGGCTAATAAACAGACGGGCCAATCACTACCAAACATAATACGATTTGTGCCAAAGGCTTCTACCGCTGTATCTATGTAGGGCTTTAGTATATCCATTGACCAGCTATTCCAGTTGGCCTCAGTAGCCATCCCACTTATTTTACAATAGACATTGGGGTATTGAGCAATTTCATTTATATCTTTTTTCCAGCTTTCCCATTCACCTTCTTTTATATTGGGTTTGGCTAGATGATCAATGACAATGGGTTGTTCTCTATGATTTGAGATAAATTCCTTGGCTTCTTTTAATTGGCTCGCATAAATTAATAAGTCATAAGTATAATTATACTTTGCTAATGCGTCTATTCCCTTTTTAAAACTAGGGGCTAACATAAAACCTTTTGGTTCAGCTTGCAAAATATGTCTAAAACCTTTAAGCAGTTTTGTGTCTGTATAAGAATCTAATGCTGCTTCAATTTCAGTTGAATTTAAATCTATCCAGCCCACTACGCCTTTTATAAAAGAATTTTGATTGGCTTCTCTTATTAAAATTTGAGTTTCTGCATCTGTTTGATCTGCTTGCACTGCAATACAGCCATCGACATTGTTTTCTTTTAATATAGGCGCTAAATCTGCAGGGAGAAAATCTTTTCGAATTGCCTTCATGTCTTCATTAATCCAATCATGAGTTTTGGGATCGTAACTCCAAAAATGCTGATGTGTATCAATGATTTTCATTTTTGAAATTATTTTATTTTTGATAGGCAATAGCAGTTTGTTTACTGCTGCCTAAACCATCAATACCTAATTCAACAACATCTCCTGGTTTTAAATAAATATTAGGACTAAAACCAAGACCCACACCAGCAGGGGTTCCCGTGCTAATGACATCTCCAGGTAGTAGGGTCATAAATTGACTACTATAAGAAATAAGTTGCGGTATATTAAAAATTAAATCATCGGTATTACTATCCTGCATTATCTTCCCATTTAAACTTAACCATAATCTTAACTTATGCGGATTAGGTATTTCATCTTTAGTAACTAACCAAGGACCCAGTGGTGCAAAACTATCACAACCCTTTCCTTTATCCCAAGTGCCACCTCTTTCTAATTGAAAAGCGCGTTCGCTTATATCATTATGTAGAACATAACCTGCCACATAATCCATAGCTTCTTCTTCGCTTACATAACTTGCTTTTTTACCAATCACTACTCCTAATTCTACTTCCCAATCTGTTTTTTCTGAATTTTTAGGAATAATAATATTATCGAAAGGTCCAGTTAAAGAACTAGTAGACTTCATAAACAGTATAGGTTCTGTTGGAATGGCAGCTCCAGTTTCCTTTGCATGCTTGGCGTAGTTTTAACCAATACATAAAATTTTAGAAGGCCTTGCAATAGGCGATCCAATTCTTTGGCCATCCTCTACTAATGGTAATTTTTCTTCGTTAACAATACCTGCTAGTTTTTGCAAACCATTTTGCTCAAAAAAACTTTCATCATAGTCTTGAATAAAAGCACTCAGGTCATAATTTTTCCCATCTAAATGAATGCCTGGTTTTTCTTTGCCTTCTTTTCCGAATCGTATTAATTTCATTTTTAACTATTTAAAGTAACGTAACCGCCATCAATGGCATAATCGCTACCGGTAATAAAACTAGCTTCATCACTACACAAATATAAAACTTGATGTGCTATTTCAATAGGCTTGCCCATTCTGCCAATAGGTTGAGTTTTAGATAATTTATCAAACATTTCTGCCTCTTTGCCTGGGTAATTCTTTTTCAAAAAACCATCTACAAAAGGAGTATGTACTCTTCCAGGAGAAATACTATTACATCTTATATTATCTTTTATATAATCCTTAGCCACACTCAATGTCATTGCATGCACAGCGCCTTTGCTCATGCCATATGCAAAACGGTCCGACACACCCACTTTGGCAACAATGGAACTTATATTTACAATGGCGCCTCCTCCTGTTTTTTGCATAATAGGTATAGCTGCATGTAAACTATTGTATACTCCTTTCACATTAACATTGAATAATTTTTCAAAATCTTGCTCTTCAGTACTAGTAGCATTACCTATATGTGATATACCTGCGCAGTTCACTAAAATATGGATCGCTTCAATTGAATTATAGGCTGCCATTAATGCTTTTTGATTCGTTACATCAATCACAATTGATTTCCCTTCGCCGCCCTCTTTTTTAATGATGTCAACTGTCTCATTAGCGCTTTGCTCGCTAAGGTCCACTACATATACTTTTGCACCTTGTTTTGCTAATACAATACAAACTTCTTTTCCAATGCCGCTTCCGCCTCCAGTAACAACTGCCGTTTTTTGATGAAGTAAAAACATGGTATTAATATTTTAATGTAAAATGATTCTTCTATTTTTATAAGGAGACCCCTCTTTTCCAAGGTATAAAATCGTCTTGATGTAATTGCACTGCTTTTGGAATGACTTCTCCACTTGCAGCTTTAATGCAGTAGTCTAAAATTTCTTCTCCCATTTCTTCGATAGTTTTAATACCATCAATAATTTCACCGGTATTAATGTCTATAATATCAGACATGCGATTAGCAAGTTTAGTATTGGTAGATACTTTTATCACAGGACAGACAGGATTGCCCGTAGGTGTACCAAGGCCTGTTGTAAATAAAATTAAAGTAGCTCCACTTGCTGCCTTTCCTGTGGTGGCTTCCACGTCATTGCCTGGAGTACAAACCAAACTTAAGCCTGCTTTAGTGGCGGGTTCGGTATAATCTAATACATCTACTACTGGTGCAGTCCCACCTTTTTTACAAGCTCCTGCACTTTTAATTGCATCAGTAATTAGTCCATCTTTTATATTACCAGGAGAAGGGTTCATATGAAATCCGCTGCCTACTGCATGCGCCATTTTATTATACTCTTCCATCAGTCTAATAAATTTATTCGCTGTTTTTTCATCTACTGCTCTATCAATTAATTCTTGTTCTGCTCCGCATAATTCAGGGAACTCTGCAAGTAATATTTGTCCGCCCAATGCCACTAAAATATCGGCTGCATGTCCAACAGCAGGATTCGCAGATATGCCACTGAAACCATCGCTACCACCACATTTCACACCTATACATAATTTACTTAGTGGGGCTGGCTTTCTTTCAATTTTATTTGCCTCTTTTAATTTTTCAATGGTGGATTGAATGGCCGATTTAATTAATTGCTCTTCACTTTGTGATTGTTGTTGTTCAAAAATAATTAAAGGCTTATCAAAGTGGGGGTTTCTCTTTTTTAAATCACTTTTAAAATCATCTATTTGTAAATGTTGACATCCTAAACTTAATAAAGTAATGCCTGCTACATTGGGATGATCTGCATAGGCAGCTAATAAATTACTTAAAGTAGAAGCGTCCTGTCTGGTGCCACCACAGCCTCCTTGATGATTTAAAAATTTAATACCATCTATATTTTTAAATATTCTTTTTTCAATCGAAGGAGCAATCGTAATATGTTCATCAATGACTAAGCTATTAGTGTTGTGTATATTTTTTACCACTTCATATGCAAATTCTTTGTACTTATCGGTAATAGTATAGCCTAGTGCATGATGCAAGGCTTCTTTAATAACATCCAAATTTCTATTTTCACAAAACACAGTGGGAATAAATAACCAGTAATTGGCTGTGCCCACTTTGCCATCAGACCGATGGTAGCCGTTAAAGGTTTTATTTTTGAAATTATTTGTATTTGGAGCCTGCCACTTATAATTTGCATTTCGGTATGCATAAGCGTCTGCTTCATGCTTTGTATTGGTAACCGTCATTTTTTCTCCAATACTTACACTATCTATAACTATTTTTCCAACCGTAATGCCATACATAGTAATAAGCATTCCTTTTGTTAAGTCCTTTATGAAAAACTTATGCTTTTCTTCAATGTCTTCTTTTAAAATATAGGTTTTGCTTTCAAAAATGATGGGTTCGCCCTTCTTTAAGTGGGTAAGGGCCACCAGTACAGTGTCCTTAGGGTGAATTTTCAAAACTTTTAAATTTCTCTCCTTCATGTACGGGTCTATTTTAAAGCAATCATTTGAATCTACAATTTAATTCAAACAATTAAAAAATCCTATTTCTGAGATGGAAAAGCAATTAACTTTGCGCCATGCACTATTTTTTAGATTGGATACTTGCTATTTTAA
>JAJTDP010000005.1 GCA_021300455.1 Sediminibacterium sp. | reverse complement strand
AAAGCAATCTATTACGGGTAATGGCAATGCCGATAAAGAAATGATATGGAAAATGCTAGAGCGTATTTTAGCTATTAAAAAGCAACCTAAATACTATGATGCCACCGACGCCCTAGGCGTTGCCCTTTGTCATCATTATCAAATTAGCGGCTTACTACTTCCTACTGCAAAAATTATAAAAGGAAAAAAATCTTCTAAAAAAGCCAATAGTTGGGAGACCTTTCTGACTAAAAATCCGGAGCGACTAAAAAAATAATTTTCAAAGTAGTAATTATACTAGTATTTAGATTTGAAAGCTTGCATTTGCTTAATCTAAAACTAACAAGGCCCATTTATAATTTACTTATAATTAAATCTTGAATGGATTTAAATTCCTCCGTGCTTAAAGAAAGTTTAGGCTGAGAGAATTCCATATCGACTGCTGCATTAATGGGTATTAAATGCAAATGGGCATGAGGCACTTCTAAGCCTACCGTCACCATAGCTACTCTATTACAAGGAAAACTTTTTTCGATAGCTGCTGCAATAGGTTTTGCGAATATTAATAATTCACTTAAATACGCATCTGGTATTTCAAAAATTTTATCTACTTCTATTTTTGGCACAATTAAAGTATGGCCTTTTTGCAAAGGGAAAATATCTAAAAAAGCATAAAACTTTTCAGATTCCGCAATTGTATAGGAGGGAATATCGCCATTGATTATTTTTGAAAAAAGAGTCATGGCTTTAATTTATGTAAGAAAATAATTAGAAGATATTTAGATAGTAATATTATCTATTACAAATTTCATTACCCCATTAGGCGCTTGAATTTCTGCAAGCTCTCCTACTTTTTTACCAATCAATCCTTTTCCAATAGGTGAAGAAGCAGAAATTTTACCTGCTTTTAAATCGGCTTCCTTTTCGCCCACTAACTGATAAGTCATTGTTTTTTTAGTCGCCTGATTGGTAATAGTTACCTTCGTAAGTATAGTTACCTTACTTGTATCAATGGTACTGGTATCTACTATTTTTGCATTCGAAATAGTAGCTTCTAATTGCTTAATTTTTGCTTCCAACATACCTTGTGCTTCCTTAGCAGAATCGTATTCAGCATTCTCTTTTAAGTCTCCTTTTTCTCTTGCTTCTGCAATAGCTCTAGAAGCAGCCGGACGATCTACGGACTTCATCTTTTGTAATTGCTCACGCATTTTATCAAAAGTATCTTGGGTCACATATACTGTAGTTTCGCTCATATCCTTAGTTTAGTTATAAAAAAAATACAACGCCACATAAGTGAGGCGTTGCATAGTACAAAGATATAAAATATTGCTTAAATGATACCTAATTTTTCCAATACCAGCTTTGACATTTTATAGTAGGCTTCGTGGCTGTAACCTGCAATATGAGGGGTTATGATGCAATTTGGATGCAGCATAAGTGCTTCTAAAACAGCCATTTCTTGGTCTGTATGAAGGCTAATGGGCTCTTTTTCTAGCACATCCAGGCCTACCCCCCTAATTTGCTGATTTTGAATGGCCTCTAATACTGCAGCGGTTTCAGTAACCGACCCCCTGCAGGTACTTATAAAATAGGGCTTCTTTTGAAGGCGGTTAAAAAAAGCAGTATTGGCATAATGATGCGTTAAATGAGTAAGGGGTAAATGCAAGCTAATCACATCCGCTTTTTCTTGAATCATTTCCAAGCTGGCCGCTTTTATTTGAGTTGTCTCAAATCCAGTTTTATAAATATCGTGTGCTAAAATATTTACATCAAAGCCAGACAAAACTTTTGCAAAAGCAGACCCTGTATTACCTAGTCCAATAATACCCACAGTTTTTCCTGTAAGTTCATCTGCTCTATTGGCATCACGTATCCACTTGCCTTCTCTTACTTCTGTATAAGCACTATGAATGCGGTTCATTAAACTTAATAATAAACCTAGGGCATGTTCTCCTACTGCAGTGCTGTTTCCCTCAGGGCTACTTACACATAATATATTTTTATTGGCTGCAAATTCAGTATCAATTAATTCCATGCCGCTTCCTATGCGCCCAATCCATTTTAGTTGATTGGCTTTTGCTAAAATAGTAGCATCTATTTTTAGTCGAGTGGTTACAATTAATCCATTCGCTGTATCAATACAATCCATTAAGGCTTCATAGCTAATAGCAGGTTCGTATTGAATGGTATATCCTTTTTCTTTAAAAGTATCTAATAAAAAAGGATGGACTGGTGCTGTTATAATTATTTTCAAAGACATCTTATTCAATATGCATTTTAAAAGTTAAGGCAGCATAGTCATCATAGGTAAGGTTTTCAGCTCTTTTGGTAAATAGCGGATCCTGTAATTGCGCTGCGCTAAAATAAGGCTTTAACGGATTTCTTAACATTTTTCTTCTTTGCCCAAAGGCCATTTTAACTATATGATAAAATAGTTTTTCTGAAACAAATTTTGGAAAATGATCTTTTCGAGTCAATCGAATCACCCCACTCATTACTTTTGGAGGCGGCGTAAAAGCAGTGGGTGGAACATCAAATAAATAAGTAACATCATAAAATGCCTGTGTTAAAACACTTAGTATTCCATAAGCCTTTGAATTAGGCTTGGCTGCAATTCTTTCTGCCACTTCTTTTTGAAACATACCTACCATCATCGGCACTTGCTCTTTCCATTCTAAAATTTTAAATACAATTTGCGTAGAAATATTATAAGGAAAATTACCCACCACTACAAATTCGTTGTCAAAGGGAAGAGCCGCCTCTAAAATATCGGCCAGTATTAATTTGTCTTTTAATTCAGGATATTCAGTACTTAAAAAAGCCACTTTTTCTCGGTCTAATTCAATGGCTTTAAATGACTTTGTGGGAATGTCTTGAATATACTTTGTCAAAGCCCCTGCACCCGGACCCACTTCTAGTAACTGCTCAATGGGCTGCGCCAGCAATACTGCCTGAATATCCTTACAAACTTGAGCGTCATTTAGAAAATGCTGCCCCAATGATTTTTTTAGCGTGTATTGCATGAGGCAAAGTTAGGTTTTTGTGCGTACTTTTACAGCCTAATCAAATGGATATGAACCCAGACATCAGAAAACCAATTATAGGCTTTACCTGCGGCGATTTAAACGGTATTGGTATTGAATTAATCATTAAATCTCTATCCGATAGCCGCATCTTAGATTTCATCATTCCTGTTGTTTTTGCTAATAATAAAGCAATCAATTTTTATAGAAAAGGCCTTCCAGAATATGCGATCAATTTTGCAGCTGCCACCGACCTATCTAAATTAAATACCAAGCAAGTAAACTTAGTGAACTGCTGGGAAGAAGAAGTAGAAATTACCCCAGGTGAGATGTCAGCCTTAGGCGGAAAATATGCATTGATTTCTTTAGAAGCTGCAGTAGCCGCTTTAAAAAATAAACAAATTGACGGACTAGTTACCGCCCCTATTCATAAAAAAAATATTCAATCTCCTAATTTTAATTTTAGCGGACATACTCCCTATTTGCAAGCGGCCTTTGGTAATACCGAGAACTTAATGTTACTTGTTGCAGATAATTTAAGAATGGCCTTAGTTACTGAACATGTTACCATACAAGAAGTAGGTCAACACATTACCAAGGATAAAATAAAACAAAAGCTAAGTATTTTAAATAGTAGTTTGAAAAAAGATTTTGGTATTGATGCGCCCCGCATTGCTGTATTGGCCTTAAACCCACATGCAGGTGATGAAGGCTTAATTGGTAAAGAGGAAATTGAAATTATCAAACCTGCCATTAAAGAAAGCAAGCAACAAATGCTAGTATACGGACCTTATTCTGCAGATGCCTTTTTTGCAAGAGGTGCGCATGAAAAATTTGATGGTGTACTTGCTATGTACCATGATCAAGGGCTTATACCCTTTAAATCATTGGCCTTTGGCGAGGGCGTGAATTTTACAGCAGGGCTTCCTATTGTTAGAACAAGTCCAGACCACGGCACTGCCTTTGATATTGCAGGGAAAGCTAAGGCCGATGCAGGCTCTTTTACAGCTAGTATATTTGAATGTGCTAGAATTATACATGCAAGAAAAGGCTATACAGATATGCGTTTAAATCCACTTAAGAAAATTAGTGCAAGAATGTTTGCAGGTGCGGTGGATGAAAGATTAGACGAAAATTAATACAAGAATTTAAATGCAATTAAAAAGGGCATGCTTTTTTTAATTGCACCAAGGATTGAAAACCCCAAGATGGCTCCAATGAATTTAATTTAGTTTGAGCATTAAAACACAATTCTGCTTTTTGAATCAATAGCTTTACTGAATTACATCCACCACCAAATATATAAGGTATTTTTTGTTGGATATTGGCTTCCAAAACATAGGCCCTAGGATTATTTGGATTCAACTTCTTAGCAATGCTTAAGGATTTTTTAATTTTACCTTCATAGGTTAACCACCTCAATAGAGGATTCACTGACATCTTTGCAGTATAGGCCAAACTTTCTGCGCAATACACTTCGTCATTGGCCATAATGGATTTTGCCCTGCGTACCCATAATAAAGCATCATTGGCTAGCGCATCTTTATCGCCCATTTTCAAAAGACACATAATAGATTTAGTCATTCCAGCATAATAAGGAATTAACCAATTGGACTTATTCACTGCATACAGTTGTTCAAATTGTTGATATAATTCTTGATAGTCTATGTTTTTATTTGCCTGATGGAATTGAATGACAGCAGTCTCCAAGGCTTTATTTGTATTGTTTGACTGTGCTTGCACCTTCAAAAAGCCAATAGAAAAAAATAAAATAAATAAATAACTACGCATAGTTAAAAAATATTATTAGGTATACCTTTATTAATCGTATACTTAGCATAAGTTATTTCTATAGTCCCTTTTTTATTTTTAAGGGATTTTTGTTTAGCAGCGGGGTCTTCGTCTCCAAATTCTAAAGTAATGCCATTAGGCAATTTATAATCTTTGGTATTAAAACTAAAAATAATTTTACTAGCGAGCCCTTGTTTAGCATACTCACCATATTGCATATTAATTTCATAGCTGCCGTTTTCCTTAGTGGTAGTAGCTGTTTTATACACTAAGGCCTCCACCGGATCAATCCATAAAGTAGAAATTACCCAGTCTAAATTATCATCTGTTGGAATTAATTTAATCACCGTTAAATTTTTACCATTCAAAACCTGTGTGCCTGCAGGAATGGTGGTGTACTGCTTTGTATTTAATAAAGTATTAATAGTAAGTGATACCCCACCCCTTGGCAATAAAGAAATGCCCCCTTCTTTTTTTACTTTTAATAAATTGGGCTTTTTGAAATATACTTTTACTTTTCCTAACGAGGCCTTGATAAATGAAACATCTGTTTTCATGACCCCTTCCGCCACATAGTCATTTACCTGTGCTAGTTTTTGTGCTACCTTCTCAATTAAAGGATCGGTTTGCGCCATAGTTTGCATAGGCATACTTACATTGCAAGCAAGTAGGGTACAGAACAATAAAATATTTTTTAATTTTTTTGAGTGCATCTTAACTTAGTATATCTTTTTTCTTAATAATAATAACAGAGGCTGTTACAAATAAAATAATGTGTAGGGTTAATACCATTAAAGAAGTTTTAATCTTAGGAATGTTTAAAATACTTCCTTTAATAGCTTCATTGTCTATATTCACTTTAATATCGAAAAATTCTTTCCAATTATTCATATGGGTAGTAAATAAATAAGGCTTTACTATATTAAATAAAGGAATATTTAAAGTACTTAAAATAGTAAAAAATACAATGGCACTCATAGTGCCTACAATAGGCCCGATGGAATTACTAGATAAACTTGACATCAAAAAACCAAGGCTGGTAACGGTTAGCAAAGAAAAACTAGCAAATACAAAGGCGCCAACATATCTCCATAAAACATCTGACTGCTCTATCAATACTACATAATTAGACTTCATTAAAAATAAATCGTCGGTACCAAATATCCACATACTTACAAATAGCGCTAAGAAGGCCAGCCAAATTAAAAGCAAAATAGTATATATGCTGGCTGCAATAAACTTAGCAAGTACCCAATGAGTTCTGCTATAGGGTGTGGTAAATAATAAACGAAGTGTGCCTAAATTGGCTTCGCCTGAAATCATATCAGCAGCAATGAGTGCTACCAGTAAGGGCACATGTACTAATAATAATTGTAATAAAATATAACAAATTAAATAGCCGTTCAATACTTTACCATCGACCGTTAAAGTATCATTGATATCCTTCATCAGAAAACTGGCATAGGCATCGCCATCAATTTTTAAACCAAATTGAATCACCACAATAAGTGCTGCGATGGCACCAAAAGCAATATAGGTTCTAGGGCGTCTAAATATTTTATATAATTCTATTTGTATAAGCGACCACATAACTAAGCGTTTGAAGTAATTTGTAAAAAATAATCTTCTAAAGAATTCTTGGTTTCAATACCCAAGACCGCAATCCCTGACTGGACAAGACTTTCATTAAGCGTTGGAATGGCAGTGGTGGGTAATTTTAAAAAGATACCTTCTTTTCTAGTCAGTAAGTATTGACTAAATCCACTTGCTACAATAGCTGCCAAGGCCTTTACATCATCCATTGTTTTGATTTGTACAATTCTTTTTTCAGGATCTAATAATTCTTTGGTCACCCCTTCTACCATTTTTTTACCCTGATGTATAATTAATATTTGATGCGCTACTTGCTCAATTTCAGAAAGTAAATGAGAAGAAACAAAAACAGTCTTACCTTCTTCTTTGGCTAAGTATTGAATGAGGGCTCGAATATCGGCAATACCTTGTGGATCTAAGCCATTGGTAGGTTCGTCTAAAATAATTAAGCTTGGATTATGTACAAGTGCAATGGCAATGCCTAAGCGTTGCTTCATACCTAATGAAAAAGTTTGCACTTTATCTTGGGAACGATGTGATAAACCTACTTGCTCTAAAGTTTTGGTAATATTTACGGCAGCTACTTTTTGCTTTCTTACTTTGGCAAATAATTGCAAATGTTCTGTGGCCGTTAAATAAGGATATAAATCGGGCCTTTCAATAATGGCACCTACCTGCTCTAAAATAGTATCTCTGTTTTTTTGAATGGACTTCCCAAATAGCTCAATACTTCCACTACTGGGGTGAATTAGAGACAACAACATACGAATCGTGGTGCTTTTACCCGAACCATTCTGACCCAAAAAGCCAAAAACCTGACCAGCCTCTACTTCAAAGCTAAGATTGTCCACCGCTTTCAGTGTACCAAAATTTTTACTAATATTTTCTACTCTTATAACTGCCATACTAAGATTATAACAAATAACCCCAAACATAGTTCGGGGTTATATATCAATTTAATATTATATAATACTATTTGTATTGAGGTATGATGCTATTGGCTAATTCAACCATTTGCTTCAAACCATCTTCAGGCAAGTTGCCTTTCTTAAATTCAGCAAGTACATTCGGCAATTTGTTAGTCATCTCTAATAAGAAATGGGCTTCAAATTCTTTCACCTTACGCACTGCTACTTCTTTCAATAAACCATTGGTACCTAGGTATATAATGGCTACTTGTTTCTCCACTGAGAATGGAGTGTACTGCGCTTGCTTTAAGATTTCAACGTTTCTTGCACCTTTATCAATTACCGATTTAGTAGCTGCATCTAAGTCGCCACCAAATTTCGAGAAGGCTTCCAACTCACGGTATAAGGCCTGGTCTAATTTCAAAGTACCAGATACTTTTTTCATGGATTTAATTTGCGCATTACCACCCACACGACTTACAGAGATACCTACGTTAATCGCTGGACGAATACCCGCGTTAAACAAGTTACCTTCTAAGAAAATTTGTCCATCGGTAATAGAAATTACGTTGGTAGGAATGTATGCAGAAACGTCACCCGCCTGTGTTTCAATTATCGGCAATGCTGTTAATGAACCACCGCCTTTTACTAAATGCTTAATAGAAGCTGGTAAATCGTTCATGTTTTTAGCTACTTCATCATTGGCAATAACTTTTGCAGCACGCTCTAATAAACGACTATGCAAATAGAATACATCACCAGGATAAGCTTCACGTCCTGGAGGGCGACGTAATAATAAAGAAACCTCACGATAAGCCACCGCTTGCTTAGATAAATCATCGTAAACAATTAATGCTGGACGACCTGTATCACGGAAGAACTCTCCAATAGCTGCACCCGCAAATGGAGCGTAGAATTGAAGTGGAGCAGGATCTGCCGCTGGAGCCGCTACTATAATAGTATATGCCATCGCACCATTGTCTTCTAATGTTTTCATTACACCTGCAATAGTAGATGCTTTTTGTCCAATGGCTACATAGATACAGTACACTGGTTTACCTGCATCAAAAAATTCTTTTTGATTGATAATAGTATCTACACAAATAGCTGTTTTACCTGTTTGACGATCACCAATGACTAACTCACGTTGTCCACGTCCAATAGGAATCATCGCATCGATAGCCTTGATACCTGTTTGTAATGGTTCTTTAACTGGCTCACGAAAAATTACCCCTGGTGCTTTACGCTCCAATGGCATTTCATATAAGTCACCTTTAATTGGACCCTTACCATCGATAGGCTCTCCTAATGTATTGATAACACGACCTGCAAGACCATCTCCTACTTTAATAGAAGCAATCTCGCCTGTTCTTTTTACTTTGTTTCCTTCTTTGATACCTTTACTATCACCCATCAATACCACACCCACATTGTCTTCTTCAAGGTTAAGCGCAATAGCTTTAGTACCATTCTCAAATTCAACTAACTCACCACTTCTCACACCATTCAAACCATAAACACGGGCAATACCATCACCCACCTGTAATACAGTTCCTACTTCTTCTAAATCTGCTGAAGCATTAAAGTTGCTTAATTGTTGTCTAAGAATTGCCGAAATTTCATCTGGTTTAATGTCCGCCATAACAGTCTATTTTAATGTATGATTATTTATATTTTACTCCTGAACTCGTTGTTCAAAAATTGTTTTTTAATGTCTTTTAAATCTCTAGCAATACTCGCGTCTACTAATTTGTTATTAAACTCCAAAATAAAACCTCCAATTAAACTTTCGTCAATTTTTGTAGTCAATTCAACAGTTTTAAATTGTGCAGCTGTTTTAACTTTTTGTGCTATTGATGTTTTAATGTCCTCACTAACGGCCACTGCAGTGGTTAAAGTAACTTGATGTATTCCGTTGATGACATTATACTGCTCAATAAAGGCAGCAGCCATTTCAGGTAATTCTAATTCTCTTCCTTTTTTAACCAAAAGTACAGTGAATGAATTGGTCAATGTACCTACTTTATTTTTAAGCACTTCATTAATGATACTATTTTTTTGATCGGCTTTAATGATAGGACTGCGTAACATATTTACAAATTCGCTACTAGCATGACATGCCGCTTGAATATATTTCATATCGGCATACACGGTCTCTAATTGACCTTGCTCTGTGGCCAAATCTAATAAGCTCTTTGCGTATCTACCTGCTAAACGTGCGTTGGGCATCTTTTAAAATTTAGTTTAACTTAACTCCTTCGGACAACTGCTTAATATAAGTTTCTTGATCTGCTTTATTTGCAAGCTCACGACTTAAAACTTTCTCTGCTACTTCCACCACTAAGTTACCCACTTGGTTTTTCACCTCTGTTAAGGCTGCATTTTTTTGTTGGTTGATAGCCACTTGCGCGTCCGCTACAATTCTTTCATATTCAGACTTCGCTTTATCCTTCGCCTCTGCTATCATTTTCTCAGAAGCTTCTTTCGCCTCTTTGATAAGGGTAGCTCTTTCTTCTCTTGCTTTAGCTAATAAAATTTCATTTTCATTTTGCATAGCAGTTAAATCTGCTTTCATCTTATCAGCCTTGGCCAAAGAATCCTCTATGCCTTGCTCTCTGTCTGAAATCGCTTTCAACATAGGCTTCCAAGCAAACTTGCCCAATACAAAAAGTAGTCCAATAAAGGCAACAGTATTCCAAAATACCAATCCGATATCTGGCAACACTAATGGGTTTATTTCTAAAAACATAATCCTTAATTTATCTTAATGATTTAAAATCTTTTATCTAAAATCTTTTCTTTTAAAATCTTTTTCTACAACGCTTTGTTTAAAAAATTATAGGCCCATCGCCCTGTGCTAGGGCCTATAATATTTTTGGAAATCTTTTGATAGACTATCCGTTACCCAATAGGGCAACCACCACCGCAAATAAGGCTACGGCCTCAATAAAGGCAGCCATTACGATCATGTTAGAACGGATATCATTCACTGCTTCTGGTTGACGAGCAATACTTTCTACCGCTCCTTTACCAATCATACCGATGCCTACTCCAGCACCAATTGCAGCTAATCCAGCGCCGATTGCGGCTACACTTCCTACTACCATTTTTTTACGTTTTAATTGTTATTGAAAAAAAATTTATAATTATTTTAATGATGTGCTTGATCATGATGCGCTTCCTCCGATGCCATTCCAATATACATAGCAGTAAGCATGGTAAAAATATAAGCTTGTAGAAAAGCGACTAGCAATTCTATCATGAATATAAAAATTACAAATGGCACTGCAACTGCTGCTGCGTATACTGTTTTGAAAATAAATACCAAACAAACCAAGCTTAAGACTAATATATGCCCTGCTGTGATATTGGCAAACAATCGAATCATTAATGAAATAGGCTTTGTAAACACTCCAATAAATTCAATAGGTGCTAAAAATAATTTCATAGACCAATGCATACCTGGCATCCAAAAAATATGCTGCCAATAGTTTTTATTAGAACTTAAATTCACTACGATAAAAACACAAACCGCCAAGGTCATGGTGAAAGCAATATTACCACTTACATTCGCGCCACCTGGAAAAATAGGAATTAAGCCTAAAAAATTATTGGTTAATATGATAAAGAATATCGTTAATAAGAATGGCATGTGTTTAGCAAAACGCTTAGCGCCAATATTTGGAAGGGCAATTTCATCTCTTACAAATATTACAATAGGCTCTAAAATTGATTGAACGCCTTTAGGGGCTGAAGAAATACCTGTTTTTTTATAAGCGCCTGCAGCAGTTAATACGACTAACAACAAAATAATAACAGATATAAATAAACTTGCTACGTTTTTAGTGATAGAAAAATCCCATAATTTTTTACTGGCGGCTTCATCTACTTCACCGGCAGCATTGACTATTTTAGCTTTACCTTCTACTAATTTGTAATCAAACTTACCTTTATATACAACAGGCTCATGATGTTCGTCAATTAGTTTTGCTGAAGAAAAAACTTCAAGGCCTGCTGGTGTATAAAATATAACAGGTAAAGCAATAGAAGTATGACCCCATAAATGCCAGCTGTGGTCGTCTTTAATATGCTCCAAAATAGTTTGGGTTACATTAAAACTACCTTCTTCATTAGCAGCAGCTGCTTTTTCATTTGCAAATAAAGTAATAGTATTTAATAAAAAAATACTTACAAAACTGAATACCATTAAAGGTTTAAGGCGCTGAAGGACCATACTAATTTCAAAATTTGCTGCAAAGATAAGAAATAAGCATATGCGACTGCATAAATTTCAATAGAAATTAAGCCAATATATTTATTATAATAAAGTTATAATTAGCTGATAACCAATTCATTAAAAGATTGCTCAAGATTTCTTTTGTTCAAACTGCATTTCACTCAATTTTGCATAAAAACCACCTATAGCTAAAAGCTCATTATGCGTGCCCATTTCCATGATTTCTCCCTTGTTTAAAACAATGATTTTTGAGGCTTTTCGGATAGTCGAGAGGCGGTGGGCAATAACAATAGAAGTTCTGCCCTTGATTAAGGTTTCAATCGCTTTTTCAATAAGCTGTTCACTTTCGGTATCGATGGAAGAAGTGGCTTCGTCTAAAATTAATATGGAAGGGTTGTATAAAAAAGCCCTGATAAAACTTAATAATTGTCTTTGACCTAAACTTAAGGTAGCTCCTCTTTCCATAACTGGATAATCATAGCCGCCAGGAAGTTGCATGATAAAATCGTGCATACCTATCATCTTAGCCGCTTCATGTACTTGCTCTTTGGTAATACTTGTATTGCGCAGTGTAATATTATCATAGACCGAGCCTGAAAATAAAAATACATCTTGTAATACTACGCCAACAGAAGCGCGCAATCGACCTAGTGCAAAAGATTCAATAACATGATCATCTAATAATATACTTCCCGATTGATAAGGATACAAACGATTGAGTATACTTATAATAGAAGTTTTACCAGAACCTGTTTGTCCGACGAGTGCAATAGTCTCGCCCGCTTGCACTGTAAAATTTATATTCTTTAAAACAAAATTGGGCTCGTTATACGCAAAACAAACATTTTGAAATTCTATTTTACCTTGTATTTTTTCAGGCGCATAGGTTCCTTCATTGAGTGTAACATCTTTATTGTCTAAAATCTTAAATACGCGCTCGGCCGCCACCATACCCATTTGTAGCACATTGAATTTATCGGCAATCATTCGAAGGGGTCTAAAAATTTGATTTAAAAATAAAATGAATGCTACTAATAAACCCGCATCTAAAGACCTATCTGCCACCCACCATACAATTAAACCGATACTTAAAGCTAAAACTACTTCCACTACCGGAAAGAAAACTGAATAAGCAAAAATGGCTCTTATATTGGCTTGCTTATGCCCTTCATTAATTGTAGTAAACTTAGACATTTCCTTTTCTTCTGCCGCAAAAGTTTGCACCACTTGCATACCAGAAATATGTTCTTGCACAAAAGCATTTAAAGCAGCTACAGCATTTCTTACTTGTATAAAACTTTTATTAACGCTTTCTTTAAAAAAATAAGTAGCCACCATCATAATAGGAAAAGGAATCAAACAAATTAATGTCAATCTCCAATCTATTACAAACATAGTGGTGAGGGTTACTATAATAGTAAGTAAGTCTGCTAAAATGGGAATAAGTCCATCAGAAAAAATATCATTGATACTTTCAATATCATTAATGGTGCGTGTGGTTAAAGTGCCAATGGGTGTTTTATCGAACTGGCGCATTTCCCAATGCATAATTTTATCATACACTTTATTGCGTAAATCTCTAATAACTTGCTGCCCTAACCATGCCATACCAAAAGTGAAAAAAAAGCGCATGATGGTTTCAAAAATGATAAAGGCCACCTGAAATAAAGTAATAGATAAGATAAGATGTATCACCGATTCAAAAGCATTGCCTGGTAAAAACCAATTTACCCAAAAAGGCAGGTTCACCGTTTTACCAATAGCCGCATTCACTGTAGCCTGAATTAAATAAGGCCTTACAGGGGTGGTAAAGGCAAGAATGATGGACAGAAAAACAGCTGCCAAAAACACAGAGCGGTAGGGCTGTACAAACGAAAAAACGCGTTTTAAAAGCGATAATTGAAATATTTTCTTGGGTTCTTTGCTGGGCATAGCGGATCAAAGTTACACTATCTGTTTGTTCTTTGTAAAAATCCTAGCGCTTTTACGTATTTTCGTAAGAAGATGGAAGCCTTGAATATCAATACCAATGCTGAGATTGTAACAAATTACAATTTAGATGAAGAACAAGAAAAAAAAGAAATTGTTCGTCATTATCGTGCATTATTAAGGGCACTAAGAGAAAAATTAAAAAAAGGAGATAAGGAGTTACTTCGCACTGCCTTTGAGATGGCCGCAGAAGCGCATAAAACCATGCGTAGAAAAAGTGGAGAGCCTTATGTATTGCATCCTCTTGCCGTGGCTATGATTTGTGTGGAAGAAATTGGCCTGGGTGTGAGAAGTACTATTTGTGCTTTATTGCATGACACAGTAGAAGATACCAATATTGCACTGGACGATATTAAAAGTGAATTTGGAAATGAGATTGCTAAAATTGTAGATGGCTTAACGAAGATATCTACGGTGATGAATACCAATAGTAGTCAGCAAGCAGAAAATTTCAAAAAAATTCTACTTACACTTACCGACGATCCAAGAGTTATATTAATTAAGCTAGCAGACAGGCTACATAATATGCGCACATTGGATGCCATGAAGCAAGAGAAGCAATTAAAGATTGCCTCTGAAACCATTTGGGTATATGCGCCACTTGCACACCGTATGGGATTATACAATGTGAAAACCGAATTAGAGGATTTATCCATGAAATATATGGAGCCTGCCATATATAAAGAGATTGCTAAAAAATTAGCCGAAACAAAAAGAGAACGCACTAAATATATCAATGAGTTTATTCGTCCTTTAAAAGAAAAATTAACGGCCACCGGTTTTGACTTTGAAATTCATGGGCGCCCTAAAAGCATTCACTCTATTTGGAATAAAATAAAAAAGAAGGAAGTAAGCTTTGAAGAAGTATATGACTTATTTGCCATTCGCGTTATTTTAAACTCACCCTTAGATAAAGAAAAAGAGGATTGTTGGAAAGTGTATTCCATGATCACGGATGAGTATAGCCCTTCTCCAGAAAGATTAAGAGACTGGTTAAGCAATCCAAAAAGTAATGGTTATGAAGCCTTACACACCACGGTAATGGGACCGCATGGAAAATGGGTAGAAGTACAGATAAGAACGAAGAGAATGAATGAGATTGCCGAAAAAGGGTTGGCAGCACATTTTAAATACAAAGAAGGTTCTCAAAACGAAGACCGATTCGATAAATGGTTTGTGCAAATTAGAGAGGCCCTGGGTAATCAGCAAGAGGAAGGCATTGACTTTTTACAAGATTTTAAAACCTCTTTTTTAGCAGAAGAAATTTATGTGTACACGCCAAAGGGAGATGTAAAAATGCTTCCTATCAATAGTTCTGCCTTAGACTTTGCTTTTTATATACATACGGCCATTGGTTCTAAATGTATAGGGGCCAAAGTAAATCATAAGCTCGTACCTATTAGCCATAAATTAAGAAGTGGGGACCAAATTGAAATTATTACAAGTAATAAGCAGAAGCCTTCTGAAGATTGGTTAAATAGTGTGGTGACGGCCAAGGCCAAAAATAGTATTAAAGATGCTTTAAGAGAAGAGAAGAAAATAATTGCAGAAGAAGGTAAATATACATTGCAAAGAAAATTAGAGGGTATTGGTGCGCAATACAATACTTATAATATAGACCAAATCATGTTTTATTATAAACTAGCTAGTCAACTAGATCTTTTATTTAAAATAGCTACTAAAACCATTGACTTAAAAGAGTTAAAATTATTTCAAGTTATAGGAGATAAAATTGAAGCCCCTAAGCCAGTGAATTTGAGTCCTGATTTATACTTGGAGAACCCTGCGCTTAAACCAGCTTCCAAAAAGGATTCTGAATTAATTATTTTCGGAGAGTCTAGTGATAAGATAAAATATACCTTAGGTAAATGTTGCAACCCTATTCCCGGAGACGATGTGTTTGGATTTGTGAGTACAGCTAAGGGTTTAATAATTCACCGTAACAACTGTCCCAATGCCACCCAACTTTTGGCGAATTATGGTCATAGAGTCGTGAAAACCAAGTGGGCTAAAAATAAAGAGATCTCCTTCCTAACAGGTCTTAGCATTATTGGCCTAGACGATGTGGGGGTGGTGAATAAAATTACCCATATTATAAGTGGAGAGTTAAAAATTAATATAGCTGCCCTCACGATTGAATCCACAGAAGGCTTATTTAAGGGTACGATTAAAGTGTATGTCCACGATAAAGACGAATTGGAAGAATTGGTGACTAGAATTAAGTTATTAAACGGTATTCAACAAGTTATTCGATTTGACACGGAAACTGTGTAAAAGTTGAGCTAATTATTTTGGGTTTAAATAGGTAATAAACTTGCCAAGACTTATTTTTGCTCTCTCAAATACACAAATATGGTAGATGTAATTTTAGGCCTCCAATGGGGCGATGAAGGAAAAGGAAAGATTGTAGATTATTTCGCTCCTAACTACGACATCATTGCACGTTTTCAAGGTGGGCCGAATGCAGGTCATACTTTATATGTGAATGGCACTAAAATGGTTTTACATCAAATTCCCTCTGGTATATTTCACCAAGATAAAATTAATATTATAGGTAATGGGGTGGTATTAGATCCTGTTACATTAAAAAAAGAGTGCGATGCGGTAGCCGCCATGGGTGTGGATGTAAAAAAGAATTTATTTATTTCTGAGAGAACTAATATTATTATTCCTACCCACCGCGCTTTAGATAAAGCTTCTGAATTAGCTAAGGGTGAGAGTAAAATTGGATCTACTTTAAAAGGAATAGGCCCAGCCTATATGGATAAGACGGGTCGTAATGCCTTAAGAGTAGGCGATCTATTAAACAAGAACTTCATTAGCAAGTATATTACTTTAAGAATGAAGCATCAGAAAATTTTAGATAGTTTTAATTTCAATGAAGATATTAGTGAAATGGAAACTGAGTTTTTTGAAGCTTTAGAGTTTCTAAAAACAATGAACATTATTAATTGCGAATATTTCATTAACGATCAAATTTCAAAAGGCAAAAAAGTACTAGCTGAAGGCGCCCAAGGCTCTATGTTAGATATTGACTTTGGTACCTTCCCTTTTGTGACTTCTTCTAATACTATCTCTGCAGGTGTATGTACTGGTTTAGGTATTGCCCCTAAATTAATCAATGAAGTATTTGGTATCACAAAAGCTTATTGCACAAGAGTAGGTAGCGGTCCCTTCCCTACTGAATTACATAATGAGGTGGGCGAAGAATTAAGAAAGCTAGGAAGCGAATTTGGAGCTACTACCGGCAGGCCAAGAAGATGTGGCTGGATTGACCTAGTGGCACTTAAATATACTTGCATGATCAATGGTGTAACACAAATTATTATGACCAAGGCCGATATTTTAGATACATTTAAAGAATTAGAATTAGGTATCGCTTATGAAATGGAAGGTAAAGAGATAGATTATGTTCCTTTTCAATTAGTAGGTACTCCAGTGGCCCCTATTTGGAAGAAAATGCAGGGATGGAATATTGATACGACTAAAATGAAGGAGGAGAAAGAATTACCTGCAACCATGAAAACCTACATAGATTTTATTAATAAATACTTAGGCGTTCCTGTAAAGTATGTTTCCAACGGACCAGGGAGAGATCAAATCGTACATATTTAATTTTAATTATATTAAAACTGCGTAAAAATTTAATACAAGTATTTTAAAAAAAAGGTTCATTTTTTTTGGTAAATACAATTTTGAGTTGAAATTTTACATTGTTAATTTATAATTACCTATGTCATTAAAAACTATCAAAGAAAAAAAGGCTGCTGCACCAAAAAATGGTGTGCTGAAAGCAGATAAAGCAACTAAATCAGCTGCGAAGAAAAAAGACGTAGACGATGATGACTTGGACGAAGAAGAAGAAGTGAATGATGATTGGGAAAAAGCTGAAGATGATACAAGTTGGGATCCCGACTTCGAAGAATTTGATGTTCCAAAAAAAGCTGCCAAAAAACCTGGTAAGTTTAAGCCTTCTGACGAAGACGATGATTTTAATTTGAATGATGATTTCAAAGATATAGACGAAGATGATTTATTTGACGATAAAGATGAATTAGAAGACGACTTTTAACTCACACTACTCTCTATAATTTATTAAGCATTTGCTCTTTCGAAAAGCTTAATAAGCCTACCTCATTAAAACTAGCACTCATTACTTGTAAGCCAAATGGCATACCATTGCTATGCGTAAATAAGGGAATAGATATGGCTGGTATACCTACCAAGTTCGCATACACTGTATAAATATCTGCTAAAAACATTTCAGTAGCCGAATGATTATGCGCTCCTAAGCCAAAGGCGGTGCTGGGCACAGTAGGCGATAGTATTAAATCATATTTTGAAAACACCGTACTTGTTAAGTCCACTAATTTTTGCCTTACTTGTTGCGCCTTGGTAAAATAGGCGTCAAAATAACCAGCGCTTAATACAAAACTGCCTAGTAAAATTCTTCTTTGCACTTCTTCGCCAAAACCTTCTGTTCTCGTTTTTTTATATAGGTCATTCAAATCGGCAATACTTTCTTTAGTCCTATGTCCAAACTTTATGCCATCAAACCTAGATAAATTACTGGAAGCCTCTGCCGTAGTGAGTACATAATAAGTGGGCACTAAATAAGATAACAAGGAAAAATCGATGGCTTCTACGATATAGCCTTTCGCCGTCAAGTCTTTTAAATAGCTTTCTATTTTTGATTTAATTTCCGCGTCAAGGCCGGGGTGGAAAAGTGTTTCTTTAAAATAGGCAACTTTTTTAGGGCTATTTGTCTTTTCTATTTCTTTACTGTAAGCAGGAACTGGTTTACTAGAAACCGTACTATCAAATTCATCTTCCCCTGCCATCACTTCTAAAACAAGGGCAGCATCGTCAATGGTTTTTGAAAAAATACCTATTTGATCAAAGGAAGAAGCATAGGCAATTAAACCATAACGAGAAATACGACCATAACTTGGCTTTAGCCCCACTACTCCGCAAAAGTCTGCAGGTTGTCTTACGGATCCACCTGTATCGGATCCAATACTAATCATAGATAAACCAGCTTGCACAGCAACAGCCGATCCTCCAGAAGAACCACCAGGTACTTTAGAATTATCTATGGCATTTTTTACAGGACCATAAGCAGAATTTTCATTGCTAGAGCCCATGGCAAATTCATCGCAGTTCTGACGTCCAATAATAATGGCTCCTTCGTCTATTAATTTTTGAATGGCTGTGGCTGTATAAACAGCAGTATAATTTTCTAAGATTTTAGATGCAGCAGTTAAACTATGTCCTTTATAAGAAAGCACATCTTTGATACCTATAATAACTCCATGTAATTTCCCTAGCCTTTTTCCTTGCTTTCTTTCTGCATCTAATATAGCAGCTTGCTCTAAGGCCTCTTCAGCAAATACTTCTAAATAAGCATTTAAATTTTCATGTGCAGTAATTTGGTCCAAGTAAAATTTAACCGCTTGGGTACAGGTTGTATGCTCTGCATTTAATGCAGCATGGTAGTCATTGATGGAAGTAAACCGAAACAAAGGCTTATAGATTAAGCAGGTTTTTCGTCTTTTTCTTTAATGCCTTCTTCAATTTCTTTTTTCACGTTGTTTTTAGCATCGTTGAATTCGCGAATACCCTTTCCTAATCCACGCATGAATTCAGGAATTTTACGTCCGCCAAACATTACTAAAATAACTACTCCAATAATTAATAATTCTTGAAATCCTAAGTTGCCCATAATCTTAAATTTAGAATTTAAAGGTAAGGTAATTATAAAATAGAAAAGCACTATTTTTTACGAATTAAACCTATAAATAGCCAATTATTTGTTACAAAAAAAGCCCCGATTTCATAGGTATGAAAACGGGGCTTATATAGTTTACTAGTGGTTTACTAGGTATCTTTCTAAAATCTTTTTACTAGAATCTTTTTTCTTTAATACGAGCACTCTTACCGCTTCTATCGCGTAAGTAGTACAATTTAGAACGACGTACTTTACCAGACTTATTCAACAAAATACCATCGATATTAGGTGATAAGAAAGGGAATAAACGCTCAACGCCCACTCCATCAGAGATTTTACGCACTGTGAAAGAGGCAGTTGCGCCTGTTCCTTGTGTTTTGATTACATCTCCACGGAAACTTTGGATACGCTCTTTACCACCCTCTACAATTTTGTAGTTTACGGTAATATTATCACCAGCTTTGAAGGCTGGATAGTCTTTTTTTGCGGTCAATTGCTCGTGTACAAATTTTACTGCTTCGCTCATAATACATTGTTTTTGCGGACGGCAAAGGTAGGAGAACCCACCTTATTATCCAAATTATTTGATCCAAAATTAATAATTGCCTATCTGGCAATGTTCACAGCCCTTTTCTCCCTGATAACGGTTACTTTAATCTGACCAGGGTAAGTCATCTCTGTTTGTATTTTTTGGGCTATTTCGAAGCTCAATTGATCAGAACTGGCATCTGTTACCTTTTCAGCTTCTACAATGACTCTCAACTCACGACCCGCTTGAATCGCATAGGCTTTCTCTACCCCTGTGTAGTTCATCGCTAAGTTTTCTAAGTCCTTGATTCTCTGTATATACTGTTGCATAATCTCTCTTCTTGCACCTGGTCTCGCTCCGCTAATCGCGTCACAAGCCTGGATGATCGGAGAAATTACATATTCCATTTCCATTTCATCATGGTGGGCCCCAATGGCATTGACCACTGCTGGGTTTTCACCGTATTTCTCAGCTAATTTTGCCCCTAATAAGGCATGGCTTAATTCAGTTTCTTCGTCAGGCACTTTACCGATATCATGTAAAAGACCTGCTCTTTTAGCTAGTTTTGGATTCAATCCTAATTCAGCCGCCATGATACCACATAAATTTGCGGTCTCACGAGAGTGCATTAATAAGTTTTGACCATAAGATGAACGGAAACGCATCTTACCAATAATTCTGATCAACTCTTTATGTAATCCATGAATACCTAATTCAATAACGGTACGCTCTCCAATTTCTGCAATTTGATCTTCTAATTGACGACGTGTTTTTTCTACCACTTCTTCAATACGGGCAGGATGAATACGGCCATCTGTTACTAAACGTTGTAAACTTAAACGGGCAATCTCACGACGTAGTGGATCAAAAGATGAAAGTAAAATGGCTTCTGGTGTATCATCTACAATTAAATCTACCCCAGTAGCTGCTTCAATGGCACGAATATTACGACCCTCTCTTCCAATAATTTGACCTTTCATTTCATCTGATTCCAAATTAAATACAGTCACTGTATTTTCAATAGCTACTTCTGCAGCCGTTCTTTGAATAGATTGAATGATAATTTTTCTAGCTTCTTTAGTAGCCTTTTGCTTCGCGTCTTCAATAATCTCTTGTTGTAAAACAAGGGCCTGTGTTTGTGCCTCATGCTTTAAACTTTCAATTAATTGTTGCTTCGCATCTTCTGCACTTAGATTAGATATCTTTTCTAATCTACGGATATGCTCTTCTTGGTGTTTCTCTAATTCAGTGCGCTTTACATTGATTAAGTCAATCTCACGATTTAATTTTTCTTTAATGACATCGTTGTCTTTAACTTGTTTATCAAGAGAGGCTTCTTTTTGATTAATCGTAAGTTCTTTTTGCTTAATTCTATTTTCCGCCTCGCCAATTTTTTTGTTTTTTTCTAATAAGTCACGATCATATTCGGACTTTAATTGCACGAAACGCTCCTTCGCTTCCAATTGCTTTTCTTTTTTAATCGTCTCCGCTCTTAATTCGGTTTCTTTTAAAATATTAGCAGCTTGTGCTTCGGCTTCTTCAACTTGTTTTTTGGTATTGCGGGCAAATACAATTTTGCCTACGAGTAAGCCCCCGAGTAGGGAAGCGCCTCCAATGATGACGAATAATATGTTCTGGTCCATTGTTTAAATCTTGTTGTTTGTAAATAAATCATACTCCCCTTTTTCGTTGTTAATGAGGTTAAAACTTCATGGTGAATGAGGTTAAAACATTAATCCTATATTATTTATAAATCATTGATAGTCACCTATAGCAAGCTTCGTTTCTTCTTTAACTCTAGGATGACGTATTTAAATTATTCATAATGCGTCAAAGGTTCCGCTACGAAGATAATCAAATAATGGAAAGAATGGAGTCGAAGGGGGCAAATTATGTGGCCTAAAGCGCCTTTTCAATAGAACTAGTAAGGGCATCAAGCTGATTTTGAATGTCTTCTAGCTCATAGAGGTTCTGACCCGTCTGCTGCTGCTCGGTGGTGAACCATAGTAAAACCATAGATATATAATCCTGCATATCCTTGCCCGCATAGGCATTTTTAAATTCGACCATTTTTTGGTTAATGAGGGCTGCTGTTTTACGAACCGCCTCCTCATTCTTGGCAGCTAGTTTAATACGGTAGGACCTATCGGCAATGGTAATATTAACCGGGATTAAATTGGCTTCTTGGTTGTCTGCCTTAGCTTGATTGTCTGACATAAATTAAGGGTTCAAATTTTTAATGGCAGTATCTATTTCTTTAATATAATGGTCTACTTTTTTTATCAAGGCTTCTTTGTCTGAAGGTTGCATACTGGCCGTATTCACCATGGCAGCTGCTATTTTAGATTTACCCTGCTGTACTTCATCCATTAATTCCTTTACATGGTTTTGCTCCTTAGTCAAACTTGCCTTTAACTGTAAGTTTTCTTTTTCCATTAAAGCAGTGCGCTTTAATAAGAGTTGAATTTTCTCTTGTAAATTAGTTAATGAACTAGCAATATCCACCATACTTATATTTTAATTTGCTGAAAATTTATTTTCTAATTTCTGCTTGCAGGTTTTTTTCAAAGCTGTCAATCAATTTTTTCATCATCGTATCAATCTCCACATCGGTCAATGTTTTATCGTTTGCATTAAAAACAAAATTAATGGCCACCGATTTTTTCTGATCACCCAATTTTTCACTTTCAAAAATATCAAAAACACTGGTTTGCTGAAGCGCTGCTAATTTAACAGCTGCAATACTTTGTTCAATGGCTGCATATTCTGTAGCTGTTGGAAGCACTAATGCAATATCACGTTCCACTGAAGGGTATTTAGAAACCTCTTGGTAAACAATTTGCTGACTTTGATACAAAGTAAGCAAATTAGCTAAATCGAATTGAATGTATAATACCGATTGCTTAATGCCAAATGCTTGTAATTTTTTAGTGCCAATAACTTCTACTGTACAAACTGTTTTTTTATCAACCGTATAATTAACTTGTCCTGGGTCTGCAGTTTTCCACTGTCCATTCGGAAGTCCTAATAATTTAAATAAAGCAGTGGCCATTCCCTTGGCTACAAAGAAATCGGCAGGCTGGGCCTTGGTTCTCCATCCATCTGCATTTTGTTTGCCTGAAATATAAATAGCTAATTGCTCCGACTCATAATATTTACCATTACCCGATTTTCCATACACTTTTCCCATTTCAAAAAAGGAGATTGCCGTATTTTTTCTATTAATATTATAAGCAATGGTTTCCAATCCTGTCTCTAACATAGAGGGGCGCATGAGATCTAATTCCGCCGTTAAATTATTCAACATTTTTACAGAACGCGCAATGACCTCTTCAGCAAAATAAGCGCTATTAGTAATAGAGTTGGTTAAGATTTCTGTAAAGCCACGACCTACTAAATATTGTGCAATCTTATCTTTGAACTTTTCTTTTTTCTCTAGTGGATCAATGGCAGGACTCATGGTAATCACCGTTGGAATAGCAATATTATCTAGGCCATCAATTCTTATTACTTCTTCCACGATATCGGCAGCAATACTAATATCTGGTTTATGATAGGGCACTGCTAATTCCAAACCCTCTGATGTTTCTTTTAAAATTTCAAAACCTAAACTGGTAAGAATGGTTTTCACTTTATCTGTAGGATAAACCTTACCACTTAATTTTTTTAAATAGGCAAAGCTAATATCTACCTTTGTTTTAGGAGCGGGTGCAGGATAGACATCAATTACTTCACTACATTTTCCACCTGCTAATTCTTGAATTAATTGAGCAGCATGTTCTAAGACATGTACAGTGCCATCAATAGCCACGCCTTTTTCAAAACGAGTAGCTGCATCAGTTCTTAAACCATGGTGTACCGATGTTTTTCTGATATGTACATTTTCAAATAGTGCACTTTCTAAAAATAAATTCGTGGTACTTGCTTTTACGCCAGAGCTTAACCCTCCAAACACACCTGCAATACATAAAGGTTTTTGCGTATCGCTAATCATTAAATCATGGGCAGTTAAGGTTCTCTCTACGCCATCAAGTGTAGTGAACTTTGTACCTGCTGCATATTTTTTTACTAAAATAGTTTTATCCTTAATTTCATTAGCATCAAATGCATGCAAGGGTTGCCCTGTTTCATGCAAAATATAATTGGTAATATCTACAATATTATTAATGCTACGAACACCAATTGCTTGTAATTTATTTTTTAACCAAGTAGGAGACGGCTTTACTGTTACGCCTTCAATCACCAATCCAGCATATCTTTTACAAGCTGCATTATCTTCAATACTTACTTTAAAAGGCGCCACCGATTTATCTTTACTGGCCTGCTTTTTAAAAGGGCTAATGGCTGCTACTGGTGATTCATGATAAGATAAATAAGCACAAACATCTTTAGCGACTCCATAATGACTCATGGCATCCATTCTATTGGGCGTAAGTCCAATTTCATAAATCCAATCTTCATGGGATTCATAAATACTTGAAACGAGCGTACCTGCTTGTATACTGGCATCCAAAACAATAATACCTCCATGGTCATCGCTTAAACCAATTTCATCTTCTGCACAAATCATTCCTTCACTTTGCTCTCCTCTAATTTTAGCAAGCTTCATGGTAATAGGCTCTCCGCTTTTTGGATAAATAGTAGTGCCAATAGTAGCCACTACTACTTTTTGTCCTTGGGCTACATTCGCTGCACCACAGACAATACCTAAGGGTTGTTCCTTACCAATATTTACCTTAGTTAAATTTAATTTATCTGCACCCGGATGTTTTACGACTTCTAAAACCTCTCCCACCACCAAACCTGCAAGGCCTCCTTTGAAATTTTCATATTTTTCTAATGACTCCACTTCTAACCCAATAGAAGTTAAAATAAGGGATAACTTTTCGGGACTCACCTCATGCGGTAAATATTCACTCAGCCAGCGATAACTAATCGTCATAGAACAATTTTATAGTATAGCTTCAAAAATACTAATTTTTAAGTGCTTTTAGTTAAAAACTAGGTGCAAAACCCGTTAATAACCCCCTTTTTTTGTGGATTTCAGATGGCGAAGACCTGTGCACAACCCTATTGCAAAACTAAATTTCTTGAAGTCCTAATTTGGTTTGATTTTCGCAGTAAGAAAATTAGTCAATCACTATGTCTATCCCTAGTATAAATACAAACAGAGCAAAGAAGAAAAATAGCAATATAGATATTAGTTCTATGATGTATGGAAAGATTCCACCACAAGCAAGAGAATTAGAAGAAGCAGTGTTGGGTGCGATACTTTTAGACAAAAGTGCATTCGATACCATTAGCGAAATATTAAAGCCAGAATGTTTTTATGTAGAAGCGCATCAACTTATTTTTAGCGCTATGCAGGGCTTGCAACAAAAGAACATGCCTATTGACATGCTCACCATGGTGGAAGAATTAAAAATGCGCGAGCAGTTAGATATTATTGGTGGCGCTTACTATGTTTCTAAATTAACCAATGTGGTGGTGTCTACTGCGAACATTGAAGCGCATGGTAGAATTGTTTTACAAAAATTTATTCAAAGAGAATTAATAAGAATTAGTGGCGAGGTCATTGCGAACGCTTATGAAGATAGTACCGATGTTTTTGATTTACTAGATGATAGTGAAACTAAAATGTTTAATATCACCAATAACTATTTGAAAAAAAACTTCGTAGATATTGGAGATGCTTTAGCACATGCCGTTACACGTATCGATCAATTAAGAATAAAGAAAGACGAGATATCAGGTGTGCCTAGTGGCTTTACTTCTCTTGATAGAATCACTTACGGATGGCAACCCACCGATTTAATTATTTTAGCTGCCCGTCCTTCAGTGGGTAAAACTGCTTTTGCATTAAACCTAGCGCGTAATGCAGCACTTCATCCTACCAAGCCCCAGGCCGTTGGATTTTTTAGTTTAGAGATGAGTGCAAGCCAATTAGTACAACGTATTTTAAGTGCGGAGAGTGAAATTAAAATGGAAAAAATTTCAAGAGGTAAATTAGAAGAGTACGAATACCAACAATTACATAGCAAGGGTATAAAAAAATTAGAGCAAGCACCTATTTATATTGATGACACAGCGGCATTAAATATTTTTGAATTTAGAGCCAAGGCAAGAAGACTAGTGAACAAACACCAAGTTAAAATGATCATTATTGACTACTTACAATTAATGAGTGGCTCTGGTGATAGAAATTCGAATCGTGAACAAGAAATTAGTAATATCTCAAGAAGTTTAAAAGCCTTAGCGAAGGAATTGAATATTCCTATCATTGCACTTTCTCAATTAAGTCGTGCAGTAGAAACTAGAAAAGAAAGCAAGATGCCGCAATTGAGTGATTTACGTGAATCGGGTGCCATTGAGCAAGATGCCGATATGGTTATGTTTATTTACCGTCCAGAATATTACGAAGTAATGAGTAATGAAATGGGAGAAAGTACACAAGGCGAAACACATATTAGAATTGCCAAGCATAGAAATGGTCGATTAGATTTAGTGAAACTAAGAGCCAATTTAGATATTCAAAGATTTGAAGAATGGGAAGGTGATGCAGGTATTCCAGGTCTTGCTAGCAACTATAAACCTTTACAAGCCAGCTTAAATAGTGGTGGTGCACCAGATGGCGGCAAGTTCTTTATTCAAGGAAGCAAAATGAATGAAGGAGAATTTGACGAAGGCATTAATGACGACCAACCGTTTTAAATAAGTCGAACCTATGTCGATACCTTATTTTTACGAGCCTAGTATTTTGTCGGGGCAAACTAGTTTTACCTTAAATGAAATAAGTAGTAAGCACTGCGTTCAAGTGCTGAGAATGCAAGAAAATCAAAGAGTAGATATTACCAATGGCTTGGGCTATTTATTTGAAGCTACTATTCTAACTGAGCATAAAAAAAATACTCTAGTACAAATACAATCAGAAAAATTTATTGCAGCGTCATCTCAAAAAATTACTTTAGGTATTGGCCTTCTTAAAAACCTTACCAGGTTAGAATGGTTATTAGAAAAGCAACGGAAATGGGCGTATACGAAATCATGCCCTTGCTTTGTGAACATACTATATTTGAAAAATTTAAATTGGATAGGTTTCAAAATATTTTGCAGTCGGCCATGATACAAAGTCAACAGGTTTGGCTTCCTTTATTAGCAACGCCCGTTAAATTTAAAGAGGCAATTCAAAATCAAAAACAAACACAGAAATTAATTGCACACTGTGAAGTAGGTGATAAATTAGATATTAAAAAAATAGAAGCTGCTACAGACTGTCTATTATTAATTGGCCCTGAAGGCGATTTTTCTGCTGCAGAAATTGAATTAGCCCTTGCAAATAATTACCAGGCCATTCATTTAGGACCTACGCGTCTTAGAACCGAAACGGCTGCTTTATTTGCTTTAAGTGTCTTAAAAAAATTCTAATTTCAATCAATGAATATGGCAATACGCATTCTTGAAGTGAATACTCCCCTATTAGAAAAAGAATTTCTAGAAGTGAACGCTTCTTTGAATAAAAGCAACCCAAATTATATAAGGCCCTTAGACAATGAAGTGAATCAAGTATTTGATCGAAGCCATAATAAATTATTTAAACAAGGAGACGCTAAAAGATGGATAGCGCAAAACGAAAAAGGTATTTGTATTGGACGCATTGCTGCTTTTTATTATGAGAGCTATAAAAATAAAGGCACTGAATTTCCTGTGGGCTGTGTAGGATTTTTTGATTGCATTAATGAACAAGCTACGGCTAATTTACTTTTTTCAACTGCTCAAGCATGGCTAAGTGAAAACGGCATGCAAGCCATGGATGGTCCTATAAATTTTGGAGATAGAGATAAATGGTGGGGACTCATGGTGAAAGGATTTGAAACCGAGCCCATGTATGGTATGTCATTCAACCCAAGCTATTACGAAGCACTGATAACGAATTATGGTTTTAAGAATTATTATACCCAATATTATTATCAAAAAGATTTACGCGAGCCCCTTCCACCCCGTTTTGAGGAGCGTTATAATAAATTTAAAGCCAAGCCCGATTATTCAGCACAACACTTAGATAAAAATAATTTAGAAAAATTTGCCAAGGATTTTGTGCATATATATAATAGTGCTTGGGCACAGCATGGTGAAGAAAAAGCCATTACCCTAGAACAAATATTAAAACTATTTAAAACTTTGAAAGCGGTGATGGATGAAAGGGTCATTTGGTTTGCCTATTATAAAGAAGAACCCATTGCTATGTTTATTAATATTCCAGATGTGAATCAATACTTTAAATATTTCAATGGCAAGTTGGGACTTCTACAAAAACTACATTTGCTTTGGATGAAATTTAGAGGTTCTAATGATAAATTAACTGGTTTAGCTTTTGGAGTGGTGCCTAAATACCAGGCCTTGGGCATAGATAGTTATTTAATTAATTGTTGCTATATCATGCTTCATAAAATAAAACTATATAGCGGCTATGAAATGGGCTGGGCTGCAGACTGGAATCCCAAAATGGTGAATATTTATAAAAGCTTAGACGCAAGTCCCAGCAGAGAAATGGTCACTTTCAGACATATATTTAACCCTAGCGTCCACCCTTTTGAAAGACATCCACCCATGGATTACAGCACAAAATAAGCGTGCAATAAGGACCTAAAAGGGGCTTTAACAATTAGGGGATAAGATTTAATTCCCCAGTGAATACTTTTGATTTTGAATGTGTATATTGCGCGTCAACTATGGATAATTTCGTCGTTTCAGCAAGAAAATATAGGCCCCAAAACTTTAATACAGTGGTGGGACAAGCGCCTATTACTACTACTTTAAAAAATGCCATTTTAAACAATCATTTGGCGCATGCCTTTTTGTTTTGTGGACCAAGAGGAGTGGGTAAAACTACTTGCGCGCGTATTTTAGCCAAAACCATTAACTGTACCAGTATTACCAAGGAAGGAGAAGCCTGCAATACTTGCGAGTCTTGTGTTTCTTTTGAAAAAGGCGCTAGTTTAAATATTCATGAATTAGATGCAGCAAGCAATAATTCAGTGGATGATATTAGAACCTTAGTGGAACAAGTGCGTTTTGCACCTCAGGCTGGTAAATACAAAGTATATATAGTAGATGAGGTACACATGTTAAGTACCAGTGCCTTCAATGCCTTTCTAAAAACTTTAGAAGAGCCACCACCCTATGCTATATTTATTTTAGCCACTACTGAAAAGCATAAAATTCTTTCAACTATTTTAAGTCGTTGTCAAATCTTTGATTTTAGACGTATTACTTCCAATGATACCGTTACCCATTTAGAAGAAATTATTGGCAAAGAAAATATCAAGGCCGAAAAAAATGCATTGCAATTGATTGCACAAAAAAGTGAGGGTTGTATGCGTGATGCACTTAGTATTTTAGATAAAATTGTAAGTTTTTCTAATGGGGCTTTAACTTATGAAAATACACTTGAGCATTTAAATATTTTAGACGAGGCTTACTTTTTTAAATTACTAGACCATCTTACTAAACAGGACCTCACTCAAGCCATGTTATTGTATGATGAAATTAATCAAAAAGGATTTGAGGGCGATATGGTTTTATACGGACTTGCTAGCTTTATTAGAAACTTATTAGTATGTAAGGACCCTGCCAGTGCTAAATTATTAGAATCGATTGAAGGATGGAGAGAACAATATATAAGTGTTGCCAAAGAAATAAGCACCCCTTATTTAGTAAGTGCCCTAAACTTATTAAATGAAGCTGAGATACAATTTAAAATGGCCCGCAATAAAAGACTGCATGTAGAAATGGCCATTATCAAACTCAATTTTTTACAACAAGCTATTGAACTAAGCATGGAAGACAGCCAAGTTGTAAAAAAAAAATTAGTGGATAGTCATTACCCTATTCGATTAAAGAAAATTATTCCTTTAAGTAATTCAGTAGTCACTAAGGAGGCCAAATTAATTATAGAACAGCAGCCAGTAGTTTCAAAAGCAGCTGTTACCAAAACTAGTCAAGCAGCGGAACCCATAAAGGCAGCATCTGAACCTATAAAAGCAACAGCTGATCCTATAACAGCAGCAGCACAATTATCTACAAAAGAAAATAGCGTTCCAACAAATACGACTCCTACTGAAAAAGGCAGCAACAAAAATTTACTCGCTGTACTTCAAAATAAATACGGAGAAAAATACAAGATTGAAGAAGTAATCGATTCTATTCCACTTACGATAGAAGATTTAAAAAAATGTTGGGATGATTTTACCCTTACTTTAGAAACCGCTTTAAAACATTCTGCAGCTAGTACTTTTAAATTAGCGCAACTAGATATCGAAAATGAAACTCATTTCACTATTACTGTTCCAGCTTTAACGGCACAAAAATTTGTGGAGCAAGAACGTATGAATGTACTTGAAAGAGTATGGGAACATTTCCATAATCGTGCCATTCAATTTAGTATACTAGTAGCCGCTAGTGAAAAAGAAGACGTGCCTTTACATTTAAGTTTGAATAGCAAACAAAAATACGAACGCATTGCAGCAATGTACCCTTTGGTGCAGGAATTAAAAACAAGATTAAATCTAGAAATTTATTACTAGAGCTTCGCCTTTGCGTATCCTTTCTGTTTTAAGTATTGGAATATTTTTTGGCGGTGATCGCCTTGAATAATAATTTCTCCATCTTTCACCGAGCCCCCTGTGCCACAATGGTTTTTTAAAGCCTTGCCTAATTCATTCATGGCCTCTAAGGAACCTTCAAAACCATACACAATGGTCACTGTTTTTCCAGCTCTGTGTTTGGTCTCTAAAATAATTCTTAATGCTTGTTCTGCTGGCGCTAGTGTAATAGTGGGAACTTCTTCCTTGGGAAGCATATAATCGGGATTAGTGCTATACACTAAAGGGGAACTATTTTGACTAGTTGTATTTGATTTGCCTTTTTTGCTCATTTTTAGGTATTATAACAGTATAAAGTTTGTAGTCTGCCTAGTATTTTGAAACTTTGTAGTACAAATTAATAAAAACAAAGTTAAGGTTAAAATAAAGGAAGGATTATGTCAAAAAAAGTAATGTTGGTTATCATGGATGGTTGGGGTCTTGGGCTGGTACCTGCATCCGATGCTATTCAACAAGCAAAAGTTCCCTTTGTAACAAGTTTATATAAGCATTATCCTAATACTACACTGGTTACTTGCGGCGAAGCGGTGGGCCTTCCGGAGGGTCAAATGGGCAATAGCGAAGTAGGCCATTTAAATTTAGGCGCTGG
The DNA here is from genome assembly GCA_021300455.1 of Sediminibacterium sp. GTDB lineage: Bacteria > Bacteroidota > Bacteroidia > Chitinophagales > Chitinophagaceae > Sediminibacterium. Next base: position 19,766 of record JAJTDP010000005.1, on the reverse strand, counting down.
GCGTATAGTATACCAAGAATTACAAAGAATTAATGTAGCCATTAAAACAGGTGAATTAGCGAGTAACCCTACTTTATTAGCAAGCATTGATTATGCCAAACTAAATAATAAACCTTTACACTTATTAGGTTTAGTAAGTGATGGTGGCGTGCATTCTCATACCAGTCATTTAAAAGCCATTTGTGATTTATGTAAAACCAAGGGTTTAAGTACTGTGTATATTCATGCCTTTACCGACGGAAGAGATACCGATCCTAAAAGTGGATTATGTTATATAGAAGATCTTGAAAATCATTTAAAAAATTCAGCTGGAAAAATAGCGACTGTAAGTGGAAGATACTACGCCATGGATAGAGATAAAAGATGGGAAAGAGTTCAACTAGCTTATGACGCACTAGTAAAAGCAGAAGGGCCAACAGCCAGCACTGCTATAGATGTCCTTAAATCAAACTATGCTAATAATATTACTGATGAATTTATAAAGCCAACCGTTTTAACAGAAAACGGAGCTGCTATTGCTACTATTAAAGAGGGTGATGCTGTGCTTTGTTTTAATTTCAGAACCGATCGTTGTAGAGAAATTACGGAAGTGCTTAGCCAAAAAGATTTTCCAGACTTTGGCATGAAGAAATTGGATTTACATTATACTACCATTACTAAATATGACGAAACCTTTCAAAAAGTAAATATCATATTTGAAAATGATAATTTAGAAAATACCTTGGGAGAGGTTTTAGCGAAACACCATAAAAAACAAATTAGAATTGCAGAGACTGAAAAATATCCGCATGTTACTTTTTTCTTCAGTGGTGGAAGAGAGTTACCCTTTGAAGGTGAAACAAGAATTATGGCGCCTTCTCCTAAAGTAGCAACCTATGATTTACAACCTGAAATGAGTGCTGTTGAATTAACCGAAAAATTATTGCCAGAAATTAAAGCAGGTAACCCCGATTTTGTTTGTTTGAATTTTGCCAATGCCGATATGGTGGGTCATACAGGTGTATTTACTGCAGTAATGAAAGCGGTTGAAACGGTAGATGCCTGCGTTGAAAAAATTGTAAACGCCGGATTGGAAAATGGTTATACTATCTTTTTAACAGCAGACCATGGTAATGCCGATTATATGATTAATGAGGACGGAAGCCCGAACACAGCTCATTCACTTAATTTAGTACCCTTCTTTATTATAGATAAAGACTGGAAAGGCAGCATAAAACCTGGTAAATTAGGCGATCTAGCTCCTACCATCTTAAAGGTAATGGGCTTAGAGATACCCGCGGAAATGACAGGTGATGTATTAATCTAAGAGAATTGTTAATTAATATTATCTTTAATCAATAGCGAAGTCATAGAATAATAATACAAGAATCGCTATATTGTTAATCTTAGTAAAGAAAAAATAGTCAAAGACTTCGTATCAATTTATAACCAACTTAAAAAAAATATTATGATAAAGAAAATACTCATTGGACTACTTGTAATTTTAGTAGCCATTCAATTTATTCGCCCTGCGAAAAACAATTCAGCAGATATCACTAAAGATATCACTACTTTATATCCAATGCCTGATAGCGTAAAGGTTATTGTTGATAAAGCTTGTGCAGACTGTCATACCAACAATACAAAATACCCATTTTATGCAGCCATTCAGCCAATTAGCTTTTGGTTAGCAGATCATGTCAACGATGGTAAGCGCCATTTTAATTTTAATGAATTTGCAAGTTATAGATTAGCCAAGCAAAATCATAAATTAGAAGAAGTGATTGAACAAATCAAAGAAGGTGAAATGCCGTTACCTTCTTATACGATTATTCATTCAGAAGCAAAATTAACAGAAGCAGAAAAAGAAATATTGACTAAATGGTGTCAAAATATTATGGATACATTGAAAGCCAATTATCCTGCTGATAGTCTTATTTTAAAGAAACCCACCCAAACACAAGCAGTAAATAAGGTTTCTTAAGTATGAAAATTGTAAAAGCTACTTATTTAATTTCAAGTCCTAGTTTTGATCAATGCCCATCATTGAAAGCGCCAGAATATGCCTTTATTGGAAGAAGCAATGTGGGCAAGTCTTCTATTATAAATGCGCTATGTCTTCAAAAGAATTTAGCCAAAACTTCGGGTACTCCTGGAAAGACACAGCTCATTAACCATTTTGAAATTACAAGCAATAGTGTTGCCAAGGGCAAACAAGATAAGTGGTATATTGTAGATTTACCTGGTTATGGATTTGCGAAAGTGTCGCAAACTAGTAGAAGAAGATGGGAGCAAATGATTGAAAACTATTTAAGAAAAAGAGAAAACTTAAATCGTGTTTTTGTTTTAATTGATAGCAGACATGCTCCCCAAAAAATTGATTTAGAATTTGTTGAACAATTATTCAAATGGGAAATTCCCTTCACCATTATATTCACTAAGTCTGACAAAGAAAAACCAGGTGTGGTGGCAAGAAATGTAAAATCATTTTTTGAGAAGCTCAACGAAATACTTCCTTTTTTACCACAAGGTTTTGTAACAAGTGCTGAGAAAAGAACAGGTGTGGATGAGGTATTAGCCTGTATTAACCAATACAATAAACTAGACGCCGAAGGTCTTTAGCAGTCTTTGTAATTTCAATTTTAATTCACTGCTTTGTCTGCACAGCAGCTACTAGCAAAAGCTTCAGGTTTTGCTTTAAATGCAAAGCCCATTCCTAATATATAACCCATGGCCTCTTTCAAAGCATCATTGCTTTTAAATTGCGGATTGGTATTAATGTCGGCGTGTACTTCCATTTCAATATTATGTTCAATAAAAAGATCACATAGCTCATAAGCAATTTCAATACTTTTAGCCACTTCTAATAACATTCTTTCTTTCAAATGATATTTCTGCGTACTCTTATCATTATGGATATACATAAAACCTCCATTATGTTCTCTTAAAAAAACAATCACTGTCGCAAATTCTGTAATATTGGCTTTTACTTGACTATCTGTCCCAATACAAACTTTTAATTTTGTCTTCTTTTCGGACTCAGTAATGATAGCTTGTTTGACAGCCTCTTTAATTGGAAGTACTATTTTTTCTCCATTAAATTTTCTCCATAACATAGATTCAATTTTAAAGGTTCTATAGAATGAGGTGCCTCAATCAGTACCCTAAATTAGGATATTAGATTTGAATGCCCCTTTTACGAGCTGCTGCAGTTTTCAACAGCAGGTGGATAAGCCCGTCTTTTGGCTAAAAGCCACCTATATTTATTACCTTTGTCCACTTAATAGATAGCCCATTATGAAGATTTTATTCCAATATATTAAACCCTTTAGAAGCCTTGTTTTACTAGCCTTTATATTAGCGGGTATTAACCAAACTTTTTCTTTATTCGACCCTATGATTTTTGGTAAACTTATTGACGAATTTGCCAAAAATCCTATTGTGGATGCAACAGGTCATAAAAGATCACAGTCCGATTTTTTAGGGGGCGTTAGCAATATGTTGTTATTATTAGTAGGCACTGCCATGATAAGTAGGATAGCCAAGGCTTTCCAAGACTATACAGTGAATGTAATTATTCAAAAATTTGGTGCCGCCTTGTTTACAGATGGCTTAAAGCATTCGATGCAACTTCCCTATCAAGCTTTTGAAGATCAAAGAAGTGGTGAGACCTTATCTATTTTAACCAAGGCAAGAGCCGATTGCGAAAAGTTTATTAGCTATGTCGTGAATGTATTATTTGGCATCATTGTAAGTGTCATTTTTGTTTCTATTTATGCCACCAGATTACATTGGTCTATTATTCCAATTTACATCGGAGGTGCCAGCTTGATTGCCTATGTTACCAATTTGTTAAGCAAGCAAATTAAAGTGATTCAAAAAAATATTGTGAAAGAAACTACCTCATTAGCAGGTACCACTACTGAAAGTTTACGCAATATTGAATTAATTAAAAGCTTGGGTTTAACCACACAAGAAATTCAAAGATTAAATAATAATACTTATAAAATTTTAGCACTCGAATTAAAGAAAGTAAAAAATGTACGTTCCTTAAGTTTTATCCAAGGCACCATGGTGAACTTTTTAAGACAGGTGATTACTTTTACTTTAATGTGGCTCATTTTCAAAGAAATTTTAACTGTGGGTCAGTTAATCTCTTTGCAGTTTTATAGCTTTTTTATATTTGGACCACTTCAAGAAATTGGAAGTATTATTTTAAGTTATAGAGAAACAGAAGCTTCTTTAAATAATTTCGATGCCTTGATGAAAAAGCCTATCGACCAAACGCCTAGCAACCCTACCGCTATTGGAGATATTCAACACTTAGCATTCAACCAAGTGGGCTTTCAACATCAAACGGCTAATTTTAAAGCCATTGATAATATTAGTTTTGAAGCAAAGAAGGGCGAAACCGTTGCCTTTGTGGGACCTTCAGGGGCAGGCAAAAGTACCTTGGTAAAATTATTAGTAGGATTGTATCAACCACAAGAAGGGCAAATTTTAGTCAACGATGTAGACTCAAATAATATAGACATGACTGGGCTTCGCAATCAAATTAGTTTTGTTACCCAGGACACACAATTATTTGCAGGTACTATTAAAGAAAACCTAGCCTTTGTGGCACCTAATGCTACAGAAGAAGATATGTTATTGGCACTTACCAAGGCAAGCTGTTCCAATATTTTAGACAAGGGTGGTAATGGACTAGCTACCTTAATTGGAGAAGGTGGTTTAAAATTAAGTGGTGGAGAAAAACAAAGATTGTCTATAGCGAGGGCCTTATTAAGACATCCTCATTTATTAATATTTGATGAGGCCACTTCTTCTTTAGATAGTATCACAGAAGAATCTATTACCGTTACCATCAGACAACTGTCTGCTGAAAGAGAACAAATTACCATTATGATTGCGCATAGGTTATCTACCATTATTCATGCGACTAGAATTTATGTATTGGAGAAAGGTCAAGTGATTGAAAAAGGAACCCACGATTCATTATTATTGGAAAAAGGCTTGTACTACGCCATGTGGAGACAACAAATTGGTGAAAGAAGAATGGCAAATTAGATAGTATTTTTGCGATCACAGCGGCTATATGGAAAAAGAGCAGTTTAAGGAAATTCAGTCAAGTATTCCCCATGAACCGGGGATCTATCAATATTTTGATGGAAAGGGCTCTTTATTATATGTAGGGAAGGCTAAAAACCTAAGAAAAAGGGTGAGTTCCTATTTCTTAGCCACCCAAGAAAATCAAAAGACAATTGAACTGGTTGAAAAAATTAAGGATATCCAATTTACCATTGTGAATTCGGAGCACGATGCCTTTATACTGGAAAATGAACTCATTAAAAACTACCAGCCAAAGTATAATATTAATTTAAAGGACGATAAAACCTATCCTTATATTATAATAAAAAATGAGTCCTTCCCTAGGGTGTATATTACAAGAAGAAAAATTAAAGATGGCTCTACTTATATAGGTCCTTTTACGCATCCACTTGCGGTAAGAGAATTAATGAATCATATTAAACGAACCATTCCCTTAAGAACCTGCACCCTTCCGCTTACTAAAAAAAATATTGAACTAGGTAAGTTTAAAGTTTGTTTAGAATATCATATTGGTAACTGCTTGGGGCCTTGTCAAAATTTTCAGTCGGAAACTAATTATAATAAATCGATAGAGCAGGTACAAAATTTATTAAAGGGGAATATCAAACCTGTTATTCAAACATTGCAAACTAAAATGCAAGAGCAGGCCGCAGCGATGCAATTTGAAAAAGCAGGATTTACCAAAAGAAAAATAGAAGAACTAGAAAGCTACCAAACAAAATCGGTAGTGTATACAAAACATCAACACCCCATGGATGTATTTAGTATTGCACATAAAGAAGACCAGGCCTATGTAAGTTATTTAATGGTGCAAGAAGGTAGAATTATACAAACACATATTTTGCCCTTAACAGTGCCGCTAGAAGAAAATAAAGAAACAATATTGTCTTTTGCCATTCATTATTTCAGAACAAATCTTAGCTCTGATGCCAAAGAAATTATTTTACCTATTGAATTAGAAGATTCAATACCAGGTGTAAAATATACGATTCCCTTTCAAGGAGATAAAGAACAGCTTTTAGCCCTGTCTCAAAAAAATGCCGACTACGCTTTAAAAGATTGGGAGTATAAACAAAAGTTAGTACAAGTGAACCCTATCAAGGATGATAGCGTTTTACAAGAACTGAAAGACCAACTACATTTGGGTGCTATACCTGTGCATATAGAATGTTTTGATAACTCCAATATACAAGGCGCCTTCCCTGTGTCGGCCATGGTTTGTTTTAAAAATGGACAGCCTAGTAAATCGGACTACCGTAAGTTTAATATTAAAACAGTGGTGGGTATTAATGATTTTGCCAGCATGAAGGAATCGGTGTATAGAAGGTATAAATCGGTACTTGCAAAACAGCAGGCAGTTCCTCAATTGATAATTATTGATGGTGGCAAGGGTCAGTTAAACGCTGCTATTGAGGCTTTAACGGAGCTAGGTATTCAACAACAAGTCACCACTGTTGGACTTGCTAAAAATTTAGAAGAAATTTTCTTTGTAGGAGACAAGGACTCCCTGAAATTAAACTGGCAGTCCGATGCACACCGACTCATTAGAAATATAAGAGATGAAGTACACCGCTTTGGTATACAGTTTCATAGAAGTAAGAGGTCTAAAGGGGCGCTTGAAAATAGCTTGGACCAAATTGAAGGCATTGGACCTAAAACCAAAGACTTGTTATTGATTTATTTTAAATCGGTACAAAAAATTAAAGAAGCAAAGTTGGAATTGCTATCAGAAATTATAGGCCCGAGTAAGGCGCAAATTTTAAAAGCCGCTTTTGAAAAAAGAGAAGAGGAATAAGAGAAGATAAATAAGAGAGGATAAATAAGCGCGTATTAATACACCCATCTGTCTTGCTCGTAATCGAAGATTCTTTGTCTGATCTTCTCTCCTTCTAACAATCTTTTATTAGGATCTTTATACAAAGCATTCAACATCTTATCATTGTAATTGTCAAGTGTAGACTTTACAACATATCCATTGAAGTACCTGCTTTCAAAAAGTTCCTCCCAAGTAATTCTATTTGAAATATTCTTAGGATTATATACTTCATTTTTGGCTAGCGTTGCTCTTAATTCTGGATAGTAAATCCAAAATAAAGTACGCTTAATAGGTTTATTATTAATGACAATGGTAGCCACAGGTGCAATACCAATGATTCTGCAATACATTCTGCTTGTTCTATTATCAAAAATGAATTGCTCTTTTAATCTGAATGTATAAATAGAATCCGGATTCGGTGCTAGTTTAGTGTTATAAATAATACTCGTATCAAATACATTGGGATTATTAATATTTTGTACCAACTGCGTATCTAAACTACCTTTTAACATAGCATTTACTTCGTCAACGCCCAATGGTTTTGTAAAACGATCATCTCCCCCTTCCGCTGAAAAAGGCACTACCCCATCTTTTTCAATAGCTCTTAATAAAAGAGCGAAAAAGCGCTGGTCTCCACTATCATCATAAGCTTGGTATATAAAAGGTCGGTTAATTTTTTCTCTGCCATCAATTTCTTCCCAAACAAACTCGCTAAATAAAGCATCTTCTTCTCTTAAGTTCTCATAGGCCATTGGTGTTCTTTGCTGAACTGCCTTTCTTGTATTATTCTCTGTAGAAAAACCATAATTAGGTCTTAAACTTTTTCTGTTATTCGCATTAAAACCGCCCACCAAGGTAGTGTCAACTGTTTTAGTAGATTTTATATTGGTATCAATGGCTACAGTTGAAACCACTGGAACAGACACTGGCGCTACTTCAACAGGCTTGCCAGCCACTGTATCCTTGGTAGCAGGACCTGCTTTTTTCTTATAGTTAAACTGCGCTTCAGCGCTATTGACTATGATTAGTGCAAGCACTAAATACAAAGTATGGAATATTAATTTTTTCATGTCTTATATTTTTCTACTTTTTTTACAATTTTATTGCAAGATAAAAGTAATCGTTTGATCTAATTTTCTTGTGCCCCCTCCTGGCTCTGTTACTTTAATTTCACCAATAGTCACCGTGGTACCTGGCTGACATCTTCTTACTAAATCCTTTGCCCCGTTTGCAAAAGCCGCTCCATTCACTTCCGCCACTTCTGGTTCATCAAAACCTTTTCCTGTAGCAATAACTATAAAAGAAACTACATTGAATTTAATGCCCTCGAATACGAAGTCTCTTAAATCGGCAATCACCCCTTGTTGCACTCTAAATTTATTGGCAGTCATATTACCACCTGCACTTCCACCAATAATGGCAATAGGATCTGGAACACGCTTGACAGGTATATTAATTTTTTGAGATAATTTACCATCATTCACATTCACCATTACATTTCCAAGTTGGGTACACTTTACAATGTATTGTCCAGCCCCTGCTTTACTTACTGTAGCACCGGTTCCTTCTACTGTTACATTTATTTTTTCAGCACCGCCACCACCTGTTACACTTAATGGATTATCTAAACCTTTATAAAATACTCTTGTTTTATCTGTTGACACCACCAAGCCTGAGGGTGTACCCACTGTAAATCTTACATCCTTTTCTACGATAGCCGTTTCTCCATTAGGCTTTAAAAAAGAAATACGTACTCTTTTCGAATTCATACCCGGTGCCCCAGCTGTTGATTTATAAATTGCAGAACCATCTACGGTAATAGGTAAGTTCACGCCATCAATTGAAATAGAGGGCTTGGCTGCACTACTAAATGCACCCACCCCTGCTGTAATCACTAATTCTTCCCCTTGCATTAAGTATTGAGAATTAGAGGCCGCAAAGGCATTGAACTGATCATATATTAATTCTACTTCTCCAATTTCTTTATGGCAAAATTCTGCTACCTGTGCTTCACTATTACGAATATCATTTTGAAACTTAGTTAATATAGTAATGGCCGCAACAGTTGGCGTCATGTGAAAATAAGCATATGCCCAATCGTCTTTACCTGCAATACTTGTAGTGCTTGGTATAGATAAGTCTAAGGGTAAATTAGGAATCACTTCTTTTGCAATAATGGGATCAATGGCCGCTAAATCGGCTTTAAACTGAACTAACTTATTATATAAATCCTTGCCTTTTGATTCTCCCGATTTACTGTTTAATAATATTCTTGTAGTAGCATCTAAATCATCTTCCTTATATTCTTCTTAGCGCAGTTAACACTATATACATAATGTTAATCATCTTCTGCCTTGGCTCCTTAGGTAATGACATGTATACTAGATTTTAAAAAATGAAAATTTGAATAATTAAATTAACGTCCTTGCATCGCAACAATCATATTGCCATACACTTTGTTTAATTGAGTAAGATTGTCGGCTAGTAATGCAATTTGTTCTTTTGCTCTAATCGCATCTTGCGCAGAACTTGACATAGCATTAGAAGCTTCCGCTAACTTAGTGTAATAGGTATTCATGGCTTCCATGCTTTTACTCATCATCGCAAACTGATCATTTAAATTTTTAACACCGTCAGTAGCCAATGCAAAACTGCCTAAATTATTTGAAACCGAACCCACTGAATCCTTGATAGAACCTAATGCAATAGCTGCATCCTTTGTATTATTTGTAAAGTCTTTACTTGCTTTTGACATATCTGCTAAATCACCCAAGTACATGGCAGTATCATTCAAGCGTTGAAAACTGGTACTTAATTTTTCAAAAGCAGCCCCATCTAATTTAGCCGCTTCCAAATGTGCCATCACTGAATCTACCGCACCTGCTTGTGGAGCATGCGTTGAATCTCCCACTTCTGGTGGTGGTAAGAATGCATAAATGGTAAAAATCACAGCCTCTGTGATGAAGCCCAGTATTAAAGCATAATCGGCCCATGCTAGATGTAAGATTTTTGCCAATGTAGCTATAATAACTACCGCAGCTCCTAAAGAGAAAACTACGTTAACGATCTTATTGGTTTTGGGCGAAATAGAATTTGACATTTGAAAAATTTATAAATTTTATATGATACTATTTAATTCGAAATAATAATTAATTAATTCTTGGAGCCATCGACAATACACATCTAAATCCAATATAAGATTTGGCTGTGTCTTGGTATTCATAATTTCTAGTACTTACTTGAATATTGTAAGCAATATCTTTCCAAGAACCTCCTCTTACCACTTTTCTTTTCATTGAAGTTGGATCCTCGTCTTTTGCATTGTATTGTAAATCTGGGCTAAAATCTCCCATAAAATTATAGCCACCCTCATAATATACAGAGCTAGTCCATTCAGCAACATTGCCTGCCATATCATATAATTTATAACCGTTTTCTGGATAAGATTGAACCTTACTTGTATAAATGTTATCATTCTTCGCATCTGATCCAAAATAATCTCCTCTACCTGGTTTAAAATTGGCTAACAAACGTCCTTCTTTAGTTCTTGTATAAGGAGAACCCCATGGATACATATTATTCGTTTTAGAATTACCTCTTGCAGCATATTCCCACTCTGCTTCTGTAGGTAAACGGTATATACCATCAATTTTTTCGTCTTTCTTATTACCCTTATCTAAATAAAAATTACTGTTATTGGTTCTCCAATGACAGAAAGCAATAGCTTGCTTCCAAGTAACACCTACCACCGGATATTCATTATAAGAAGGATGTGAAAAGTATAAACGCGTAAAAGGTTCGTTATAAGAATAAGAGAAATCTCTCATCCATACCAGTGAATCAGGATAAACGGCTTCTGTTTTAGATACTAAAAAATTACTTAAGGGTTGCTCTAATCCTTTAGATGTTTTAGCAGCTGCTCTTAAATCCACATAAGAATACCTGTAGATTAATTTAGTAGGATCTATTTCAATTTTACCTTGAATACGATTATCAGGGCTTAATAAAAGTTCATTTAATTTTTCTATAACCGCCTTGCTGCTAGTGTTAATGCGAAGCGCTCTATTCCAATCTACTTTCACTGTATCTTCTGTTTGATTCACACCACCCGCATACACTGCCAAGTATTTAAGAGAATCAGATACATATTTTACAAATTTGCGATATTGCTGATTTGTCACCTCTGTACGGTCCATCCAAAAACCAGTAATGGACACTAATTTTTTTCTATTGACCATGGCCATATCCACCTGCTCATCACTTGGTCCCATATAAAAGGAACCTCCAGGTATCTGAACCATATATGGGTCGGAACGAAATTTAGGAGGCTTGAATGATAAAATACTAATAGAACCTAGTATAATAGCTATTAATACCAAGGGCAATTTAAAGGTCAATTTCTTCAATCTTGTAATCATATTTTAGTTTTACCGGTTCTTATCTCCTTTAGAACGTATTTTTTTCAAATAAATTTCATTTTTATCAAAAAAAATAAGACTTTTTTTTAGCAGAAAGTATTGATTCTCACTGCATAAATAGGAAATGCAAATTAAAACATTAGTTGTTAGACTTTTGCTAAAAATTCGCTTAGACTAGATACTGGTGGATAGCATGTTTTATTCTTACATATAAAGAATTGATTATCATATCCTTGCTTTGATAATGACATGGGTATACTAGAGAAATTTCTAGGTATAAATAGAAGCATTTTCTGAGGTAAAAACCTAGAAACTAGCTTTTCGATATCCGTTCTTACGCTTGGCCCCACCGCCACCAAAGATTGATAGCCTTCGGTCATAATTGAAAAACATTGAGCCCAATAGCTATAAGCAGATGGATATTGCAATATCAATTTACGCATCGACCTTATCATTTGCTCTGCCTGACTGGTCCACTGGTCATTTTCAAATAGGGTGCCTAAATAATACAAGCTTGAGCATATCATGGAATTGCCGCTTGGTTGAGCCCCATCATAGGTTTCCTTTTTTCTAACAATTATATCTTTTTGATAGTCTGGGGTGAAATAATAAAAAAGGCCGTCTTCTGCTATAAAATGTGCTTGCACATATTGCATCCAATTTTTTGCTTTTTCTAGATAAGTAATATCCCCTGTAATTTCTTGCAAATGAATATAGGCTTGAATTAAGCTTGCATAATCATCTAAAAATGCAAAAGATTTATTGACTCCCTTGGTATGTGTATGATAAAAATAATTTTCTTTCTTATTCCACATATTTTCTTCTATCCAACGCATTGTATCAATAGCTTTTTGCTTATAAGCTAGATTACCGAATGCTTCATAGGCTTTACAAAGCCCAACTATCATTAAATTATTCCAAGATAAAATTATTTTATAATCAAGCGCTGGTCTAATTTTTTTAGCTCTTGCTTCCAAGAGTGTTGCTCTAGCTTTTTCAAAACCATCCTGCATGCCAAGCTCCATCGCATCTAAAGTCCATAGAATATTGGTATGCTCCCAATTACCTGCTTCTGTTATTTGATAATAGGTACAGAAATTTTCAAAGATGGAATCATCCAATAAATTTTTTATTTCAGCGTAAGACCAAGTATAAAATTTACCTTCTACTCCTTCACTGTCTGCATCTAGGGCTGCATAGTAGGCACCTTGCTCATTACATAATTCACTGTGTAAAAAATGCATGGTCTGTTCTATCACTTTTTTATAAGACTGCTTTTGTGTGATTTGATAAGCCTCTGCTAGCACGCCTATTAACAAAGCATTGTCATATAACATTTTTTCAAAGTGGGGCGCCTGCCATTGTGCATCGGTACTATATCTTGCAAAACCTCCTGCTAAATGATCATAAATTCCCCCTTGTATCATTTTATCAATAGAACGAATGGCATGTACTAAGGAGGCTTCATGCTTATTTAAATCATAATTTCTAAAAAGCATTTGTAGTACAAAGGTTTGAGGAAACTTAGGTGCATTACCAAATCCACCCCACTGTGTATCGGCTTGTTGTAAAATGCGCCCAGCTATTATTTCAATCTCTTCCTTGGTAGCAAGCGATTCTTCCGCTTTCACAGGTACAACCACATTTCTTACAATATGATTAGTAAGTTCATTCGCTTGTTCTATTAATTTTTCATAATTATTTTCAAATGTATTTTTAACACCTTGTAAAACATCCATCCAGGAAGCTCTTTGTGGCATGGCTATAGGCGGAAAATAAGTACCCCCATAAAAAGGTTTTCCGTCAGGTAATAAAAAAATATTCAAGGGCCAACCACCTGAACCTGTCATGGCTTGTAAGGCGTCCATATAAATATGATCAATATCGGGTCTTTCTTCTCTATCAACTTTAATGCATATAAAATGAGCATTCATAAAAGCGGCTACTGTCTCGTCTTCAAAACTTTCTCTTTCCATGACGTGACACCAATGACAGGCTGCATAGCCAATGCTTAATAAAATAGGTTGGTTTTTTTCAATGGCTAAGGCCAATGCTTTTTCAGACCAGGGTTCCCATTGCACTGGATTATGCGCGTGTTGCAATAAATAAGGGCTGGTCTCGTGTATAAGACTATTAGTGTGCTTTGGATTTGCATTCATTTGAATGCAATTTATTTATTTCTTTTTACTATTAGAGGAAAGAAATTGTTCCAAGCCAGCAATCATACTTGGTGTTTGAGGACTAGGCACTTTAATATGTAATTGAAGTCCTGCTTCTTCCACTGCCTTGCAAGTACTAGAACCAAAGGCACCAATGGCGGTTCCATTTTGTTTAAAATGTGGCATGTTTTCGTATAAACTTTTTAAACCGCTTGGGGTGAATAAGCATATTATATCAAAACTATGTTCATCAAATACTTTTTTAACATCACTGAATTCAGTTCTGTACATATAACCCAAATCGAATTTGCATTCATGGTCTTTTAACCAATTCACAATTTCATTGTCTTGTTGGTTTTCGCTACATACATATAAAAAGTTTTCATTACCCTTATGCTTATTTAAAACATCGAATAATTTTTTATTAGTACCATCTGCACCAAAAAATACTTTTCTTTTACGGTACATAATAAACTTCTGCAAATAAAGTGCTACCGATTCAGTGACACAGAAATATTTTGTATCCTGATTGATACTTACTTTTAATTCATCACAGGTTCTGAAGAAGTGGTCTATGGCGTGTTTGCTGGTGAAAACAACTGCCGTAAAAATAGTAATATCAATTTTATTTTTTCTAAAATCTTTGGCGGCAATGGGCACCAATTGAATTAAGGGATGAAAATGAAGCGCTACCTTATGCTTTTTTTCCAAATCAAAATAAGGCGATTTTTCGCTCTCCGGACGTGCTTGCGAAATAAGTATTTTTTTAATTGCCATTTTTTATAATTCAACTTTTAATACGTTCCACCAAAATACTGCAACACCAGTTTATACAAGATCATCAGAGGCAGTATTTCGAATGCACAAAGGTAAAGAAAAAAATGAAAGGAGGATATATGTAATTTGTTTCTAACTGAGGTAAGTGAGAACAAGTATCGATAAAGGAAAAGCAGCACTGAGAGGCCTCCAGCACCTATAATAGCCGCTGGGAAATAGATGGGCTTTGCGAATGCCAAAATAAGAATAAAGGGCAAGAGCAATATGCCAAGTACCTTATTAATCATAAACACCACGAAAACATAGGTCTTTACTAATTCTTTCGTACTAAATATAGCACCCGCTATTTCTAAACAAATATATTTTCCAAGGTAAAGGCTTGTAAAAAAAAGGCATAAATAAAAATAAACCAGCCAAAAAGAGATAGGCAATAAATGATTATTATAAATAAGCAAGGAAACCATTAAAGAAAAACTTAAAATAAAACAGAGGTTCAATAATAAAGAAGCAACACTATTATTTAATAATTGTTCTCTATTTTGCATCATGCGCATAGAGGTCTGACTAAATTGACTAAATAATTTTTGAAAGTATTGCGGATACATATTATTCACAAACCCATATATAAGTATCATGCCTACCAATAAATAAAATAAGGCATCTTTATCCGATATCGCATAACGCTGTTCAATTTTATATATTATTTGAGCATTCCTACTATTTACCGAAGTTCGATCATATAATTTAAAGGCATTTTTCTTATTACTATAATACTCTTTATATGTTTTTATATTATTAAGTACTGTATCTCCTTTGGCAGCTAATTGTATTTGCATAAACCAAGCATCTGCTTTTTGATAAGTTGTGGGCAAAACTGGAATATGCTTTATCATTAAGCTATCTTTTTTAACCAAAGAGTCCAGGCCCATTTGACTTGTATCTTTAACAGATAAAGCAGTTGGATTTTGCGCATAGGTAGTTATAGAGAGCATGCACCCTAGTACCATACATCCTAGTATACAAAAAGCTTTATGGAGATTTAAAATCATCTACTGCAAAAATAAGTATCCTGATGCATAATTAGTAACTAATAACTAGCTTTGTTAGACAACGCTCCCTATGGCAGGCATCTATATTCATATCCCCTTTTGCAAAAAAGCCTGTCACTATTGTAATTTCCATTTCTCTACGCAAACCCAGTATATTCAAGAGTTTACCCATGCCCTGGTTGCAGAAATAAAGCTTCAAAAAAATTATCTTACTGGCCCTATCGAAACTATTTACTTTGGAGGCGGCACACCCTCTTTATTAAAGAAGGCTGAATTAGAAATGATTATTGAAGCCCTTACAACAAATTTTAATTTGGCTCCCCATTTTGAATTTACCCTTGAAGCCAATCCGGATGATATTGACCCAGACATTGCTGCGGACTGGTTGGCTTTAGGCGTGAACAGACTTAGCATTGGTATTCAAAGTTTTCAAGCAGCTTCTCTTGCTTGGATGAATAGAGCACATAGGGTTGAACAGTCTCATGAAGCTATAAAAATAGTGCAGGCTGCAGGCTTTAAAGATATCAGTGCCGATTTAATTTATGGTACCCCGCATTTATCCGATGAAGATTTAATGGCCGATATAGCCACATTAATTCAATATAAAGTAAATCATATTTCTTGCTATGCATTAACAGTAGAAGAAAAAACAGCTTTATTTTCAATGATTGCCAAAAAACAAATAGAAGATATTGATACTTCAAAGCAAGCAAGACAATTTGAAATAATGGTGAATGCCTTAACAGCTGCGGGATTTGAACATTACGAAATATCTAATTTTGCAATGCCGAATAGCAGAAGTAAACACAATAGTAATTATTGGAATCAAGTTCCTTATTTAGGACTAGGGCCCGCCGCGCATTCTTTTAATGGAGACCAAAGACAATGGAATATTGCCAACAACGCCCTTTATTTTCAATCTCTTAAAAATAATCTAGTTCCTTTTGAATTAGAAAACTTAAGTCTTGATCAGAAATTTAATGAGTACATGATGATTTCGCTTAGAAAAAGCGAGGGCTTCTCTACTCATTATATTAAAGATGTTTTTGGAGAAAAATATGAAGCTTATATGATATCTGTTGCTCCTAAATATATAGCACTAGGTCAACTTGAACCCACTGAGAAGGGATATACACTTACTAAGGAAGCTAAGTTTTTTGCAGATGGAATTGCCAGTGATTTTTTCTGGGTAAATGAATAGTTAAACCAGTATTTCTTCTATTGCCTTGAAAGTAGCAGCTGGGTCATGGCCTTCCCATAAAATTTGATAGACCGCTTTAATAATGGGTAAATCTATTTGAATGGTACCATTCATAGCCATAATACATTTACTCGCATTGTATCCTTCTGCCACCATATTCAATTCTAATTCGGCAGCACGCACAGAATAACCTTTACCTATCATGTTTCCAAAAGTTCTATTGCGGCTGTGTAAAGAATAGCAGGTTACTAATAAATCACCTAAATAAACAGATGCGGTATGATTGCTTACTACCCCTTTATGATTGGTAGATTTCTCAATAGCCGATAATAAACAATCCATTTCGTTGGCAGCATTGGCAATAAATACACTTAAAAAATTATCGCCGTATTCTAAGCCATGTGCAATACCCGCGCCTAATGCATATATATTTTTAGCCACTGCTGCATATTGCACTCCTAAAACATCATTATTAATTCTTGTATTAATATATTCAGTTGCAAAATAGGAAGCAATTTCTTCTGTTTGCTTTGTATCTAATCCAGAAAAAGTTAAATAAGAAAGTTGTTCCGCCGCAACTTCTTCTGCATGACTAGGACCCAATAAAGTAAAATAATTTTCTAAGCTAACATTAAATTGTTTTGCCAAATACTCATTCAACAAAATATTATATTTAGGAATTACTCCTTTGACTGCAGAAATTATTTTTTTATTTTTTAAAGCAGCTGGATCCAACCCCTCTAAGGCTGAGACAATATGTATGGAAGGCACTGCTATAATGATAATATCGGACTCATTCACCAAGGCCTGAACATTGGCTGTAAAATGAATATTAGTTACATTAAAATAAGTGTTTCTTAAATAATGTGGGTTATGGTACCTTTTGGTAAAATAGTCAATATTGGACTGTTCGCGCACCCACCAGGTAATTGGATGGCCATTATCTGTGACAATTTTAGCGATAGCAGTTGCCCAACTTCCACTGCCTATAATACCTATACGACTGTTTCCCATATGGCGAAGATACGAAACAAATAAAAAAGGGGTGCATTATAAAATGCACCCCTTTTAAAGTATTTATCTAAAGCTAATTCGCTTCTTACTTCTTTTCTTCAAAAAGTTTCTCCTTGGTCACCACTTTTACAAGTGTTCCTTCTTTTAAGGTCTTGCTTACGATACTATAAGGACCTGTAATCACTTCATCTCCCACTTTCAATCCAATGATTTCAATAAAATTAAGGTCTTGTATATCTGTTTTCACTTTCACCATTTTCACTTTATTGTCTTTACCTAAAACAAATACTACTTCAGATAATTCTTCCTCTTTTGAAGCATTACCATTGTCAGCAGGCTTATCCTCTGGCTTACCAGCACCCACTTTCGTGTCCTTGCCTTCACCCTCTTTATCTCTTGTAGTTACTGCATTCAATGGAACCGTTACTACATTTACTTTTGATTTTGTTTGAATATCAGCACTTGCTGTCATACCTGGTCTGAAAGGGAAAATATTATTATCCTTTACTAAATCGGTATAACTATCTGTAAGTAATCTAATATGCACTTTATAATTAGCTACTTCTGCAGAAGAAGCAGATGTATTCGCAGTAGAAGTAATAGGATTGGCAATTTTATATACTATGCCTTTGAACTTTCTATTATTATAAGCATCTACTTCTACTAAAGCAGTATCGCCTAATTTAACTTTTGTAATATCATTCTCTCCAACATCTACTCTTACTTCAATACTTTTCATATCAGCTACACGCATCATTTCTGTACCAGTCATTTGAGCAGTACCTACCACACGCTCTCCTTTTTTAACATTCATTAAACTAATAATACCATCCATTGGACAAGTAATAATAGTACGGGCTAAATCTTTTTCAGCTCTTGCTAATTGTGCTCTTACACCTTGAATTTGTGCTTCTCCACTTTTAATTGATTCCTTAGCTGAATTATAAGAAGACTCTGCAGAACGAAATGCCTGCTCAGTTTGCTCGTATTCAGATCTTGAAACAATCTTGTCTGCAAATAATTTTTTAAAACGCTCATTGGTGGCCTTGCTATTGTCGTAAGCTGTTTTCAAGCCACTTAATGCAGCTTTTACGTTCTCGTATTGCGCTTTCACTTGATTCACACTTGCAGTCACCTGATCTCTTTGTGAA
This sequence comes from Sediminibacterium sp., assembly GCA_021300455.1. Lineage (GTDB taxonomy): Bacteria > Bacteroidota > Bacteroidia > Chitinophagales > Chitinophagaceae > Sediminibacterium. The sequence continues at coordinate 1,093 of JAJTDP010000005.1, read as the reverse complement.
GAATAAATATCTGCATAAATTTTTGCAAGAATTTGTCCTTTGGTTACTTTGTCTCCTTCTTCAACATATAGGTTCACAATCTCACCAGAGATATCTGGACTCACTTTTACTTCCACTTCAGGATATACTTTACCACTTGCATTCACCGACTCGGTAATAGTTCTTAATTGTACTTTTTCAGTAGTTACTTCAGTGCCATCTACCTTGCCAATAACGCCTGCTTTTTTAAGGCCTACCAAAAGCGCAATTACGGCTACTACTGCAACGCTTATCCAAATTATTTTCTTATTCATTTTATTTATTTTTTACTGCTTATTTTTTCTTATTATAATGTTAATGCTTCGCCTTTATAAAACTCTAATAATTTAATTCTAAATACATACTCGTATTGAGCAGTCTTAAAATTAACTTTAGCTCTTAGGTAGTTATTTTGATTGTTTAATAATTCAATTGTACCTAGTAAACCTAATTCATATCTTTTACTTGCAAATTGGTAGGTTTTTTCAGCAGCGTTCAATGCTTTTTGAGTGGCATTTAATTTATTAAAAGCAACTACTGCATTGGTATAGGCTGCGTAAATATCTTGCTTTAATTTACGTTGTGTATTCTCTTCTTGTAAGGTTGCACTTTGCAAATTCAATTTAGATTGCTTGTAGGCAATTTTAGCTTGATTGCCATTAAAAATAGGAATTGACATTTGTAAGCCAACGTTTTGACCAAAGTTGTTGTCTACCTGTGTTCTCCAACCATTCCATACAGAGCTCCAGTTTCTTGTTGAAGTAACAGGGGTAAAAATGGGTGACTGAACAAAATACTTAGTGTTGTTCACGCTTACAAAAGGAGATGTAGCAGAGGGTGTGCTAAAACCAGTTGCCTGAAAACCACTTATATAGTTGAACTGATTAGAAAAGTTAGAAGTTAAATTATAACCAAAGCTAATGGTAGGATAAAAGCTTGCCTTGGCTACTAAAGTATTTTTTTGCGCTGCCTTCACTCTTAATGAAGCTGCTTTTACATTCGGTAAATTTTGAGAAGCATAATTAAATACATAATCGGGTTGCAAATCGGCAAAAGATTGTAATTTAATTTGATC
>JAJTDP010000066.1 GCA_021300455.1 Sediminibacterium sp. | reverse complement strand
TTATATTGTTAACAATAAAATTTTAATTCAAACGTATTCCAAATTGAAACATTCTGCCAATGGCATTGTACCCATTGATTTCATTAAAATTGTCGTTTAGAAGGTTTTGTCCATTTGCAAACACTGTAATGCGGTTGCTCCATTTGTATTGTATGCTTGCATTTATTAGGGTATAGTAACCCAAGGTTACATCCGGTTTAGTATAGCCACCTACATCCTTTCTTTCGCTAATAAATCGACCCGTCACGGAACTATTCCATTTATTATTAATGGTATAATTCCATTGCGCGTTTAAACTGTGTTTAGGGCGTTTTAATAAATAGTTATAAGTAATGGTATCTGTTGTAGTAATTCTATTTTGATTCGTCTCTTGCCCATTCATTAATGTATAGTTCAATGAAATTTGGTGCTGCTCGGTGATGGGATGTTGGATCTCAATTTCTAATCCATTTACTTTTTGTTGGATAAAATTGAAAAAATTATAATCTATGTAATTGTAGTCAATCCCATTTTTGATATTTCTATTGTAGTAAACGGCTCTTGCAAATACTTGTCCTTTTCTAAATGAAATACCCAGCTCTGTATTAAAAGAAGTTTCTGCTTTTAATTGGTCGTTATAACTCAACTGATAAAGTGATGGTGCTTTAAATCCGGTGGATACACTTGCAATTAATCTTACCTGATTGCTCAAGGCATAAGAAGGATTTATTGTAAATGTTTGGTTATTTCCAAAACGATTATGGTTATTGTATCTAGCACCTAATTCAAGTAACCATTTTTTTGCATTGTCATTAATTAGGATAGAGGTATACAAGGCATTCTGTAATTGGAAAGTATCTTTAAATACATCATTGTAAGGGCCATATTGGCTAATGGACGCATAGGTTTGATTGTAAGACCCGTATCTAAAATCCGTTCCAATAATCCACTGTATATTTTTATGAATGGCTCTAGATAAAAAGGCATCCGCAAAATGTGTTGTACCTGCATATTGGTTGTTCTCAAAAATGGTATAGGTTCTATCTATACTATCATTCAAATAAGTTCTATCCTGAGTGGTATACTGGTATTGTAATTGAAAATTAGTTTTTGCTTTTTTATATTTCAACATTAGGCCACTCATGGTAGTTGCATTTTTGAACTCGTTGTCTTTATCATCCATAAAGCCACCGTAATCTATGGCAGAAGTATAAGCTGTTTTTCTGCTTGATAGTTGCAGGTCCCAAAGAGAATCAATTTTGTATTTTGCTTTTACAAAAAAGCTATTGTTTTGATAGCCATCTTTATCAAAGTTGGCTTTGTTGGTGATATCCTTAGCAGATGAAAATCCGTCAGCATTTTGATTTTCAAATCCAATGGTATAGTTTAATTTATTGATGCTGCTATTAAATTGCAAGTTGCTTTGCTTGGTTCCATAACTACCATAGCTCAATGCACCAGAAACAAAGGGCCTACCTTTTGATTTTGTAATTATATTAATTACACCACCAATGGCGTCCGATCCATACAACGTGCTTTGTGCACCTTTTAGAATTTCAATGCGCTCCACTTGATTCAGTGGCACTAAGTTTAGATCAAATTCATTGCTAATCATGGAAGGGTCACCAACGGGGGCGCCGTCTAATAAAATTAAGGTTCTTCCAGATGCCGCACCACGCATGTAAATACTAGGAACAGTTCCTAAATTACTTAAACTACCTGGCAAGCTCAATCCAGCCTGCTCGTTCAATACTTGCGCAATGGTTCTGCCTGCGTTTTGTTGAATTTGAGCAGCAGTAATCACCGTAATAACTTTGCTTGTGCCGTTTTGTTTCTGCTCAATTTTATTGGCAGTAACAATTACATCCTCCAACTGTGTGGCAGTTGAATTTTTTTGAAGACTGTCTTTTTGCCCAAAGAGGAGGGTGGTGGCGATAAGGCACACCAAGAGCGTGATTAATTTTTTGCTCATTGTTTTATTTTTTTTGAGTTAACAATGAGCTTCCTGGAGAAAGAGAACCATAATTAATTAAGGAGTCGTCAGAGATAGTAGTAAGTGATCAGCATTTAAAAATAAATGCATACCATCTCTATATCTTCCAGCCTTAATTTTTTACAATCCTTGCTTTTTACCCGAAAGCTGTTGATTTTTTATACTAGGCAGGTCTTCTGGCTTGTTCTTCTAGGATGCGTCCTTCCCAAATTGCTTCAGTGGACTTTTGCATCAATTGCTTTGTAGCAACGAACTCACAGCTACGGGAATAGCCCCCGATTTTAACGGGATTCCCTTTTAATCATTTGCATGAACCTAATACTGAAACAAATTTAGTATTAATATATCCCTCTGTATTTTTAATTACTAACGGGCTGTTGATAACTAGGTCATTTTTATTATATTTATAATTCATTGACTAGATATGAAGCAAAAGCAAGGCATTAATTTTTTTAGCCTTACCATGATTGTGGTGAGTTTGGTCATTGGCATGGGTATTTTTAAAACACCTGCTACTATTGCAGCAAAATCGGGCACCCCACTTATATTTTTTAGCGCCTGGTTAATTGGAGGGCTTATTGCTTTATTTGGAGCACTTACTTATGCAGAAATTGGACAAAGACTTCCAGTGATGGGTGGCTATTATAAAGTATTTGCACATTGCTATCATCCGGGCGTTGGTTTTACTATTAATGTTTTAATATTAATAAGTAATGCAGCATCACTAGCCGTGGTGGCATTAATTGGAGCCGACTATGTAAGTGATTTATTATTTGGGAGGCCTTCTGGCACTTTATTTAATATTATTATAGCCTCTGTTTCTGTGGGGCTTTTTTATATTGTTAATTTACTCGGTTTAAAAACAAGTAGTCGCACGCAGAATATTTTAACAGTGGTGAAAATTTCATTAATTGTACTTTTAATTTCTTCATTGTTTAAAGGCGTCACTGTTCCTCCACATGGAATTAATGAAGGAAAAATTTATACCTATGATGGAACCAACGGCGCTTTATTATTACTAGTAAGTTTAGTCTCTGTGTTTTTTACTTACGGAGGCTATCAACAAACAATCAATTTTGGTTCGGAAGTAAAATCGGCCAAGACTATGCAAAGAGGCATTGTAGTAGGTATACTAGTAGTGCTATTTTTATATTTAGCCATTAACTACACTTATATTAAAGTCATTGGATTTGATGAAATGAAAAATGCCAATGCCATTGGTTCTTTATTATTTGAAGCCTGGTTTGGCAAATTCGGGGCCAAGGTTTTTGATTTTGCCATGGTCTTAAGTGTGCTTGCCTATGTGAATGTAATATTAATGAGTAACCCTCGTGTCATGTTTGCCATGAGTGAGGATAAAGTACTACCTGCCATTTTTCAAAAGAAACATCCTAAAACAGATGCCTTAGTACCTGGCTTAACTGTATTTGCCATTACCACTATACTAGTTACATTTTTTGGTAAAGGGGTAGACGATGTACTAAGCTTTAGTATTTTTTTAGATTGTATGGGTATGAGTACTTCTGCTGCAACCTTACTAATATTAAGAAGAAAAAAACAAGGCGATGCTACCGTTACGGGTGCTTTAAAAAGATGGACACCTATTTTCTGTGTGATTTTTGTAGTATCCTATGCCTTGGTAGCTTGCGCAGTGGTCATTGACAAGCCCTATTCTGCATTAACAGCTGTTATCTTATTATGTATTGTCCTGGTATTGTATAGAATCTTTTACTACAAGCCTTCTATATAATATAAGAGGGGGAATTCCAACCTTTCAAACCCCATTTAAAAGTCATCCTGGCCTTATTTATGCTTAAAAAAGCTAATTTCTAGCCTTTCATCGTTAATAATTGCTGTTCAGCGCTTGACTTTTCCGTCTGTCTAAAAATTACTGAACTAGCCCTTTATGTAGTATTTTTGTACTGTAAAAAGAGTTCTAACAACACATTACATGAAATACATAATAACAATAAGCTTATTTTTCTCTTCCATTAGCTTGATGGCACAAGAACCCGCTCAGTGGGATTTAAAATCTTGTGTTCAGTATGCCATTCAGCACAATATCTCTGTTCAGCAGGCAGATGTGCAGGCAAGACTCGCTAAACTACAGGCAGAATTTGCTAAATCCAACCGACTACCCACTATTAGTGGTTCCACAGGAATGGGCTTAAGATTAGGCCGTTCTATTGACCCTACTACCAACGATTTCACCAACACCCAATTTTTATTCAACAATTTTGGAGTGAATGGAGGTGTTCAATTATTTAATGCTGGCAGGTTAAGAAATAATGCAGAAGCAAGTAGTTTAAGTTGGTTTGCAAGTGAAACAGATAGACTAACCATTGCCAATGATATTTCATTGAACGTGGCTACTTTCTATTTACAAATCTTATCAGCTATTGAGCAAACAGAAATTGCCAAAATTCAAATACAACAAACAAAGGAACAATTAGCGGCAACTACTAAAAGAGTAGAAGTAGGTTTATTGCCAGAGTTAAACTTATTAGAATTAGAAACACAGTTAGCCAATGATAGTAGTAGTTATATCACTGCTATTTCTAATGTACAACAAGGCAAATTAAATTTAATGGCTTTATTGAACTTAGACGCTTCTCAAAATTTTGAAATTGTATCGCAGCCAGTAGATCAAATTAAATTACAATCTTTTGCCGATTTGCAACCCGATTATGTATTTAATTATGCTTCTCAAAATTTACCGAATGTAAAAGCAGCTTCATTAAGAGTGAAGGCAGCACAAAAAAATACTTTAGTAGCCAAGGCAAGCTTTTATCCAACCATTAGCTTTGGTTATAATTTAACTTCTAACTTTTCTAATCAGTTCAACTATATTAGTGGTTTTCAGGCAACTGGTTTTAGCACACCCACTGCTACATCCCCTTTTGTAAGCGTCAACAACACTAAGTATTTTGTTCAGTCACCTATTTTTACCCCTGTCACTTCAACAAGAAATTGGAGCTCTGTATGGAATGGTTGGAGAACACAGGTAGACAACAACTTTGGTCAAAACGTTGGCTTACAAATGTCAATTCCTATTTTTAATGGC
>JAJTDP010000065.1 GCA_021300455.1 Sediminibacterium sp. | reverse complement strand
ACAGCCTTAAGAGGGGTAGTGTCTAATGCAGTGCGTCAAATAGCGATTAGAAATGCAAATCTTCCTAAAACAGAAACGATATCAGTTGCTTAACATGCCGAATAAAATTATCATAGCTATTGACGGTTATTCTTCTTGTGGTAAAAGTACTTTAGCCAAGTCCTTGGCGGCTCAATTGGAATATGTGTTTATTGACACAGGTGCTATGTACCGTGCAGTGGCACTTTATTTTTTAAGAAATAATATTGATTTTGATAACGAAGCGCAAATTCTAAAAGCCTTAGGGGAAATAAATTTAAACTTTGTATATAATGCAAGAAGTTTAAAAAGTGATATGGTATTGAATGGAGAAAATGTAGAAGCCGAGATTAGAGAAATGCGTGTGAGTGAAAAAGTGAGTGAAGTGGCCGCTATTGGTGCTGTAAGAGACTTTGCTGTAGCACAACAACAGGCCATGGGTGCATTCAAAGGTATTGTAATGGATGGTAGAGATATTGGCACTGTTGTGTTTCCTACAGCGGAGCTTAAAATTTTTGTAACAGCCGACCCTGCTATTAGAGTAGAGAGAAGATTTTTAGAATTACAAAACACGAACCCGGCTATTCGTAAAGAAGAAATAGAAGCGAATTTGAAGCACCGAGATTTAATGGACACTACTAGAGAGCGTAGTCCTTTAAAACAAGCTGAAGATGCCATTGTTTTAGATAATACAAATATGACTAGAGAGGAGCAATTTAATTTAGCACTTAGTTGGGCGCTTGCCAAAATTGGATAACATCATCCAAGGCATCTTCTACATTATAAAAACTGGCCACTTTTCTTATAACTGACTCTACCACAGTATCTGGGCAGCTAGCACCACTGGTCATCAAAATAGAAACCGTTGCTTGAGCAGGTAAAAAGCCTTGAATAATTTCTTCTGATTTATCCTTCCAATTGGTTTTAATAATTTCATTTTCGTTGATAATTTTATTGACATCATCAATAAAATAAGTAGGAAGTTTTTGCTCACATAATTCCACTAAATGTGAACTGTTACTACTATTTTTTCCACCCATTACAATGGCTAAATTGGCAGGGGTATTTAATAATTCTAAAACCGCAGATTGGTTATCATTCGTTGCATAGCAAAGTGTATCGCGGGTATCCGCAAAGTGCGCACTTGCACTTTCTTTACCGAATTTTTCTACGATTATACTTTTTAAATAATCAGAAATAGCTTGTGTGTCTGTGGCCAATTGAGTGGTTTGGTTAATTACACCCAATTTTTCAAAATGAACGCTTGGATCAAATCCAGCCGAGTATCTATTTTTAAAATGCTTTTCAAAATCATTTATTGGTAATTCGCCCTTAATAATTTTACCTAAAATAATAGCCTCCTGCATATCATTGACAATTAAAGTAGGCGCTTTATGTGCGGCATGAGAAAAAGTAGCCCTGGTTTCTTCATGCTTAGGCTTGCCGTGAATGATAATTGTAAAACCTTTTTTAGCAATTTGATCGCCGCGGTTCCAAACTTTTTCTACAAAAGGGCAGGTGGTATTGTACTTATGAATTTCAATGCCTATTTTATTAATTCTTGCTTCTAATTCTAAGGTGGTTCCAAAAGCAGGAATGATCACCACATCTTCTTTTGTTAAAGTATCTATAGCAATTAATTCATTACCATTGGTATCATGTAAAAACTGAACTCCTTTTTTAGTTAAGTCGGCATTTACTTGGGGGTTATGAATCATCTCGCTTAAAAGAAATATTCTTTTACCTTCATTCTCTTCTATGGTTTTATAAGCAATCTCAATGGCATTTTCTACACCATAACAAAATCCAAAATGTCTTGCTAAGTAAATTTTAAGAGGCCCTAAATCGATCAAGGCGGGGCTAAAGTCTTTTTTTAATTTATCCTCTTCCTTGCGCTTATTTTTAATAGCACTAATGAGTGTACTACGATAACCGACAGGAACTTCAAAATGCTTCATGGGTAACTTTTATTGACTTATAGACACAAAAGTACATAGTTCGCATCTTTTTACCCATTTTTCCCTCAAACAATGCCTATAAATCTAGGCTTTACTAGTATAGGCTACTTATCTTTGCGCCATGAATTACGTTTCTGTAGAAGGATTGACTAAAAGTTATGGAATTAACCCTTTATTCAAGGGCATTAATTTCAATATTAATGAAGGCGATAGTATTGCATTAATTGCTAGAAATGGAGTGGGTAAGACCACTTTATTAAGAATATTGGCAGGCAAAGAAGTACCTGACGCTGGAACTGCCAAAGTTCACAAGGATGTGCATTTGGTTTTATTTGAACAAGAGCCTTTGTTTATAGAAACGGCTAGTATTACCCAGAATTTATTTAATCAGGATCATCCGGTGATGAAGGCCATTAGTAAATATGAAATGGCGATGGAAAGCGATGATGAAAATTTGATTACAGATGCCATTATGGAAATGGAGGAAAATAGCGCTTGGGATTTTGAGTCAAAAGTGAAAACCATTTTAACGCAGTTGAATATTAATCATTTAGAACAACCGGTTTCTAAATTAAGTGGGGGACAGCGTAAGCGTGTTTCTTTAGCCAAAACTTTAATTCAAATTGGATTTGAGCCAAAGCATGTATTATTATTAATGGATGAGCCTACCAACCACTTGGATTTAAATATGATTGAGTGGTTAGAGAATTATTTATCTCAAGAAAAAGTGACTTTATTATTAGTATCGCATGACCGCTACTTCTTAGAAGCAGTGACCGATCAAATTTGGGAACTAGAAAGAGAAAATTTATACTCGTATAAAGGCGACTATGAAAATTATTTAGAAAAAAAAGCAGCCAGAATTGATTCTGAGTTAGCCAGTATTGATAAAGCCAAGAATACTTTTAGAAAAGAATTGGAATGGATGCGAAAGCAGCCCAAGGCGAGAACGACTAAAAGTAAAAGCCGTCAAGATAATTTTTATGAAGTAGAAGCCAAGGCTAAGCAAAAAATTGAAGAGTCCAACTTGCAATTGGATATGAAGATGACAAGACTTGGAGGTAAAATTATTGAAGCCAAAAAAGTATATAAGTCCTATGGCGATTTAGTAGTCTTAAATGGTTTTGATTATACATTTAGTAAAGGAGAGCGTATTGGGGTGGTGGGAAAAAATGGCGTGGGAAAATCTACCTTCTTACAAATATTACAAGGTATTACCCAACCCGATAGTGGTAAGATAAATGTGGGCGAAACCATTGTCTTTGGGCATTTTTCTCAAGAGGGCCTTGTGTATAAAAAAGATATGCGCGTAATTGAGTTTTTGAAAACTTTTGCCGAAAATTTTCCTTTAGCCAGTGGGGGTTCCTTAAGTGCAGCGCAATTTTTAGAATTGTTTTTATTTACACCCGATAAACAATACACCTATTTAAGTGCCTTAAGTGGGGGAGAGAAAAAAAGGTTGCAGTTACTGACTATCTTATTTAAAAATCCAAATTTTCTAATATTAGATGAGCCTACCAACGACTTAGACCTTCCTACCTTGGCAGTTTTAGAGCAATTTTTAATTGATTTTGCAGGTTGTGTATTATTAGTATCTCACGATAGATATTTTATGGATAAGCTAGTGGATCACTTATTTATATTTGAAGGGAATGGCGTTATTAGAGATTACCCGGGTAACTATACGCAGTTTAGAATTTTAGAAAAGACGAAGCAAAACTATGCAGCCCTTAGTTCTGATATTTCTAAGGCTAAAGATTTTTCAGTGCCTGCAAAAGAAGAAACGACTGCAGTACAAGCCCCTGCTGCTGCTGTTAAAAAGTCTTCTGAGAAAATGAGCTTCAAAGAAAAAACTGAATTAGAAAATTTAAATAAGTTTATTCCAGAGATGGAAGCAAAGAAAAAAGTTTTAACTGAAAAGTTAAATGATAGCAGTTTGGCCTATGATAAAATTATTGAATTGAGTGAAACATTAGGCAAATTAAATACTCAATTAGAAGAAGCTGAATTAAGATGGTTAGTCTTAAATGAGAAGAATTATTAAAATAGTTTAATAAAAACAGTGTTTGCGTCTAGTACCTAGGCCTCATTTTTGAGTTTTACCTCAATTATGAGGCCTAAGTTTTTGGGCTTAACTATTTTTTCATAATAATTTGGTAGAAGAATAAAGTCAGTAAATATTTTACTTACTATTCATCATTAAACTAACATTATTATGAAACCTATTGAACGTATTTCCGCGTACCTGAAATTCAAAAACATTAGCCCGCATTCTTTTGAACGTAAAGTGGGTCTATCCAATGGTTATTTTGCTAAGCAGCTTCGTAACCTAGGCTCTATTGGCTCAGACATTTTAATTAGAATTGATGAGCTATACGCCGATTTAGACATACTCTGGGTGCTTACAGGCCAAAGACAAATGATCAATGGCTCCAATGACCCAAGTGCTGAATTTGGCAGTATGAAGTTGGATGAATTCATATCCAAGTATGAAACTGAAAACAGAAAGATAAAAGTATTGGAATCGGATGTAGAAAAATTACAAGTAGTGCTGAATGATAAAGACAAAATTATATCTCTATATGAAGTCATTGCTAGTAGTAAAATAAATTCGGCACCTCTTGAAAATAATCATCAAGTGATGCCGAATTTTAATCAAGCAATGCCGAATCAATAATATTTCTTAAGCGTAAGAAGCCACTGGCTCACAAGTACAAACCAGATTTCTATCGCCATGCGTATTATTCACTCTTGCCACCGTTGGCCAGAATTTATTTTGTTGTACATAATATAATGGGAAGGCTGCTTCTTGTCTTGTATAAGCATGCTTCCATTCGTCAGCACAAATTACTTTCTGCGTATGGGGTGCATTTTTCAAAGGGTTATCTAGTTTATCAGATAGCCCTTTTTCAATAGCCACAATCTCATCATGAATAGAAATTAAGGCGTCGCAGAAACGATCCAATTCTGGTTTGTCCTCGCTTTCAGTAGGTTCAATCATAATGGTGCCTGCTACGGGGAAGCTCATAGTAGGTGCGTGGAATCCATAATCGATTAAACGCTTGGCTACATCTTCTGCTTCAATACCTG
>JAJTDP010000028.1 GCA_021300455.1 Sediminibacterium sp. | reverse complement strand
TCAGCAAGTGGTAATGTCTTTCCAATTTTTAATTCACTTCCGTCTCTTACAAAAAGCATCCCTGCAACAATTAAGGTGTCGCCTACTTTTACTCCAGATGTAATTTCAACACCAGCCGCAGTTCGGTATCCGGTTTCCACATTGATAAATTTTGCTTTACCCTCTCTAACAACAACAAGTTGTTTTACTTTAGAATCTGGAATAATGATATTAGATGGAACCAATATACTTGGCTTTTGTTGATTCTCTCCAAGGAACACTTTAGTATAAGCACCTGGTAATAACTTGCCTTGTAAATTAGCACGTACTTTAATATTTCTTGAAGTAGCAATAATCTGAGGCTCAATAGCAGCAATGGTTGCAGTCATTTTAACGCCAGGATTAGCGATACTTTCTACGGTCACTTTCTTGCCAACCTTGATATAATTTTGATAGATTTCTGGTAAAGTAAAGTCAACTTTTAACTGATCTACTTTTTGCAAAGTAACAATCGTAGATGCTGTATTGATATTGGCTCCTAAACTCACTTGTCTTAATCCCATTTGACCACTAAATGGTGCTTTAATCACTGTTTTGTCAATCAAAGACTGCGTATACACCATGTCTGCTTTTAAGCCATTGACTTGTTGCAAACTAATTTCATAATCACTTTGATTGATCCCTTTTGCTTGAACTAATTTTAAATTTCTTTGCTCATTGATATTTGCTAATGCTAATTGCACTTTTATTTTTTGTAATTGAGCTTGTAAATCAGCATCATTTAACTTGGCTAGCACGGTACCTGCAGTCACCATTTTACCTTCAGGGATTTGTAAAAAAACAATACGGCCATTGGATTCTGGACGAATGTCAACAAATTCACTTGCTACCACCGAGCCATTCACTTCAATCACTTTATCTACTACTTGTGCAGCAGCAATTGCAATATCTACAGATACAGGCGCATTGGCATTGAATTTATCTGTTGGCTTTGTTTTCTCTTTACAGGCAAATAATCCTAACATTAGGATGAAGGCAATCAAATTAAGCTTTCTCAAATTGGTCTAATTTTAGTGCTTAAAGATAGCTAAAATGACATGTTTTGTGAAAGAAAATAGATGAGTGGGGGCAGATCCACTAGATTTAATATAAAGGACTTATGGGTTCTTTTTAAATTCTTCGAATTTCTTTTGAATATAATAGCCCAATTCGAGGTCGTTTAATAAGCCTAGGACCTCATAGGAAGGCTTGCAAAAGATCATAAAACGGTCCAATTCCTCTCCTTCTAATCTAATGCCCGGCGCCTGGTAGTTAAAATATTTAGCATAATCGATTCTGTTTTGAATGGAGTCCAATTTATAATAACTATTTCTAACGCGCACTTCTGGTAAATCAAATCCAGTCACATGAATCATGACATTGAAATTGCTTAGATCTTCAATGGTGTCAATTGGATATTTTTGTGTCGTTTTTCCAAATAAGGAAAACCAAACAGAATCTTTCTTTTTTACATTAATTACATAGCGTCCTAAAGAATCGGTGAATGCAAAATTAGTATTACTATATACCATGACAGCTTCAATAGGCCTTCTTCCTGAAATATCATAGACCACACCGCTGACCGCAGTAGATTGCGCATTCATTTTGAAAGACAAAAAAAGCAGGACAATAATAATATAACTAATTCGGTAATTCATTCAGTTTGCAATATTACTAAAGCCATCTTTAATTAACAGCGTTTTGCAATATAATTAACAGGCTTTTACCTTTTATTTAGAAAGGCCAATGTGTATTTATAAAAGTAAGTAAAAAGCCAAGGGCAATGGTAGATAAAACAACCCATTGTGTTGCAATTTTTTGTTTATAAATTAAATAAGTACTGGCCACAAATACAAAAATATAAGCAGCTAAAGTAAGCGTAGAATAGTATTCCATTTTAATGGAAACACCTCCTATTAAATGAAGCGTAGCGCCTAGCATAACGCCCACTACTGCTGCATATATACCCTCTAAGGACCTATAAAAAATTGCATACTTTTTTAAATTTTGCCAGATAGGAAAAAGGAATAAAACAATGAAAAAACTTGGTAAAAAAATTCCAAGACTTCCCATCACTGCTCCCAATATTTGTATGGGCATTGTTTTTTCTTTTAAGGCCATCACACTTGTATAACTGGCCACCGAAAAAACAGGGCCTGGCATGGCTCTTACCATTCCTGCACCCATTAAAAAAGCTTCTTTGGAAATTTTTATTACATCTCTTTTATTTTTCTTCACCCTATCAGAATTGGGCCTGGCCACATATTGTTCATACATCATAGGAATGAGTACATCCCCTCCCCCAAAAACAAAGCTTCCAAAACGATAATTATTTTCAAATACATTAATGACTTTATGTTGCTCCCAATTTTTTCTGGTGGCTTCTTCCGATAAAATACCAGCTGCTAAAAATAAAAATATAAAAATAAATAAGGCCCCCCAGTTTACGGCTTTTGGCGCAACGCCATCATTGGGAATTCTTTTTTGACTAAAATTAGTTACAATGCCCGCCACAATAATGACAACTGGAATAGCCCAAGGAGATTTGAATGCTACAAAAACAAAAACAGCAGTGAGTATAAAAATAATTTTAGTGATAAGACTATTAATTGCTTTTTGATACAATACAATGGTGGCGCTCACAATAAATCCTATGGCCATGGGTTGTAATAATATAAAACTTTGGAGCCCCGTTCTTATATCGAAATAGTTGTAAGTAATAGCTACAAGAATCATTAAAAAGGTAGCAGGTAAAATCCAAACCAGTAATGTTAAAAAGGCAAGTGAAATACCTCCTCTTTTAAAAGCAATTAAAATAAGGGTTTGTGTAGAGGAGGCGCCGGGAAGCAATTGACAAAAAGCATTGTATTCCATCAACTCCTCACTAGTGACATCCTTTCTTTTTTCTACAAAACGGTGCTGCATTAGGCCTAAATGCACTTGCGGGCCACCAAAAGCAGTAATGCCATGCTTTAAAACTGCAATCAAAAAGGGTATATGGCGTAATAATTTCAAATAAGTGGTTTCAAATAGTGAGTGCTCCACCCTAAAAATAATTCATTTTTAGGGTATCTGACCCAATAATCATTAAACAAAATGCTAAATTGATTGTCTTAAAATAGTTGAGCATTATCATATTATCAAGTCAAGTTTACTTGATTCAAATTAATGACAATTTTATACCTTTGCATCTACTTTTGAAAAAGTATAGAAATACATTTTATTATGAAAGCCTTTTTACCCCTTATCGCCTTATTCATTTTGAGTAGTTGCTCGAATAACAATTATACAAAATTGGAACTTGTTTACGCTCAACAAAAATACCAAGAGGTACCCGATTATAGCAATTTACAATACTGGGCTGCCCATCCTGAAAAAAATGACCCTTCCGATAGTGTACCTGCTCCACTGAAAGCTAGTTATAAGCCTAGTTCTAATGCAGATGTATTTTTTGTACACCCTACTACTTATTTAGATAGCAGTAGACCTTATGGATGGTCTGCTTCTTTCAATGATTATAAAACCAATCTGAAAACAGATTATCCAACCCTACTAAACCAAGCTTCAGTATTCAATGAAGCAGGTAGAATTTATGCACCAAGGTATCGTCAAGCACATATTAAGTCCTATACACCGAATAATAAAATAGATACTGGTTATGCAATGGCTGCTTTTGAATTAGCCTACCAAGATGTAAAAAAATCTTTTGAATATTATTTGGAGCATTATAATAATGACAGACCCATTATTATTGCATCTCATAGTCAAGGCTCCACTCATACCATTAGATTACTAAAAGAATTTTTTGACGGTAAACCATTAAGTAAAAAATTAGTAGTAGCCTATGTAGTAGGTATACCAGTCGACCCTGCTATTTATACATCATTAAAAGCCTGCGAGAAACCCAATTCAACTGGCTGTATTTGTTCTTGGAGAACTTATCATGAAGGGTATTTAACTGAATTCGTGAAAAAAGAAAAATTTACGGCCATTGTAACCAACCCTCTTTCTTGGTCTGCTGATATAACCAATGTTGACAGGTTCGAAAACAAAGGGGCTGTACTTTATGACTTTAATAAAATAACGCCTAATGTAGCAGGTGCCATAAACCATAAAGGAGTTTTATGGACAGCGAAGCCTCGTTTTTTTGGTAGCTTTTTATACACAACAGAAAATTACCATATTGCCGATTATAATTTTTATTACTTGAGTGTAAGAAAAAATGTAGCAGAGAGAGTAAATAGTTATTTAACTGCAGGTAACGAGTTCACGCGTTAATTACCCACGACACTTAAAAACTTGATGCGCATTATTTTTAATTGCTCCCAAGAATAATTGTTTTCACTTAATTCTTCTTGTGCAATTTGAAGCGAAGAGGTTTCGCAGTTTTTGAAGTATTCTAATATTTCTTCTTGATCATATTCGTCTAACCATTCATCAATGGCATAATCTAAATTTAATTTAGTGCCGCTTGCCGCAATGGTTTCCATCTCTTCTAATAAAGCTTCTAGTTTAAGGTCCTTGTTTTTAGCAATGGTTTCTAAAGGAATTTTTTTATCTACATTTTGAATAATGTAAATTTTGTGATTGAATTTATTGGCCACCGACTTCATTACAAAATCATCGGGCTTTTCAATATTATTTTCAGTCACATATTTTTCAATCATTTCAACAAAGGGCTTGCCATATTTAATAGCCTTGCCCTTGCTTACACCCTGGCATCTGTCTAGCTCCTCAACGCTTGTAGGATAAAGCGTAGCCATGTCTTGCAAGGAAGTCTCTAAAAAAATAACAAAGGGTGGAAGGCTAATTTTTTTTGCTTCTTTTTGACGCAACTCTTTCAACATTTCAAATAAAACTTCATCCGTTGCGCCTGCAGTTTCCGGACCTTCTGTGTCATCGTCCTCTGCGTTTTCGTCTGCAAATACATTGTTTAAAACAAATTTGAAGCTAGTAGGTTTTTTTAAAAACTTCTTACCCTTTTCTGTTATTTTAAGTAGACCATATTCCTCAATATCTTTTTCAATAATGGTTTCAAGCATGGCCTGTCTAACTAAGCTATTCCAAAACAAAGGATCCTGTTCTTTCCCTATTCCAAATTCAGGTAATTTTTCATGTCTGTATAAACCTAATTGAGGCGTATAATCGCCCATAATAACTTGTATAACATAGTCTGACACAAAACGCTCATTCAATACTTCAATTGTTTTTAATAATTGAACTAACTGCGTTTTTGCTTCAATTTTTTCTTTAGGTTGTAAGCAATTATCACATTTACCGCAGTTTTTATCTTCCCAGCTTTCTCCGAAATAATGTAATAAACTTCTTCTACGACAGGCACCACTTTCTGCAAAGGCCACTGTTTCATCTATTAATTGCGCACCCACTTCTCTTTCACTCAAGGGCTTATCTCTTAAAAAATGTTCTAGCTTAGAAACGTCTTTATGAGAATAATATAAAATACAATTTCCTTCTAAACCATCTCTACCTGCACGGCCCGTTTCTTGATAATAATTTTCAATGGACTTAGGAATATTATAATGAATGACGAATCGAATATCGGGCTTGTCAATACCCATTCCAAAAGCAATGGTGGCCACAATGACTTGTACATCTTCATTTAAAAATTGATCCTGTCTATTGGCTCTTAGTTTTTGATCCAAGCCTGCATGATAAGCCACTGCTTTAATTTTGTTAGCAATTAATAAGTCGGCTAATTCTTCTGTGGTTTTTCTATTGAGGGTGTAAATAATTCCACTCTTTCCTTTATGCTTAGAAATATATCTTACAATACTTTTTACAGTCACTTCTTTTTTTACCTTGGGCTGCACTTCATAATAGAGGTTGGCTCTATTAAAAGAAGAAATTAAAACCTCGGGATCTCGCAGCGATAAATTTTTAACAATATCGCTTTGTACTTTAGGCGTAGCGGTGGCAGTCAAAGCAATGATGGGCACATTTGCATTAATCTCTTCCATCATTTCTTTAAGTCTTCTATACTCTGGTCTGAAATCATGGCCCCACTCTGAAATACAGTGGGCTTCATCTACTGCAAAAAAGGAAACATTTAAGTCACTAAAAAAATCTAAATTTTCTTGCTTCGTTAAGGTTTCAGGAGCTACATATAATAATTTAGTTTTACCACTCAGTAGGTCGGCCTTCACTACTTTAATTTGTCCTTTATTTAAAGATGAATTTAAGAAATGGGCCACTTCGTCTTTTTCACTATAGCCTCGCACAAGGTCTACTTGGTTTTTCATCAGCGCAATCAAGGGCGATACTACAATAGCGCAACCAGGTAGCATTAAAGCAGGTAATTGATAGCATAAACTTTTACCACCTCCAGTGGGCATAATTACAAAAGTATCTCGACCGCTCAATAAAGAGACAATGGCTTTTTCTTGGGTACCCTTAAACTCCTTGAATCCAAATTGCTCCTCTAATGCCTTTAATAATTCGGCACGGCTAACTGAATTATTCTTAGCCGTTGTAGCAGGGGCTTTTTTTATTGGTTTTTTGGTGGTCGCCATCTGTAATTATCTTAAAATCAACTATTTCGGTGTAAAATAGCTATATAAGGTAACGAAATTAATTCACTATTACTCAACTCCTCTATTATTTTACTAAAAATCTTTTTTTTAAGGATTATTTAAAAATAGGGATGAATATGCATGAAACCTTAACTTTGCTGATTCTTAAACCGCATATGGATAAACAAATAACTGCTATTGCCCAAAGAACGCTAGAAATTGAAGCGGCAGCCATTACTGGCTTACAAAAATTTATAGATACCCCATTTATAGAAGCGGTGAAAGCTATTTATGCTACTGAAGGAAGATTAGTGGTGAGTGGTATTGGCAAAAGTGCCATCATTGCTCAAAAAATGGTAGCTACTTGTAACTCCACTGGAACCCCTGCCTTATTTCTACATGCTGCAGATGCCATCCATGGCGACTCCGGAATGATTAACAAGCAAGACCTCGTTTTAATTATTAGCAAAAGTGGTGAAAGCCCTGAAATAAAAAATTTAGTACAATTAGTAACTGGTTTTGGCAATGCAATTATTGCTATGGTAGGTAATACCGAAAGTTATTTAGCAAGTCATGCCAAATGGGTCATTAATACCACTGTAGATAAAGAAGCTTGCGCACATAATTTAGCACCTACTTCTTCTACGACGGCACAAATGGCAATGGGTGATGCTATCGCCATGTGTTTAATGGAATTAAAAAAAATAAAGGCAAGTGATTTTGCAAAATTTCATCCTGGCGGAAATTTGGGAAAAAGATTAACATTGACTGCAGGTCAAATGGCGCAAGTAAATCCAAAACCATCTGTAATTGCTAGTACGCCTTTAAAAGAAGTGATACTAGTTATTTCTAAAAACAGATTAGGCGCCGCCGTAGTAGTTGATGAAAATGAAAAAGTTTTAGGTATTATTACAGATGGAGATATTCGTAGAATGCTAGAAAATCATTCAAGTATTCAAGACTTAACAGCAGCTACTATATTTCACGCAGGCCCTATTAGCATTGCGCCTGACGCATTAGCTATAGAAGCCTTGGCCTTGATGGAACAAAAAGATATTAGTCAATTAATAGTAGCGAAAGACAATAGTTTTGTGGGAATGATTCATATACACGACTTAATGAAAGAGGGGATTTTATAAATCAAAGAGAAGTATGCAAAACAAACATCATTATGTAGCCATTATGGCTGGAGGAATAGGAAGTAGGTTTTGGCCAATGAGTAGAACGGCTTATCCTAAGCAATTTTTAGATGTACTTAATACAGGGAAAACTTTAATTCAGTGGACCTACGAAAGATATACGCAGTTTATACCAGCTGAAAATATTTATATTGTTACTTCGGAAGAATATGTTTCAATTGTAGAAAAACAGCTTCCCAATTTACCTAAGGAAAATATTTTAGCAGAGCCTAGTAAAAAAAATACAGCGCCTTGCATAGCTTATATCTCTTTTAAATTAGCCCAGAAGGACCCTCAAGCCACTTTTGTAGTAGCCCCAAGTGATCACTTAATTTTAGAGCAAGAGAACTTTCAAAAAATTGTAGAACAGTCACTTGATTTTGTTTCCAATATCAAGGCCTTAGCTACCTTAGGTATTAAGCCTACGAATCCCAATACGGGTTATGGTTATATTCAATACGAGGGGCTAGAAGTAAGCAAGGGCGTGTATAAAGTAAAAACATTTACCGAAAAGCCCACTGTAGAAATTGCAGAGTCCTTTATAGCTAGCGGCGATTTTTTATGGAACGCCGGTATTTTTGCATGGAAAGCCAGCACTATCATTGCTGCTTTTGAAAAGTACCAACCAGAAATGTTTGAATTATTTGATGGGGAAAAAGCAAATTTTAATACAGCAGCAGAAAAACAATCTATTCAAAAAATATATCCGCAGTGTGTAAATATATCTATTGATATTGCCATTATGGAAAAAGCAGACAATGTATATGTAATGCCTGCAAGCTTTGGATGGAGCGACCTAGGCACTTGGAATAGTGCTTATGATGCCATGGAGAAAGATTATTTCGCCAACGCTGTGGCCTCTGATAATGTGATTGTGATTGACGCTACGAAGTGTATGATTAATGCACCCAAGGATAAATTAGTAGTGGTGCAAGGCTTAGATGATTTTATTGTAGTAGACACGAAGGATGTACTTCTTATTTGCAGTAAAGAAAAAGAGCAATCTATTAAAGAATATGTTGCTGAAGTGAAAAGGCATAAGGGCGATAAGTACATTTAAAGATCAGCCACCAATTCATCAAAATTGGGCAGAAATTCTTATCTTAGTTTAGAACGCATTAGCTTAATAAACCTAAATTCCCCAAATGGCAACCATCATCACTGGAACAGGCAGCTATATACCGGGTCTTATAATACCCAATCATTCCTTTAGCGACCATAGCTTTTATGGAGAAGATGGGATATTAATTAATACACCCAATGCCGAAATTTGTGAGAAATTTAAAGATATCACAGGTATTTATGAAAGAAGGTATGCTGAAGAAAATATAAATACTTCTGACCTAGCATTCAAAGCCGCTGCCTTAGCCATTGAAGATGCAGGCATTGACCCTGAAACCATTGATCAAATTATTGTTGCACATAATTTCGGTAATGTCATTGCAGGCACCATTCAATCCGATGCCGTCCCTTCGATTGCCTCAAGGGTAAAAAATTTATTAGGCATTCGTAATCCTAGTTGTGTGGCCTATGATTTATTATTTGGTTGCCCAGGATGGATACAAGGCGTCATACATGCCGACTCCTTTATAAAATCGGGTTTAGCCAAAAGATGTTTGGTCATAGGGGCTGAAACTTTAAGTAGAGTAATAGACCCACACGATAGAGACAGTATGATTTTTAGTGACGGCGCGGGTGCTTGTATTGTAGAAAATTCAACAGATAATACCAGTGGTATACTCGCTAGCAGCGTTCAAAGCCACTGCATGGATGAAGCTTACTACTTATACTTAGGCAAGTCTTATCATCCAGAAGCAGAAGAAGCTACCAGATATATTAAGATGAAGGGTCGTAAGGTATATGAGTATGCCATTAAGAATGTACCTATTGCGATGAAAGAGTGTATTGAAAAAGCAGGGGTAGCTATTCATGAGGTGAAAAAATTCTTTTTACACCAGGCCAATGAAAAAATGGATGAAGGTTTTATTAAGGCCTTGTTTAAATTATACGGTATTAAAGATATTCCTGAAAATGTAATGCCTATGAGCATTCATGAATTAGGTAATAGCTCAGTTGCTACCATTCCTACTTTATACGATATGGTGAAGCATGGAAAATACAAGGAGCACCAATTACATAAAGGAGACGTTGTTATATTTGCCTCTGTCGGTGCGGGTATGAATATTAATGCTATTTGTTATAGAGTATAACTAATACCCTCTCACATTTTTTCCTTCTACATAATTTTTAAAGGCTTTATTACAAACCTTATTACCTCCAGGTGTAGGATAATTACCTGTGAAATACCAGTCGCCGGTATTGGTGGGACAACAATCATGTAAAGCTTCAATAGTTTGATAAATAACTTCAACAGGTATTTTAATATCTTCAGGCGTAATTAACTGTGCAATTTTATCTGAAATTTCATCAGGCGAAAATGATTCATACAATTGACGCACTACATTTTCAGTATGCAATGCATTAGATGCTTCTAAGGCTATTATTTTTTGATAGGTCTGGTCAATAACATGAGTCATTCCCTTCTCATTCAATAAGGCAATCACTGCTCTAAAGGCAATGAAATCGTTCATCTTACTCATATCTATTCCATAACAGTCGGGGTATCTAATTTGAGGGGCAGAAGAAACTACTATTATTTTTTTAGGACCTAAGCGAGACAGCATTCTAATAATACTTTCTTTTAAAGTAGTGCCTCTTACAATACTATCATCAATAATCACCAAGGTATCTTCATCCTTGCGCACGGTACCATAGGTAATATCGTATATGTGTTGCACCATCTCATTTCTATTGGTATCCTCTGTAATGAAAGTACGTAGTTTCACATCTTTAATGGCAATTTTTTCTTGTCTAATCTTACGATTAATCATCGCCTCCAGCTTCTCTTCAGTGACATCGGTACCCCAACTTAAAATCCGCTCTACCTTAATTTTATTCAAATACTTTTCCATGCCTTTTACTAAGCCATAAAAAGCAACTTCAGCTGTATTGGGTATATAAGAAAAAATAGTATTTTTTAAATCCTTTTCAATACGATCTAAAACAATTTGACTCAAATGATTACCTAGTGCAATTCTTTCTCTGTAAATTTTTTCATCACTACCTCTTGAAAAATAAATTCTTTCAAAAGAGCAAGCGCGTCTTTCTTTGGGTTCAATAATTTGTTCAATCTTATAATTGCCTTCATCATCTACTAGCAATGCCTGTCCAGGCATGAGTTCTAATACTTCATTTTCACCCACATTAAATGTGGTTCTAATAGCGGCTCTTTCACTAGCAGCAACAATTACCTCTTCATCTATATAATAATAGGCAGGTCTAATACCATGGGCATCTCTTAAAATAAAGCTGTGTCCATTACCTACTAAACCGCCTACTGTAAAGCCTCCGTCAAATAAAGGCACTGCCTTTTTTAAGGCATCAGCGATATTAGGATTATTTGGATTAATAGATTCTTCGTTGCATAGGAAATGATGAATCACTTCCATCATAGCAGCTAAATCACTTTGTTTTTCAAAAGGACCTGGGTCTAATTTTATATGTTCAAATAACTCATCGGTATTGACTAAGTTAAAATTACCTGCTAAGGCTAAGTTTTTACCTGGTACTAAATTGCGCTTGATAAAAGGATGACAAAATTCTACATTGTTTTTTCCTTGGGTGCCGTAACGCAAATGCCCCAATAAAATTTCTCCCATAAAAGGAAGATGCCCTTTCATTAAACCTGGATGCTTGGCAATATCTGGTTGAAATTTTTCAAGCTCTTGTATTTCTAAACCTATTTTATAAAATAAATCGGCAATAGGTTGTTGTGCATTACTGCGTAATCGGTATAGGAAAGGATTGCCTGGTTCAATATTTAATTTAAGTGTAGCTATACCCGCACCATCTTGACCACGATTGTGCTGTTTTTCCATCAACAAGTATAATTTGTTTAATCCGTAGGTAACCGAGCCTCTTTGTTGAAGATAATAAGAAAGAGGCTTTCTAAGTCGAATATAGGCTAGGCCACATTCGTGTTTGATTTCGTCGCTCATGATGGAGTTTAAGGAGCCCCAAATTTACAATAGTTAGCTATTGTATACTAGTAAAGAAGTAAAAAAATTTCTAAGCGCCCGTTGTAAAATGAGGAATCTCAATAAGTAGTAGGTCTGAGCCTGCAGTCGCTTCAATTTGGACCGCATCTACCCCCGAAATGCCCACTGCATCTCTGCGACCCAAGGTTTGACCTCCTACGGTGCAAGTCCCTTCTATACAGATGGCAAAAAGGCCTTGGCCTGCCTGGTGCATAGGGTAATTAGTGGTAAAGGGCTTTTTAAAATGGCCTAAGGACAACCAAGCGTCTTGGTTGATGAATAAGGTATTAGGCTCGTTAGGGGAAACTACAGTAAGCAGTTGATCCACCCTGTCTTCTGGAAGAAATGACTTTTGATCATACCTAGGGGTAATATTTCTTTCTTTAGGAAAAATCCAAATTTGGAATAATTCTACCCTTTTATCTTTATTGGGATTGACCTCGCTATGTTTGATGCCTGAACCAGCACTCATTATTTGAACATCGTGCTCTTTAATGATACAATCTCTTCCTGTGCTATCTCTATGGTGTAAATCTCCAAATAAAGGAATGGTAATAATTTCCATGTTATCATGGGGATGGGTGCCGAAACCCATGCCTGCGTCAATTTTATCGTCATTTAAAACACGCAGCGCTCCAAAATGAATTTTACTAGGATCATGGTATTGTCCAAAACTAAAACTATGGTAAGTGTCTAGCCAATCAAATTGAACATGGCCTCTTTCATTCGCTGGATAAAAAATAGCTGACATATGGATATCTAAAATTAAAACGTTTTTTCTTTCACAATTTGATTGGCCACTTTTGTCCAATCCGTTAATTCAACGCAGCCTTGAAAAGATTCATCCACAAAAACATAATAACTAGGAACATGCTCTTTAAACCAAGTCTCCATTGACTTTGCCTTTTTTTCTTCTAGTGCACGTTGTGCTACTTTATTATAATCTTCTTTTAAATTTTCTCTATGAGGAGTGGTGCGTTCTTTAAAATAAATAAGTCTTACTGTTTTTCTACCACGATCGTCTAAGTATACTTGTGGTGTAGAGATATCGCCTGGCTTCATATTCTTCATTAAAACCACCATTTCTTTGTCTAATTGATCAATGTTTACATAAGTAGATCCATCACGACCAGTGATCGCACCGCCGCTAAACTTGCTACTTTCATCATCACTAAATTTATTAACGGCTTCGCCAAAACTTAATTTGTTAGCAATCATCTCTTTTCTGATACTATCTAAAAATAATTTAGTTTCGTTGATTTCATCATTGGTAATAGGAGGAATACGTAAAATATGTTTTACCACTGCATCATCACCCGATCTTGAAACAAGTTGAATGATATGGTAGCCGAATTTAGATTTAATGGGAGCAGAAATTTGACCTTCTTTTAAACGAAAAGAACCCGACATAAAGGCTGGATCAAAATTTTTCTCGTTACGATTTAAATTAAACACACCTAGGTTTTCCTTTGAACTAGGGTCTTCAGAATATAATTTAACTAATTGATCAAATTTATTAGCACCTGATTCAATTTGTTTTCTATACTCTAACATTTGCTGGATCACATATTCTTCCACATCTCTATTGGCTTTAGGATGCATAACTAATTCTGTTACTTGCACTTCACTTTCATATAAAGGCAGACTGTCTACAGGTATTTTATCATAGTAATTTTTAACTTCAGTAGGTGTAATCTTAACTTTTTCTACAATTTTAGCTTGCATTTCGTCAGCTAATTTTTGCTCCTTAATTAAAATGCGAAAATCTTCTTTTAATTGAAAGACAGTACGACCTGCTACTTCTTCTAGCACTTCTTTAGAGCCAAATTGTTGAATGAAACTACGAACACGGCCTTCCATCGCTACTTCTACGTCTTCTTCTGTAACTATGATAGAATCGATGAGTGCTTGTAATACTAAGGCCTTACGAATTAATTGACCTTCCACAATTTGACACTCGGAAGGTAGCTCTATGTTTTCTTGTCCTTGTGCTTGACGTTTATAATCGCCAATGGCATTTTCAACATCCGATTTTAAAATAAATTTATCACCCACAGTGGCAATAATTTTATCTGCTAATACTTTTTTTACTTGCGCCTTTGTTGCAAAAGAAATGGTCAAGCAAAATAAAGAAAATGCAATGCTAATTAATTTCATCGATTGTTTATTATTTGGTAAAGTTCTGCCGCTTGGGTCATTTACCCAAATAGCAAATCTTAATTTTTTTATAAAGTACGTTTTACTTCCTCTTCTTCAAAGGCTTCTACAATATCCCCTACTTTAAGGTCAATAAAGTTCTTGATTGTTAAACCACATTCCATATTCGATACGACATCTTTCACGTCGTCTTTGAAACGCTTTAAACTTCCTAACTCAGCACTTTGACCTTCTCCTTTAGGATATTCAACGATACCATCGCGTATAATTCTAATCTTGCTATTTCTACTCAACTTGCCGTCTAATACAAAACATCCAGCAACGGTAGCCTTATCAAATTTGTATACTTCTCTTACTTCTACGTTGGCCACAATTTTTTCTTGAATTTTTGGTTCCAACATACCTTCCATCGCAGACTTGATTTCATCAATAGCGTTGTAGATAATAGAGTATAATTTAATTTCCACCCCTTCTGTTTCTGCTAATTTATTAGCTTGCATAGAAGGTCTTACGTTAAATCCAATGATAATGGCATCAGAGGCAGCAGAAAGTAGTACGTCCGATTCAGAAATTTGACCTACTCCTTTTAAAATAACTCTAATCGCAATTTCTTCAGTAGATAATTTTTGTAATGAATCACTTAAGGCTTCCACAGATCCATCCACGTCACCTTTAATGATAATATTTAATTCTTTAAAATTACCTAAGGCTAAACGACGACCAATTTCATCTAATGTAATATGTTTTCTAGTTCTTAAACCTTGCTCTCTTAATAATTGAGCACGTTTAGTGGCTAATTCTTTTGCTTCTGCCTCGTCATTGTAGACTTTAAATTTCTCACCCGCTTGTGGTGCACCATTTAAACCTAAGATAACTACTGGTGTAGAAGGAGGCGCTAATTCAATACGTTGATTACGCTCGTTGAACATGGCCTTCACTCTACCATAGAACTGACCAGATAAAATTAAATCACCTTGTCTTAAAGTTCCATTCTGTACTAAGATCGTAGCTACATAACCACGACCTTTATCTAAAGAGGCTTCAATAATACTTCCTGAACCTTCTCTATTGGGGTTGGCTTTTAAATCTAATAAATCAGATTCTAAAATAACCTTCTCTAATAAAGTATCTACATTTAAACCTTGTTTAGCAGATAATTCTTGGTTTTGGAATTTACCACCCCAAGCTTCTACTAAAATATTCATTTGAGAAAGTTGCTCATATATTTTTTGTGGCTGCGCACCATCTTTATCAATTTTATTCACCGCAAAAATCATTGGTACATTCGCAGCTTGTGCGTGACTAATGGCTTCCTTGGTTTGTGGCATCACTGCATCATCGGCAGCTACCACAATAATGGCGATATCAGTTACTTTCGCACCACGCGCACGCATGGCTGTAAAGGCTTCGTGACCTGGCGTATCTAAGAAAGTAATGGCTTTACCATTTGGCAAAGTCACTTCATAAGCACCAATATGTTGTGTAATACCTCCTGCCTCACCCGCTACTACATTGGCATTACGGATATAATCTAGTAATGAAGTTTTACCATGGTCAACGTGACCCATAATTGTTACAATTGGCGGACGCTCAACCAAATTGGCTAAATCGTCTGCTTCTTCTTCTTCATCCATTTCTTCTGCTTCTTCTAATCCAACAAATTCTACTTCAAAACCAAATTCACTGGCTACTAGTTCAATAACCTCCGCATCTAAACGTTGGTTAATAGAAACCATGATACCCAAGTTCATACACTTGCTAATGATATCTGCAAAACTTACATCCATCAAACTTGATAACTCACTTACCGTTACAAACTCAGTAACTTGTAATTTATTATCAGTGATTTCATTGGTTTCATTTTCTGCAGCTTCATCTCTTTTTGCACGTCTGTATTTCGACTTCAAACTTTTTCCTCTTCCACCTGCGCCCGCTAATTTTGCTTGCGTTTCTTTGATCTTATCTTGAATGGCTTTTTGACCAATTTCTTTTTGTTCTGCAGTTTGTGGTACATTTCTATTTCCACCTGGTCTTTGTCCGCCACCAGGTCTTTGTCCACCCCCTTGACCTTGGTATCCACCGCCTGGTCTTTGTCCACCCCCTTGACCTTGGTATCCACCACCTGGTCTTTGTCCGCCACCCTGTGTTTGATTACCTCCTTGCCCCTGACCACCACCACCTTGTTGTGGACCTTGAGAAGGAATACGTTTTTCTTCTTGACTCAATGGCTTAGGACGCGTATCGCTATTAATAGGTAAATCAATTTTACCCATTACTTTAGGTCCTTCTAATTTTTTAGTTTCAATGTTTTCAATTTTGCCATGCACATTTTCAGGTGATATAAAATTATCAACTGGAGCGCGTGTTTCTTTTACTGGCTTTGCAGCAGGCTCTTCTTTCTTTACAGGTTTTTTAACAGTCGTTTCCTTGCTTGGTTTTTCAACTGGCTCTTCTTTCTTTGCCGATTTTTTAGGTCGAGTAGAAGAGTCTATTAAGGATAAATCTATTTTGTCAACTACTTTAGGCGACTCTACTTCAGGGGCATCAATCTTAACAGTAGCAGGTTTTTCTACTTCTTTTTCAACAGGCTTAGCTGCCTTTGCTATTGCATCAGTTGCTTTCACATCTTCAGGTGCTTTTGCTGCAGGCTTAGGCGCTTCAGGTTCTACCACTACAGGCTTCTTTGCCTTGTCTTTATCGGCCACAGCATTTTTTGGAAGCTCTACATGGTCTGCTTTATCTCTAGCTACTTTATCGCTTTGAAATTCTGCTTGCAGAGAATAATACTGATCCTCAGTTAATTTAGCTGTTGGCTTAAGGTCGTCTTTAGGAAAACCTTTTTTCACTAAGAATTCAATCAAGGTATCTTGACCGATGTTGAATTCTTTAGCAGCTGCTAACAATCTTGGTAGTTTCAATTCTGACATTCTGTTGTTTTTTGCCCCGGTAATTATTTACTAATTTCTCGAAGCGATTCGCCTAATACAAATATACTTTCTAAACTCAAAGGTTATTCACCTTTATCAAATTCTTCTTGTAAGATTCGACGCACATCTGCAATCGTTTCTTTTTCTAAGTCTGTTCTTTTCTCTAATTCTTCCGCACCAAGGTTTAATATGCTTCTTGCCGTATCACAACCCACACGCTTGAATTCATCAATAATCCATGTTTCAATTTCATCGCTAAATTCATCTAAGTCAATATCAAATTCATCAACGATTTCTTCATCTTCACGGTATACATCTAATTCGTAACCCGTTAATTCAGAAGCTAATTTAATGTTCACTCCTCTACGTCCAATGGCTAAAGAAACTTGATCCGCTTTTAAATACACTTCAGCGTGCATTTTTTCAGCGTCAATATTCATGTAACTAATTTTAGAAGGTGTTAATGAACGTTGAATTAATAATTGTGTATTGGTAGTGAAATTAATTACATCAATATTTTCGTTTTTCAATTCTCTTACGATACCATGAATACGAGAACCTTTCATACCTACGCAAGCACCTACTGGATCAATTCTATCATCGAAAGACTCCACTGCTACTTTCGCACGCTCACCTGGTTCACGTACAATTTTCTTAATAGTAATTAAACCATCAAAAATTTCAGGTACTTCTATTTCTAATAATTTTGCTAAGAATAAGGGGCTTGTTCTGGATAAGATAATCACTGGTGAATTATTTTTCATATCCACTCTAGCAATAACGGCTCTAATATTTTCTCCTTTCTTAAAAAAGTCTTGAGGAATTTGCTCCGACTTTGGAAGAATTAATTCATTGCCTTCTTCATCTAATAACAATACTTCTTTTTTCCATACTTGATAAATTTCAGCATTCATTATATCGCCAATTCTATCAGAATATTTCTTTACTAAAGCATTTTTCTTCAAGTCATTGATACGAGAAGCCAATGTTTGCTTAGCCGCTAGTATGGCTCTTCTTCCGAAGTCCAAGATGTCTACTTCTTCTAATAAATCCTCTCCTACTTCATAGTCGGGTTGAATTTTAATAGCTTCAGAATAAGATACTTCTTCTAAAGGATTATCTACATCATCATCGTCTCTAATTTGACGACGGCGAATAATTTCCAAGTCACCTTTTTCAGCGTTTACGATAACGTCAAAATTTTCATCACTACCGTATTTTTTTCTAAGTAAGGTTTTGAATACGTCTTCTACCACTTTCATCATGGTAGGACGGTCAATGCTTTCTGCGTCTTTAAACTCCTGAAAGGCTTCAATTAAATTTATACTTGCCATAACATAATTTTTTTTCAAGCTACTTGCTTAAAAGGAATTAATAAAGTTTGCACGGCTGCTTTTTTACCTTTCCCTTCTGTCCATTCTATTAATATGTCTTTCTCTGTTACTGTTTTTAAAACTCCTTCTTTAATGGTTTCATCCAAAAAAGTGACTTCTACCTTGCGCCCCAAATTTTTTACATACTGACGGTTCAAGACAAGAGGCTCATCTATTCCTGGGGAAGAAACCTCTAAAGAGAAGTCGCCTTCCGGAAACCAAGCCGCTTCTTCCATAATGCGGTATAGTTTTCTATTGATAAAAGTGCATTTTTCAATAGGCAGGCCTTGGTCGCCGTCCAAGAATATTTTGATATTATTGGTTGGCTTCACTTTCACCGAAACGCAGAAATAACTAGGCTCCTCTTTAAGAAGTTGGTCCAAAATTGGATTTACTAAGGCTATTATCTCGTTTGCTTGCATACTTAAAAAAGAAGAAGGGAACGAAATCGTTCCCTTCACATTTTCTTCTATTCTATGCCAAAGGTAATAAAACAGGATGAAATATCCCAAAAATATTGGCAAGGGCCTTATTTTTGCAGTATGATGAAGTTTATTCTATATGGGTTCTTGATTTACTTTTTATACAAATTAATCTTCCAGGTGGTGGTTCCCGTTAGTAAAGGAGTGAGGTCTGTAAGGAAGAATATGGAGCAGATGCAGAAGCAGCAGGCCGAAGCAGTAAGAAACGCACAAAACAGTCAGCATCCTGGTCAAAATACAAGTGCCAATTACGCTCCTAAAGAAGAGCCAGTGGAAGCTGAATACATTGAATTTGAGGAAGTTAAGAAGAAATAGAGGGAAGAAATAGAGGGAAGAAATAGAGCTTATAAATAGGACTCGATATCCTTATCTACTCTCATCCCCTCTTTTAAATGAAGCACTTTTAGGCCGACAGAGGCAGCTGCTATAATATTAGGTTCATTGTCATCAATAAATAGGGTTTCAGTAGCCACCAAGCCTTCTTTTTCTAAGATGTAAATAAAAGATTCAGGGTCGGGTTTGCGCATACCCATTTCATGAGAATAATAGGGAGTCTTAAATAGAGATACAAAAGGGTAATTAGCCACTTTGTTTTCAAACTCAGCAATAAAATGATCGTGGTGAATTTGATTGGTATTAGAATATAAAAAAGTATTGTACTTGGTATTATTTTGCTCAATCCAATCAATGCTATTTTTTCTAAACCCAACAAGTAGTGCGTTCCAAGCAAAATGAATTTGCTCATTCGTTAAAGGTAAATTCACTAAGGCCCTCACACCCTCATAAAATGCTTGCTCATTGACAAAGCCCATTTCTAAGTCTAAAAATAATTGATGTGATTTATTCAAAGTAAAATGCTGGTCAATGCCTTCAATGCCAATAGAGGCAAAAGCAGTATTCATTTTTTTAAAATCAATGTCGTATAAGACATTGCCTAAATCGAAAATTAAATTTTTAACCGCAGCCATTGATCTTATATTAATTAAGTAATAAATTAAAGGGTGAAGTTAAAGAAAGATTTTAATTATTGTATATTTGAAATATGAAACAAAGCTTGGCACATATTGCGGTGGTGGTTCGTGATTACGACGAAGCCATTGCTTATTATACGAATACTTTAGGGTTTACATTAATTGAAGACACCGTTTTATCAGAAACCAAAAGATGGGTAATGGTGCAACCAACTGGGGCCAATAATGGTTGTACGTTATTACTTGCCAAAGCCGCTACCTCCGAGCAAGAAAAGTTTATTGGTTATCAAACAGGAGGTCGTGTATTTTTATTTTTATACACCGATAATTTTGAAAGAGATTACCAAAATTATATTTCCAAAGGCGTTGAATTTACTATTGCACCGCATGTCGAAGCTTATGGAACCGTTGCGGTGTTTAAAGATTTTTATGGTAATCTTTGGGATTTAATTGAGCCTTCATAGCTGCTGCCATATGTTTGCAAGCCGCATCTCCCTTGCTCAATTCCGCGTGAATATTAGCCTGAGAAGCTTCGTCCCTGTTTTGACTTAGTTTAAAAACATGTTGCAGATCACTCACCATAATATCAAAAGAATAAATGGCTTTCATGTTTTGCTCCATGTATTCAGCCGATAAATTTTTTACTTGCGTAGGACTATTAGCATCTTTTTCAAAATGCAGTGTAAGCTTTTCTAATAAATTATATAAATGCTTTTCATCTTTAATTTCTAAATTTCCTTTTGCTTGCACCGACTGATAATTCCAAGTGCTTCCCATATTTTTAGTGGTATACCAATTCGCGCTTACAAAGGCCGATGGCCCAGTGAATATGACTAATACTTTATTATTCACTTCAAAAGCATTGCTATGTTCTTGCTTGCGCATAATATGCCCACTAATAATAATTTTATCTTCTTCAATAGTTAATAAAACAGGAACTTGTGTAGCCACCGGAAAGCCTGCTTGGTCAACGCCACAAATAGTTACAAAGGGGTTGGCTTGCATAAAGTCCAATACTTCTTGATGATCCTTGGCTTTAAAATGAGGTATATTATACATAGTTATTTATTAATCTTAGTTAATTTATTTTACTTAAAGTATACATATATTTCTACTTAAATATTAAATGGGTAACTCGGTAGTTATTTTAATTTCATCCATTACAAATAAACTATTAATATGCGCCACCATGGGTAGCACGGCTAATTGTTCTTGATAAAATTTATTATAGGACTCTACATCCTTGGTCACTAATTTTAAATAATAATCAAAGCTGCCCGATACTAAACTACAAGCAATAATTTCTGGAAATTTTGAAATGGTTTTTTCAAATTCAGAAAAATGGGAACGGGTTTGTTTGTCTAAAGTTACTTGGCAGTGTACCACTAAACCAAGGTCTAATTTTTTTCTATCCAGCAGGGTTACATAATGTAAAATATAGCCCTCTGCTTCTAGTCTTTTAATACGGTCATGTGTAGGGCTTAGTGATAAATTAATGGCCGCACTAATGTCTTTTAATGTAGCCAATGCATCCTTTTGTAAAATGCGTAAGATTGATTGGTCAATAGCGTCAAGTGCCATAGAGAAATAATTTCTGTTTTTAGGGTAAATTCTACTGTAAATAACGTTATTTTTTGCTATTTAGCCAAATTAACAAGATATTTTACTGAATATTATCATTATTAAATGAATATTTTCTTTTAATCGATATTTGTACAGAAATAAAAACAAAATATCATGGTCATTGGAGTTCCTAAAGAAATTAAGATTCAAGAGTATAGAGTGGGTTTGACACCAGAAGGTGTGGATGCACTTACAAGACTAGGTCATACAGTGCATGTAGAAACGAAGGCAGGTCATGGCTCAGGATTTTCTGATGAGGCTTATATAAAAGCAGGGGCTACTATTTTAGCAACGGCTAAAGATGTATACGAGATTGCTGAAATGATTATTAAAGTAAAAGAACCACTTGCAGCAGAATTTCCACTTATTAAACCAGGACAAATTTTATTTACTTATTTCCACTTTGCAGCATCAAAAGAATTAACAGATGCGATGATGAAATCGCATGCAGTTTGTATTGCTTACGAAACAGTAGAATTACCTGATGGCTCATTGCCACTATTAGTACCGATGTCTGAAGTAGCAGGAAGAATGGCTGTGAATGTGGGTGCTTATTATTTAGGCAAACCATTTGGTGGAAAAGGAAAATTATTAGGAGGTGTACCAGGTGTGAAACCAGCAGAAGTATTAATTATAGGTGGTGGTATTGTAGGAACGCAGGCCGCTAAAATGGCTGCAGGCTTAGGTGCTAATGTTACTATAATGGATACTAACTTAACAAGGCTAAGATATTTATCGGATGTAATGCCAGCGAATGTGGTTACGCAGTATTCTACCGTAATGGCTATTCAAGAAAAATTACCTACTGTTGATTTAGTGATAGGTGCTGTATTATTACATGGTGCTAAAGCGCCACATTTAATTAAGAAGGCCGATTTAGCTTTAATGGAAGCTGGTACCGTAGTAGTAGATGTAGCTGTTGACCAAGGAGGTTGTATTGAAACTTGCAAACCTACCACTCACGAGAACCCTGTTTACATGGAGCAAAATATTTTGCATTACTGCGTAGCCAATATGCCAGGAGCGGTTCCACAAACTTCTACACGCGCTCTAACACAAGCAACTATACCTTATGCCATTGCTATTGCGAATAAAGGATGGGAAAAAGCATGTGTTGAAAATGCAGCATTAGCAAAAGGATTAAATATTAAAGCGGGAAAAATTTTACATAAAGGCGTAGCCGACGCTTTCAACGCATAGTATTCATATGAGTTTGAGAATGGAAAGTCTGGTCTTTCAAAAGACTGGGCTTTTTTATGTATGGGCTTTTTTTGAATGATCTTAATCAGTTTTTAAAAAATACTTTATAAAATATTTTGTGGAGCAAATATTAATCGTAATTTTACGATTAATAAGACAACATGACTCCCTATTCAGAAAAAGATGAACAAATAGCATTGCTTGCCAAAGCAATGGGGCACCCAGCCAGAGTAGCTATTATTCGTTTACTACTTAAAAAGCAAACCTGTATTTGTGGAGATATTGTAGACGAATTACCGCTTTCACAAAGTACCGTTTCACAACATCTTAAAGAATTAAAAGAAGCGGGTTTAATACAGGGAGAAATAACAGGTGTAAAAACTTGTTATTGTATTAATGAGTCTAACTGGAAAAAAATAGGAAAATTATTTGATGGCTTATTTAATACTACTTACAAAGCAAAAACTTGTTGTTAACAATATAAAATTCAAACTATGAAAACAGAATTAGAATTAAAAGAAATCGTAAAAGCAAAATACAGTGAGATTGCTTTACAAGACAAAGAGACCAATATGTCTTCTTGTTGTGGTGCAGGTGGTTGCAGTACTGAAATATACAATATCATGTCGGACGACTATACTAAACTACCTGGCTATGTGGAAGGTGCCGATTTAGGACTAGGCTGTGGCTTACCTACTGAATTTGCAAAAATTAAAGAAGGAGATGTTGTAGTAGACTTAGGATCAGGTGCAGGCAATGATTGTTTTGTAGCAAGAAGAAGTACAGGGGCTACTGGTAAAGTGATAGGTATTGATTTTACACCCGCCATGATTGAAAAGGCGCGTGCCAATGCTGAAAAAATGGGCTACCATAATGTTGAATTTAGACAAGGCGATATAGAGCATATGCCGATAACTGCTAATAGTGCAGATGTAGTCGTAAGTAATTGTGTACTCAACTTAGTGCCTAATAAACACGCTGTTATTCAAGATATATTTAGAGTTTTAAAACCAGGTGGTCATTTTAGTATCTCTGATGTGGTACTAGTAGGTGCACTTCCAGAAGGTATAAGAAATGCTGCAGAAATGTATGCGGGTTGTGTGTCTGGGGCTATTCAAAAACAAGTGTACATGGAATTAATTGATGCGAATGGTTTTGAAAATGTAACTATTCAAAAAGAAAAAGCTATTATTATCCCTGATGATATTTTAGTGAATTATTTAAACCCTACAGAAATTGCTGCTTTTAGAGCTTCTCAAATGGGTATATTTTCCGTAACCGTATTTGCACAAAAACCAAAAGCTGCCTGTGTGCCAGGAGCTGGATGCTGCTAAACTAAAAGTTTTAATCAAAGTTTATTGAATAAACTCAATCTAAAAAACTGAGAGCCATATGAAAAATATTTTAGTCTTATGTACAGGCAATAGTTGCAGAAGTCAGATAGCCCATGGGTTTTTAGCTGCTATGACTGAAGGTAAAGCCCATGTATATTCTGCAGGCGTGGAAACACATGGTGTAAACCCTAAAGCCATAGCTACTATGAAAGAAATAGGCATTGATATTTCCCATCATAGCTCTAATAATATTACCGAATACTTGGATGTAAATTTTGATTACGTGATTACCGTATGTGACAATGCTAAAGAGCGTTGCCCTTATTTTCCGACCAAGGCAGTGAAACTACATTATAATTTTCCAGACCCAGCTAAAGCAATAGGCACAGAAGATGAAATTAATGAGCAGTTTAGAAGCGTAAGAGCAATGATTAAAACCTACTTCGAGAAATTTGTAGAAGAGTATATAAACGAATAAAAAAATATATAAAGTAGAATAATTGAATTAATTATTCTTAGCTCCAATATTTATTTAATAACTATTTTGGTTTACATAAAAAAAGCGTCCCGAAAATTCGGGACGCTTTTGTATATAGAATCTAACAATTTTTTAAATACTAGCTTATTTCCAAACTGTCCAACCTTTCCACCATGTTTGGTTTTCTCCAGATACTGCAACTGCACCTCTAAATGTAGCTGTCTTATCAAAGAAAGCATCTGCTAACTTAGAATCTTTGAAATCACCGTTTTTAGTGAAGTTAACATTATCCCAAGTACCTAATGACCCCCAAGTAGCAGCAGTTATAGGATCTGTACTAGGTGTTGCTGGAGTAGTAGATGGAGTAGAGTTATTTGCGTAAGGAGTAAAGTCTGGATTTGTATAGTTAAATGGTTGAATTAATTTTAATCTATCTGCAGATGCAGCAGTTAAAATTGTATTGCCAAATCCTGCAGTTGAGAACCAAGTTAATAAAGCTGCAGATGAAGCTCCTTTTGAACCTGAGATAGTAGAGGTACCACTTAAAGTTATATTTAAAGTATTACCTGCAAGTGTAGTGTTCTTAACTCTAATAATACTATCATCAATATTTCTATCAACATTTCCTAAAGCAACATCAAAATTAAGACCAATAGGCCAACCTGCAATAATAGAGTTAAAAATAGAGATACCTGTATTTCTTCTAATATGCGCACCTGCTCTGAATAAACTATTTCCAGCATTAGTTAATGTAGCTCTTGGTCCGATAGCAGTGATATTTGAGAATACTGCAGTTGTTCTTGGAAGGAAATTATCTCCTTTACCAGTATTATCAGATTCAAATGCTTCAGATTGAGAGATATCGGCAATAACTGAATCTCTTAATATAATACCAAATTGTACATTTCCAGAATATCCATGATCTGTATCAAAATCATCATCCTGTGTTTTGTAAGCAATTAAATACTTACAGTTTACAGCACCACCAAACCACTCAAAAGCATCATCTTTTGCATATGTAACTTGGATATGGTCAATAGTTGTACCACTACCCACGCAAGCCATTGTTAAACTATTCAACTCATTATCTGGTAAAAATGCATAACCTGCATATTCTATTCTTACATATTGTAAAAAACCAGAATTATCTGCATCGTTTGCAGTTGCAGTAGAATATACAGCGTCACCAGTACCAGCTAAGCCATAACCAACTTCTGTATCGTTGACACCACCTTCCACTTGAGTTAAGCCAGCTACAGTAGCGCCTTTCCAAGATAAAGATTGGTTAGTTTTTGCGATACCACATATAACTATTCCACCCCAATCTCCTGATTGTGGATTTGGTGAAGAAGAAGTGAATACGATAGGCTTTTCTGCAGTACCTTTTGCTACAATTTTAGCACCACGAGTAATAACTAAGGCTGCAGTATTTGCACCTGATTTACCTTGTACTTTAGCACCTGGTTCAATTGTCAAAGTAACTCCTTTAGTAATATAAACTATACCAGAAAGGTAGTTTATATCTTTAGCAAATAAAGTAGTGTCTTTTGTAATTTTACCTGTTAAAGTAATGGTATTAACTACCACACCTACAGGAGCAACTTCCTTCGTAACTACGAAGATTTCTTTTTCGCCATCGGTTTCAATCTTTCTGCAACCAGTAACGGCTAAAAAAGCTAGAGATAAAATAAATAATTGTTTCATTGTTTTTGTATTTAAAAAAAGTTTTTGATTTTGTTATATTATAAAGAGTAATTAAGTGTTACACCATAAGTAGTACCAAATCTTCTTGAAAAACGAGTGGCATCAGTTGCTTTATCATATTCAGTATTACTATTAATATTTTGATAGAAAATTTGTCTTTGGTTTAAGATATCGGCAATTGTAAACCTAATCTCTGCTTTATTATTTGAAAATTTCTTGCTAATTTGAAAATCAACCAAGGCTCTTGGATTTTCATATACATCAGGAGAACCTGCTCCCGCTTGAATATCTCCTACTAGGTAAATACGTTTACCCACTTGGTTAAATAAAACTGTGGCATTAAACCCTTTTTCAATCACATCATACAATAAGCCAGTGTTGATGATATAAGGTGATTGACCTTGTAATTGTCTACTTACATTTAAAGCGGCGTCATCAATTTTCGAATTGATATAAGAACCGTTTGCTTGTAAAGTAAATCTTGTAGATAATTTCTTACGCGCTTCTACTTCAAAACCAAATGCAGTGGCTTTTGAAACGTTTTGGAAAGAGAATAAACTTGAACCTCCTGAACCTTCTTGGAAAATACTTTCAATAGGGTTATCAAAATTCTTATAAAATACACCTGCTGTGAATAATTCACCTGCTGCAGGATATAATTCATAACGAAGGTCGATATTGGTAATTTTTGTACGCTTTAATGCTGGATTACCTGCAACTGAAGCGTTTAATTCAAAATCATAAATAACAAAAGAAGCTAATTCTCTTAATTCTGGACGAATTACTGTTTGAGAACCTGTGATTCTTAAATTTGATTTATCGCCCACTTTAATAGTTGCATTCACACCTGGTAAGTAGTCTGTAACTTGAGAATATGTATGACGAGGATCCCACTTTTTAACCGATCCTACTAATTGGTCAAAATTTTCTACTCTTAAACCCCAAACAACTCTTAAGCCATCAGATAATTTATTGTCAAATTGTACATAACCAGCATTTAAAATGGTGTTGGCTAAGTATCTGAAATTTCTATTTTGAATAGAGTTAAAGGCAAATTTATTATCTGTACCTGTTCCAAAATTATCTGGCACAAAAGCAGATTCTGCTGGTAATAATCTTAAAGAAGGGTTATCAATAGGCATGGTAATGGCAAATAACTGAGCGTCAAATAAACGGTCTTTTACTTGACCCATATAACCCGCCTTAATAGTATTTTGTTGATTTATTTTAAAAGTTAAATCGCCACCTGCTGTATATATGTAATCAGACAAGGTTTGGAAAACTCGGCTACCAGATTGTTGAGATAATGTATTTGAGATATTTAATACATAAGGATCGCTTCCAGTTATACTTTTTGTATATAGAATTCTTCTTTGGTCTGGTGTATAAGAATCTAAAATATTAAAAGATCCGTACCAATTAAACTTCAATTTACTAGACAAGCTATGATCACCAGTTAGTTGATTGGTGAAAAATACGTTTTGGCCAAAAACAAACTCATTTCCTTTTACTAAATCTCCTCTAGAGTAGTCGGTACCCAATCTTGAGTTATAAGTATTTGCCGTTTTAACGTTTACAATAGCCTTATAACTAATTTTATTCAATGGGTTTAAGAATATAGATAAACCTGCAATGGCACCCATATTAATATCTTGAAAATACTTGCTATCCTTTAATTCAGTGATAGGAGCGAATCTATCACCAGTGATACCATTTTGATTATTGACATTATCTTGGAAACGGTATGCATTTGCATAACTAATACCAATCATACCCCCAATTTTCTTACCCCATAGTGTTCCAGCAAAACCGCCATTCATTTGCATGTTAATATTAGGCTTCGCAGTAGTTTGTATTGGAGCCCAATTAGTTGACATTGTTTTGCCTAATGCTGTTTTAGCACCAATACTTGAAGTATCAAAATTTGACTTAGTAGTATAGCCAGTAGGTAATGATCTTGTTCCATCATCTATACCATACCAGTCTGTTTTACCACCTTTATCTTTAAAGAAATCTTTTCCAGTAATTAAGCTATTGGCACTTGTACCTAATTGAATGTTGAAGAAATTCTTTGTAGGAACATCCTTTGTATTTACTTGAATTAAACCACCTGCCCACTCACCCGGTAATTCTGGAACGAAGGCCTTATTAATAATAATGTTATCAATAATTTGAGAAGGGAATAAATCGAAAGAGAAAGTTTTACGATCAGGCTCGGTACTAGTTAATAAAATACCATTTAACATAGCTTGGTTATATCTATCAGCCAAACCTCTTACAATAATATATTTGCCTTCTTGAATAGAAGCGCCTGGAGTTCTTTTTAAAATTTCTGCTGTATTTCTATCTGGACTTCTTTTGATAGTCTCTGCAGAAATTACAGAAGCTACTGTATTGGTATTCTTTTGAAAAGAAATTAAAGCATTATCGGTAGAACCTCTGTTAGAAGATCTGTTAGCTGATACAACTACATCTGCTAATTTTGAATTTGCTTCTTCTAATACTACATCAACTACTAAATCTTCAGCAGCAGTAGTAGCTTTAATATCTTGAACTGTTTTGTTTTTGTAACCAACATAGGTTAAAACAAGGGTATAGTTTTTAGCTACGTCAATAGTAAAACTGTATCTTCCTTCAACGTCTGTTTTAGAAACCTGTGTTTTGTCTGATTGTAAAGAAAGAGAAACACTAGCAAGTGCTTCGTTCTTTGAACTAGTAATTTTACCAGTTAATTTAGCTTTTTGAGCTTGAGATATAGTTGCAATTGCGATAAATCCGATGAGTATTAATAACCTTTTCACAGTATAAATATTTATACCGCAAAGATTAGATTCCAATGTTACCGTAATGTTACCTCAGTGTGAACTTAATATTAACTCTAGAAAAAATTCAAACGCTCCATTTTTTTCATAAAATATTGAAAATCAATTATTTATATTTAATCTAAATGATACACTTTATGCAAATCCTTGGTGCAAGTAAAATTCACATTTAAATCCTTAATTATACCATCATGAATGTCATATACCCAGCCGTGGACATGTAAGGGTTGATTGTTTTTCCAAGCATTTTGAACAATGGATGTTTTGCCTAAATCATGTACTTGTTCAATCACATTTACTTCTACAAATCTTCTAGCTCTTTGTGTTTTATCTTCAATGGCATCTAATTCTTTATGATGATAGCGATAAACATCTTTAATATGTCTTAGCCAATTATCAATTAATCCAAATTGTTTGTTTTCCATAGCAGCTTGCACACCTCCGCAACCATAGTGACCACAAACTATAATATGTTTTACTTTCAACACTTCTACTGCATAAGATAACACACTTAACATATTCATGTCGCTGTGAACTACCAAATTGGCAATATTACGATGCACAAAAATATCGCCAGGCAAAGTGCCCGTAATTTGATTAGCAGGTACGCGGCTATCGGAACAACCAATCCATAAATATTCTGGATTTTGACTATTCGCCAATTTATCAAAATAGACAGGGTCGACGGCTAATTGTTTTGCTACCCAGTTTTTATTATTTTCTAGAAGTTGCTTATATGATTTTTCCATGTAAGCTAAAAATAGGCAATATTTTGGATTATGTTTAAAGTTTAAACAGCATTAGCCTACCCCTTTATGCTATTTAACTTAATTTTATTATATGAATACACTTGTTGAAATTTTGGGCTGGATAGGTTCTGTATTGATTGTAGGATCCTATGCCCTTAATATAACAGGCAGGCTGGCAGCTACTAGTAAACTCTATGTATTAGCCAATATTATGGGGGGTTTATTTTTTGTAGTGAACACCTACTTCCATCAAGCCTATCCTTCCATGTTTGTAAATATTGTTTGGGTCATTATTGCCATTATAATGCTTAATAAAAAAGATAAAACTAAAGAGCTATAAAATTAATCACGCGTTATTGGACGCGTTAAACAAGTGGGACCTCCACCTCCTTTCACACTAATTTCTGCACCTTCATATTCAATGACTTTGCAACCTGCTGCTTCTAATCTTGATCTAGTAATTGGATTTCCTTTTACCATTAAACAAGTACGCGGCGCTAAGGCTAGTACATTACAACCCATGCTATCAAATTCCGATTCTGGTACTTCTACTAATTCATACCCTCTTGTAATTAATTCATTTCTAAAGACAATAGGAATTAAAGGAGAATATACCACCGCTATATTATCAGCTACAGGACTTAATACTGACATTAAATGAAATACATCCGATGGGCCTCTATAATGTGGCATCGGTACAGAAATGACTTCCACGCCTAAAGGTTTTAATAAAGCAGTTATTTGTTTAATCCCTTCTTCATTGGTTCTATAGGTATGGCCTACAGCCAAGGTTTTAGCATCTAACCAAGCAACATCTCCCCCTTCAATGGTTCCAGGTGCAGTAATGACCCCCAATACTGGAATACCAGCGGCTTCATAGGCTTTTTGTTGGGCCAAGGGCTCATGCTTTCTTCCTTCCTTACCCATATTACAAATAATCATGCCCTTGCTGGTGGCAATAGCAGCATCTCTGCAATAAATAGAATCCATATTCACTGAAGCGTCTTCAGGAAAGTAAAAAACCTGCGCTCCATTGTCTTTTAATATTTTTTCAAAAGCATCGTACTCTGCAAGCGCTTTATCAATGTTAGGTTTGCCTAAATAATTCAAAGCTTCCCAATGCTTAGTAATATGTGCATCGTCAATAAAAGCAGCAGACGCTTTTTTAATAAATAAAGAATTGAGTTTTCCAGATTCAGAATGCGATGACATGATAGTAATTTAAAAAAGTAAAATAATTATATAAATAATGTAATGAATAATTAAATGAATATTGTTATGGTTATGAATAAAGTTAAGTAATTAGAAATAAAAGTTTAAATAATAATACTGTTTTAAACTTTATCTCGTTTCCAAACTGCAAAAACATAAATAGGTACAGAGGACATGGTTAAGAAAAAGCCCCAGAATACAGTTTCCTGCCCTAGGCCAATTATTAACCATAAACAAAATATAAAAGTAAGTGTGGCTAATAAAATTGCCATAGATAAATTTTTGCTTGACTTAAAAGGTAATTTAAAGCGCATAATTAAATAAGAGGCAGTGCAAAAAATATAAGGAATTAAAATAGTAGAAGTAGTCATTAGCATTAAAAATTTAAACTGCTCTACTAATGCTTTGGTATAATTCATACTCATTAATAAAGAAACAAATACACTTGAAATAACCACGCCTAAAACGGGTACCCCTTTTGCATTGAGCTTCATAAAAACGGTAGGAAATAATTTATCCTTAGCAATGGCAAAAGGTAGTTGCCCTTGAATTAATATATAACCATTCAAAGCCCCAAAGGCAGCAATGGCCACCCCTGCGCTCACCCAATACTCAGCTCCATGACCCCAGATGAATACGGCTGCATCGGCAAAAGGTGTTACACTGGTTTTTAATTGAGCGGCTGGAATCATACCCATAATACTTACTGTACTTAATATATACACCACAGTGGCGATAAGGGTTCCTAGCGTAGTAGCCTTTGCTACAGTGGCAGCTGAATTAGCCACACTGCCCGAAGGAATAGTGGCACACTCAATACCTAAGAAAGCAAAAAAAGTTAAAGTAGTGGTGGCGGTAATAGCAGCAATGTTGGAACTGCCACTTGAATTAAAGGGTAAGAAATTTTCCAATTGAATATAAAATAAACCTACTACGCCAATTAATATAATGGGTACAATTTTTAAGATGGTAGTTATTAATTGCACCACGCCAGATGTAAATATGCCTAAAGAATTAATCCATGTTAAAAACCAAATAGTAGCTAAACCAGTAGCTATGGCTAATAATGAATTAGTAGCTAATGCAGGAATAAAAGTACTTAGCGCACTGATAAATGAAACTGTAATAGCGGCATTGGTACACCATACCGAAACTAAATTACTTAAATGTGCAAATACTTTTGAAAGTAAAAAAGCACCCATAGCCGAGCAAACCCAACCTATTAAACTAATACCTCCAAAACTAGCTAGTGTAGCAGGCATTAAAAAAACACCTGCCCCTATCATATTACCTACTACTAAAGAAGTACTAGTCCATAAACCCAATTTTTTGTCGGCTGCTTGCATTGCTTAAATATACCTATTAATAATGTTTTCAATTAATTCTTGTTGACCACTGACAGCTTTAGGCTCACCATGCTCTACCGCATAGGCTCTTAAGTCTTCTAAACTCAATTTACCATGTTCAAAGTCCTTCCCTTTGCCTGCATCAAAAGATGCGTATCGAGTAGAGCGTATTTTTATATACTCCGATTTTTGTAAAATAGTATCTGCAGTAATTAAAGCGCGTGCAAAAGTATCAATGCCTCCAATATGCGCATGAAATAAATCGGCAGGGTCGGTGGAATTTCTTCTACGCTTAGCATCAAAATTAATACCTCCTCCTTGAAAACCTCCTGCTT
The DNA here is from genome assembly GCA_021300455.1 of Sediminibacterium sp. Taxonomy (GTDB): domain Bacteria; phylum Bacteroidota; class Bacteroidia; order Chitinophagales; family Chitinophagaceae; genus Sediminibacterium. The sequence goes on along the minus strand of JAJTDP010000028.1, from coordinate 23,103 downwards.
CAACAATAATAAGCATAGACTCTACCAACTCGTTAATATTGGTGGGGAACTGATCGGTATCCCATCCATTTTGGTAATCGCCTCTATTAGCGTCCATACTACCTAGCATACCTGCGTCAACTGCTACTTGTAATTCATGTTGGAAGGTATGGCCCGCAAGGGTGGCATGGTTCACTTCAATATTTAATTTAAAATCGTTTAATAAATCATATTGTCTTAAAAATCCAATGACTGTTTCGCTATCATAATCATATTGATGCTTTGTAGGCTCACAGGGCTTAGGCTCAATGAAGAATGTGCCTTTGAAACCATTTTTTCTCGCATAGTCTTTAGCAGTATGTAAAAATTTAGCCAAATGTTCTTTCTCTCTTTTCATATTGGTATTCAGTAAAGACATATAGCCCTCTCTTCCACCCCAGAATACATAATTCTCACCACCTAATGCAATGGTTGCATCCAAGGCGCCTTTTACTTGTGCTGCTGCATGTGTTAATACATGAAAATCGGGATTGGTAGAAGCCCCATTCATGTAACGTTTATTACTAAACACATTTGCTGTGCCCCATAATAACTTTACGCCACTGGCTTTTTGTTTTTCTTTTAAATAAGCAGTAAGTGCTTGCAAGCGACTATCGTTTTCATTGACATCATTGGTATAGTCTACTACATCCACATCATGAAAGCAATAATAAGGAAGACCTAGCTTCGTAATAAATTCAAATGCAGCATCGGCCTTGTCCTTGGCGCGTGCCACTGCGTCTTGTTTTTCATTCCAAGGATAAATATGCGTTGGCTCTCCAAAAGGATCGCCCCCATTGCCTACAAAACTATGCCAATAGGCCACTGCAAAGCGTAACCAATCTTTCATGGGCTTACCCGCTATTATTTTGCTTTCATCATACCAACGATAGCTTAAGGGGTTATCGCTATCTAAGCCTTCATATTTAATTTGACCTATGCCTTTAAAAAATTCTTTTTCTCCTAGTAGTACTGACATAAAATAAAGTATTAAAGTTTATAAAATATTTGATTGATGTTTTGTTTGAAGTATTGTCTATGCTAATTTTAACTAAGGTTATTTATTTTTTAATGCTTTAAAAATAGTGCTAGTTTAGTTTTCCAATTTTCATAAAGTGCGTCATATAGTTTTTTTTCAGTAGGCTCTATGTGTTGAATAGGCTTCGTATCTGCAAAGGCGTCTTTTAATTCTTTATAAATACCTGCACCTATGCCCGCTCCCAAGGCAGCACCCACACTACCTTCTACATTATACAAGGCTACAGGTACCCCTGTTGCATTAACAAAAGCATGGGTAAATACAGGGCTTAAAAATAAATTGGCCTGGCCTGCTTTAATCACAGAGGGTTGTAATTTATTTTCTCTCATAATATCCAACCCATATCTAAATGCAAAGGCAATACCCTCCTGTGCTGCTTTATAAATATGCGCTGCGCTGTGTTTATTTAAATCAATGCCTAACATTTGAGCGCCTATAATTTTATTATTAAATATGCGCTCTGCTCCATTGCCAAAAGGCAGAATACTTAGTCCATCGCTACCTGCTTTAATGGTGGCCGCTATTTCATTCATTGAATTGTAATTAGTATTAGCCCCTATGTATTTTTTAACCCAGCTATTTAATATACCTGTACCATTAATACATAATAGCATACCAATTCTATTTTCTGTTGCTGTATGATTTACATGCGCAAAACTATTCACTCTTGACTGCATGTCATAAGATAAAGTATTACCTACTCCATATATAACCCCTGAAGTGCCTGCTGTGGCTGCTACTTCACCGGGCTGTACTACATTTAATGAAAGGGCATTGTTGGGTTGATCTCCTGCTTTATAAGTTATAGGTATACCTGCTTTTAATGATAAACTATTCGCAAGACTTGAACTAAGTTCACCATGATTACTAAATACTTCTTGCACCTTTGGAAAAATAGAGGCGTCAAAACCAAAATAGTCTAATACCTCTTTTGAAATAGTATTGTTTTTAAAATCCCAAAATATACCTTCCGATAAAGCAGCAATACTAGTAGTTATTTCACCTGTTAATTGCATGGCAATAAAATCGCCAGGTAACATTATTGTATGAATTTGGGCATATACAGCTGGTTCATTTTCTTTCACCCAAGCTAGTTTAGCTGCTGTAAAATTGCCAGGTGAATTTAATAAATGCGATAAGCATTTTTCATGACCAATTGTATCAAAAGCTTTTTCGCCATAAGATACTGCTCTACTATCACACCATATGATGCTATCTCTTAGGATCTTTTTATTTTTATCCACTAATACTAGCCCATGCATTTGATAGGCAATGCCAATGGCTGCAATATCATTTGAATCATAGAAAGGAAGGGCTAGCTTAGCTGCCTGATGTAGTTTTACAATACCTGCTTGAACCTGTTCCCACCACATTAAAGGCGATTGTTCTGCCCAGCCATTTTGGTGAGAGATAATAGCATTTTCTGTATCTGGATAGGATACTGTTACAATACATTTCTGTGTACTTGCTTCTACTAAAGAAACCTTAATAAAGGATGTGCCAATATCAATACCTAGTAAATACATAAAGGGTTTGCTTACTATCTAAAACTAAGAAATAGTTACCTGTTTTTGGCATCTTAATTTATAAAATAGGCATAAAAAAAGGGCCCCTTAACAGGGGCCCTTTTAAATATATAAACCTGAGGTTTACTGTTTTTGAAGGATAAGGTTTTTACCACCTTGATCTCCGTATCCAGTGGCGAATAAGCCAATTTTTACTCCAATATAACCTGTACAAGAAAATACATAACCCGATACAGATGTTGCTTTTACAGTATAACCATAATCAGCAAAAAAATCTGTTGAGCCCAAAGAAGCAGCCCCAGTTTGTGCATTTACTTTAATTGTCAATCCCTTGCCAAGCTTATCACCATACTTAGGATTAGGCCAAACATCACTTAAGTTAACTTCACCTGCATCTCCATCAGTAACCTTAACTAGAGCTCCTGGAGACCAGTCTTCCCAATCATCTTGAATTACTTTGTAAGTTCCAGCCATACCACCTGTAAATGGACAAACCACAAAAGCAGTCCAACGCATACATGCCTTATAACCAGATGCTGATTCTAATGCACCTAATGTATTAGAGATATCATAAGTTTTACCATCTTCTGTAACCACTTGATGGTAAAAAGTATAAAACTGACCTGGAGCAAATAAAGCTGCAGTAGTAGTTCCATAAGCCTTAGCTATCTCAGCACCTGTAGCTGAAACTGTAGTTGTACCAGTAACGGGAATTGTTTTTATCAATTTCCATTTTGTTGGATCTGCAGAAGATCCTTTGAATACAAACAATTTTACTTCTTTGATTTTTACGCCATTCTCGTAAGGATCAATCTTTACTCCTACAGATGAAGCATCAATAGCAGCAAAGTTTAGATTGACATTAGTAGATGAGTTTAAGGTTACATATGCTCCCTTACCCAAGTTGTTAATGTCAACAAATGGATTATTAAGTGCAAGGTCATCTTTTTGACAAGAAGAAACCAATGCCGTAAAGGCAATTGCAATTAATATTTTATTGAATATTTTTTTCATTATTGTCAAGTTTATTAATTGATAAAATTATCTGCGTTATTATCCCAGAATACTTTCTCTGCTTTAATACCCAAAGCTTTCTGAGCAGGAGCATTCTGATTTCTATTCACATATACTGAAGGATAGTAGAATGAACGGATAAAGAAGCCTGGAGCTGCAGAGTAAACAGTAGGTTGCATTTTCTTAGGATAACCAGTTAAACGGTATGCATTATATGCTTCCCATCCATTACCCCAAGTTGATAAATAATACTCTTTCATAATAATTTCTAATTTAGCATCATCAGATGAAGCTGCATCGAAAGAAGCTAACACAAGATCTACATACCTTTTAATTGTTGCAGAAGTAGCAGCATATGTAGCACTTGGAGTTACATTTAAAGTTGCAGGGAATCCAGTTACTTTAGCCATATTATTTTCTATTGCAGTTTTTAAACTAGCTCTTGCAGCAGCCATACCACCGGTAATTACACCAGTTGCAGCAGCTTCCGCTAATTTAAAATGTGTGAATTCAGAGTTCCAGATTGGTAAGATACCAGCACCTTTACCACCTACTTCTAAACCAACCTTAGTGTTTTGGTTTTCATCAAATAAACCAGCTGCTGGGTAAATACCCCATGTAGTTCTGAAAGAACCATCTGGAGGAGTACCGCTGTTATCACCGTGGTCACGACCCCAGAAACCTGTTCCAACATAACAAAATGGTTGTTCAGCGGTATAATGAGCTGGTCTTGGGTAAGTAATACATGATAAAGTAATTTCATTAACATTCACATCGTTGGTATTTTGACGATAGAAATAATAACGTTGTCTTGGATCTAAAGTTGTACCTCTTGACCCAGAAACAGCACCGCCATTTTTTTCTGCTGCCACAGCCCACATAAACCAATCTCCCATATACTCACCTACAGAACCTGCGGCGTTGTAGTTGCCAGCATAATCTGGGTGACGAGAATCTGGAGAAGTTCTGTTTGAACCATACTTAAAGTTGAAGTCATTTGTTGCAGTCTTGATTAAATCACCAGAAGTAACCAATGCTTGAATTTTAGCAGCAGCAGTTGCATCCACTTTACGTGTTTGCATTAACAATTTAAATTTCATTGTTTTTGCAACAGTAATCCATTTAGCAGCATCATTATCATAGTATAAATCATTTGCTACTTTAGCACTTGTTTTACCAAAGTCTACAATGGCATCATCTAATATGGCAATGGCTGCAGCATAAACAGCAGCACCTTTGTCTTGTTTAGGATTAGGATTTTCAATACCTAATTCAGCTTCTGTCCATGGTATATCGCCAAAGGCATCTACCATTGTAGCTAGTGCATAAGCTTTGAAAAACTTAGCCATACCAGATGCTCTAAACTTATTTTGTTTTTGAGCCAATGGAATAATGGCATTTGCATTTTTAATAATGGTGGTATAACCTGTGGTCCATAAACCATCAGATGTACCAGGTGAGTATGCATTTGAATAAAGAGGGCCAAACATAGCTTGTTGTCTAGTTAATTGGCCTCCTAAATTGGACGCATCATCATAAAAACCTGTGAATGATAATTGAACCTGATTCAACAAAAGGTCAACGTCAGCAGTATTCACAGAAGGGGCATTTGGATTCTCTAGAAGAGAATCTAACTCCTTGTTACATGCAACCGTAGTTGAAAATAACGCAAGGATTACTATAATTTTAAAATATTTCATATTCTTTACTTTTTACTTAGTTAGTATTAAAAGGTTACTCTTACACTTAGACCCATTCTACGAGCAGAAGGACCAGTGATAAATTCTAAACCCTTACCATTACCTACTCCTAAACCATTTGTTTCAGGATCGAAGTGCATGTACTTAGGGAAGTTAGGTGCATAATACCAAAGGTTGCTACCATTTGCAGTGAAAGATACGCTACCAAAAGGTGTTTTGCTTAGTAACTTCTCAGGTAATGCATAAGACAAAGACATATCTCTTAATCTTACTACAGTTGCATCAAATATACCTGCTTGATCTGGACCAAACACGTTATTGAAATACCCTTGAGTAGCACTTACTTGTTGATTATTTGGTTTACCATCTGCAGTTACACCAGGTAAGATATATGGTGCAGCACGGTCGAACTCTGTATCTTTTGTAACACCTCTAGCCAATAAAGATCTAGCAGTTGAAGAGTACATATCACCACCACAAGTATAATCCACTTGGAATCTAAATGTTAATGATTTGTATGTTACACTATTGATACCAGATACTCTGTATTTAGGATTTGGATCACCAATGATACCAATTGTAGTAGAAGCTAAATAATCACCACCAGCACCTACTAATAATTGACCATCAGTATATCTTTGGAATTGATACCCTTTCATGATACCTAAAGGTTGACCATTGATTGCAAAGTTACCCAATGTTGTATAACCAGCATAAACGATTTCTTTTAAGTCAGAAGGAATATCAGATACCAATGATTGATTCAATGTATAGTTACCCGTTACTTCCCAAACCCAATCTTGATTTCTGATAATCTTGTACGCGATTTGAGCTTCAATACCCTTGTTAGTTACTTTACCAGCATTGATTTGCTGAGATGTATAACCAGTTGAAGGATCCAAATCTCTATTCAAGATTTGATCATTAGAAACTCTTTGGTATAAAGTGATATCAGTACTCAATCTGCTTTGGAAGAACTTAGCTTCAATACCAGTCTCAGTCTCTGCCATCAACTCAGGCTTCAAATTTGGATTAGGTAAGAAGTTAGGGATATTATTAGTGTTAATAACTGAACCTGAATTTGTCACAAAGTTTCTAGTAGAAATGTTTAACGCAGATCTTGTAGAATAAGGACCAGGGAAGTTAGCTGCAGTAGAATAACCTAAACGAAGCTTTAAGTAATTCACGTTCTTTTTATTTCTTAAGAAATCTAAAGCTTCAGTTGCAATGAATGATCCACTAATATTTGGATAGAAAACACTTCTATTAGCAGCTTCTAAAGTTGAAGTCCAGCTATTTCTTCCACCCACTACTAAGTAAGCAAATTGCTTATAACCTAAAGTTGCAGAAGTAAACGCACCAATTGAAAGGTTTCTTGTTTTATAATCCATATCAGCACCAGACTCGTTTACGATATCGTGAGTGATGAAGTTAGTATGATCTAATAAACCAAATACCAATTGCTCTTTACTTGTAACACCCATTTGGTTGTAGCTTAAATCTCTAGAGTTTAAACCTGCTAATACGTCTAAATTGAAATCATTGTTGATGTCAGTTCTATAAGTAGTAGTTAAGGTATGGTCTAGGATAGCGTTGTTACCATTAGATGTTCTTAAGAAACCTTGAGGATAATAAGTACCCCCCTTGTTTTGAGCATATAATTGGAAGTTTGAATAGTTATCATAACCAAAACGGTATTGAACTTTTACTTTTTGACTTAAGTCATAGTTCATAGAGATTTGGCCATAATTTCTACTTACTTTATCTCTAGTGAATGAGTTCTTTAAAGTCCAACGTGGATTTTGAATATCATTACCGTTTCTGTAGTATACATGAGAACCGTCAATTGGATTTTGGTATTCTAATCCCATTAAATCTACCGCAGTTGGTGTATACATAACGTCACCATACAAAGATGGGTTAGACGCAGTAGAACCAAATGAAGGAGAAGTTGGAGGAGATGCTACGTCTGTTTGAACGTGGTTGAAAGTACCATTCAATGTTAACTTGTTTGATAATTTCATAGTACCTCCCATAGAGATATTGTTCTTCATAGAACCGTTACCTTCTACGAAACCTTGATCGTCTGTATAACCGTAGTTAATATTATAATTTAAGTTTTGTGCAGAACCTGCAAAGTTTACGGAAGTGTTTTTAGAAACACCATCACGGAAAAATCTTTCAACGCTATTATAGTATTTGTATTCATATTGAGCACCTATGTATTGAGGAAAAGCAGCATTTAAGGCAGCTCTGCTATAAGGGTGTGCCACTTTCGCTGGAGGATCAGTAAACTTAGCTCCCCAGTTAGAGAAGAATGCTAAACCTAAACTCAAATCAAAACCACCACCATAGGAGGTGTTGTATTCAGGTAAATTAGCAACTTGGTTAATAGCATAAGACTGTGTAACAGTTACTTCATTTTTCTTTCTTGTTTTTTGAGTAGATCCGTTTTTGGTTGTAACCAAGATTACACCATTTCTACCTAACTCACCATATAATGTTGTCGCACTCAAACCTTTTAAGATATCAATTGTCTCAACGTTGTTTGGATCAAGATCCAAGAAACGGCTAGGCGTGTTGTTACCATAAGTAAATCCAGCTTGGTTATTCGTACCACCATCAAATGGTACACCATCTACAACCCATAATGGTTGAGAGTTACCAGAGATAGTACTAACAGCACGAATTACAACGTTGGTACCAGAACCAGATAGACCACTAGTATTACCAATGTTTACCCCTGGTGCTTTACCATTTAATAAACGCGCAATATCAATTTCGGGTTTTTGTTCTAAATCTTTTTTACCGATTGAAGAAACCGCATAACCTAATGCTTTCTTTTCTTTCTTAATACCTAAGGCTGTAACAACCACCTCACTTAAATCTTCTTTTAAAGATTTTAAAGTAAAATTGGTTACTGCTTGAGATGTAGCTTCTTTCTTCTCAAAGCCTACACTTGAAACTTGCAAAACAGCGCCAGATTTTACACTGATTCTGAAATTACCATTTTGATCAGTTAGTGTTCTGTTTTTTGTTACACTTTTCTCAGAAACCACAGCACCTTCAACTGGAGCACCTTTATCATCTGATACTTTACCAGTTACAGTTGTGTTTTGAGCGATTGCCGCTTGGAAAGAGAAAAACGCAAAGAACAAACACCATAATAGTTTTTTTCTCATGTTGTTGTTTGAATTGTTAAAAATCTTATTTGTTCACAATTTAATAATAAAATTAACAATTTAACGATTTGATAACACAAATAATTTTTTTAAGCTTTAGAAAAATCTAATTCATAGTTTATAAAGTATATCTAAGTATCTCATTATCAATATTCTATATTAAATTTATAGACTTATTCCCTTTCAATAAAAAAAATGAAATTTTTTCAATTAAACCCCAATTTAACAGCCTAAATATGTTAAAATGGTTATTTCTTGTTAATAACCGATTGTAAATAGGTTTCTAGCTCATCTATTTCTTTGTCTGAAATATTCTTAAAGGCTGGCATATTTCCCTTTCCATTGGAAATTAAATTTCTAAAACTAGATTTATCGTTTAGATAGTTGGATTTAATCAATGAAGGATTTCTATTACCATCCCCATTTAGATTGCTTTGATGACAATTGGTACAGTAGGTCTGATAAATTTGCTCCCCTATTTTACTATATTTTATTTGAATGATATCCTTTAGGGGATCTGGTGTTTTAATATTATTCGCAGTATTTTTTCTTATTTCCATTTTAGCTAATGCAGATAGGCTAAATTTTGATTTCTCTTCTTTGTACAATATTCTCCATATTTTTCCTTTCTTAGAATCATTCACATACAAGGAACCATCAGGTCCTTGGGCAAGTCCCATGGGTCTGTGTTTGGCATCACTTACATTTACAATGGTATCTACACCAGCAAATCCATCTGCGAACACTTCCCATTCACCTGTTGGTTTTCCATTTTCAAAAGGCAGAAAAGCAACTATATAACCGGCTTGTGGATAGGGGCCTCTATTGGTAGATCCGTGAAAAGTAACAAAGGCGCCATTTTTATATCTATCTGGAAATTGGTTGCCAGTATAAAATAATAAATCATTAGGTGCCCAATGCGCAGGAAATGCAGCTAGTGGATTTGTATAAGTTTGATCAGTGGCTAATTTTTTTCCATCCCCACCATATTCAGGTGCTTGTAGTTTTTGTTTTTTGAAAAGATCATAATAAGAAAATGGCCACCCATAATTATTATTTTCTTTTATTTCAAAAAACTCCTCTGCTGGTGTAACTGCATTTTCCCATGCTGAATAAAATTGCGGCCATAATAAATGCAAATCATCTCTGCCATGTTGAACTGCAAATAATGCGTTGGTTTGTTTATTCCAATCCATGGCAACAATACTTCTAAGGCCAGTTCCTACTTGCGTTCCATCCTTCTGTGTTTGATTGATTGCGTTTGCCTTAAATTTCCAAACACCTGCATGATTGATTAATTCAGGACAAGGATTTTGCCCAGCTTTTTGTATTGAATTCCCACTGGTACTTATATAACTTGCGCATGCATTGGAGGGAGCACTATAAGGTACATACATGTTACCTGCATTATCGAAGGTCAAAGGTTTGGCAATATGCCACTGTGCATTTTCATCAATCAAAACAATTTCTTGTTTTGAAGTAGGCACTAATTTGTCGTCTAATTTTTGTCTGTATACTACTTGCTCTGTGCTAAAATATAAATAGCCATTATTGATACGCATACCCGTTGCAAAAATGCCATCATTTAAATAAGTACCAAATGGTTGAATAATATCTGCTTTACCATCACCGTTCTCGTCTCTTAAAGCTACTGTTCCAGGAGCATCTGTTGTGATTTTTAATTTTACATATATATCGCCATTCTCTTTTACAGCTAAATGTCTGGAAGGGCCTATGCTATCCACTACAACCACTACACCAAAACCATCGGGCACAAATAAGCCGCCGTTATCTTTTTCAAAAATAATATTTTCATTTTTTGAAGCACATCCTATAAACAGCATACATGCACATACAATGATTATATTATTTTTAATAATTGTTTTCATTATTTGTCTTTTACACATCTAACTGCTAATCCATTTCTATTGCCATAAACATCTTTAAAAACCATGGAGCTAGCATATAACATAAATCTGTACCTAGATTTTGTACTATCTATTGCAGTGGACGACCACCATCCACCTCCCTGACCTTTGTAACCAAATGCACCTAAGCCATTTCTTAAACCACCTGCCAACGCCTCAAAACCACTTGCGTTGGATCCATTACCAGAACTATCTTTATTATTTTCCCAACCGTAAGTATATTTTAATGCTTCACCTGCTTTTTTATCTCCCCCCATCTCTAATACCAATAAGGCCCATTCTAGATCGGTTGGAATATGCCAACCTGCTGGAGCCAACCCTCTTGGATCATTTACGGCATACCAGTTATATAGCTTTCCAAATTGTGCACCTTCTCCGATATCATTATTATAATAACACCATGCTGGTTTTCTAGCAGTTCCCGATGCCACCCATTCATCTTTGGTTTTGGATTCTGGAATTGTATCGCCATTTTTAAATGTAACCACATCTAAATTTTTAATCATCCAACTATTTTCACCAATTTTGACAGCATCAAAATCGGGTGCTTGTTTACATGCACTCAATAGTAATAAAAGGGAAGCTAATAAGCTTATATATAATTTCATTTAAATAAATTTAGGCGCTTATTTTAAAGCTGGGTCGTTCTCTTTTTTTAGAAAATCAGCGGCTGAAAGTGAGCTTGATTCCCAATTTAAAAGTGCCTCATTGGGTACTTTTTCAATAGGAGTATGCCAGGATGTTGAGGTTTCATTATAGGCTAAATTTGACTGGGCGCTATAACATGAAATTATGGACCATCTTGGGCTATTAGATAAGTTGGCTTCAGAGCGGTGTAGTATATTACTATGAAAGAACAAGGCATCTCCTGGTTCAATTTCAACATAAACAAGTTCCATGGTTTTGAGTGCATTGTCTACCATGGTTTGGTCTGCCCCTACTTGTTCTCCTGCAAAACCATGGTTCACTCTTCCTAATTTATGAGAACCTTTTATGACTTGAATACATCCGTTTTCTTTATTGGCAGGGGTAAGCGCTATCATTACACTTACCAGCTGGTCGGGAAACATAAACTGGTTCTTATACCAGTAACCATAATCCTGATGCCATTCCCAAGCCCCACCTACTTTAGGCTCTTTTTGCATGAGTTTAGAATGAAAATGACAGACAGGGGCATCGCTGTCCATTAATTTAGCCACTGAATCCACCATTTTTTCACTTTTAGTTAAATAACCAAAGACATCATTACCTGGAGTGAACCATAAAGAAAGTCTGGTTTTCTTCCCTGTTTGATCGTTTAAGTCCAAGGCATTTTTCTCCATGGCCTTATCCTCTAAAGCAGTGGAATACATTTTATCTACTTCTTGTGTAGAACAAAAGTTTTTAACAATAATATAGCCATCTCTGTGGTATGCAGCAATTTGATTAGGGGTTAATAATGAAGACATAGTATTATTTTATTCGGTGATTTATTTTTTAATAATTAAATATACAAAATCTTTAGAAAGGAAATACTGAATGATTTTATATTTTAATTAAATTGAGCTTGCTAAAAATAAATGCATAGCAGAAAATAATAAATGAAAATAACTAAAGAAGCTGTTGAGCTTGCAGCAAAAACCATTGAACCTTATATTCACCGTACGCCTGTACTTACTAATAAAAGCATTAATGAATTAACAGGTATTGATTTTTATTTTAAATGCGAGAACTTTCAAAAAATTGGAGCCTTTAAAATTAGAGGGGGCATGAATGCCAGTTTAAGTTTAAGTCCTGCCCAATTAAAAAACGGAATTGCTACACATTCTTCAGGCAACCATGCACGGTTATGGTGCCAATATTATTATATGTGAATCTAACCAAACAGCGCGTGAGGCAGCCTTAGAAAAAATAGTTGCAGAAACAGGCGCTGAATTTATACATCCTTATGATGATTATAGAGTTATCACTGGACAAGCTACTTGTGTAAAAGAATTAATAGAAGAAGTGCCTTCGCTTGATCTAGTGATTACGCCCGTAGGTGGTGGTGGTTTACTTTCAGGCACTTGTTTAGGTGCCCAATTTTTTAAACCAGGTTTAAAAGTATATGGCGCAGAACCAGAAGGAGCAGCAGATGCAGTGTTAAGTATTCAATCGGGTAAAGTTGAAAAAGCTCAATTTATAAATACCATTGCCGACGGATTATTAACCACACTCAGCGATCAAACATTAGCAATTATTAAAGAGCATGTAACAGATATACTATTAGTTTCTGAAGAAGAAATTATTGCAGCTCTTAGATTAATTTATGAAAGAATGAAAATTATTGTAGAGCCAAGCTGTGTAGTTCCTTTTGCAGCAGCGATGCGCAATGCTCATTTATTCAAAGAAAAAAAAGTAGGTATTATTTTAACCGGCGGTAATGTCGACCTTACAAAATTTGGAACTTGGTTTCCCCCCAAAAATGATTCGTGAATTTAGCTTTTGAAATAATGCTTATTCTAAATGTTTGATAAGCTCGGTCTTACTCCATTTTTTACTGTCTACTATCCAAGCCCCTGTATGCTCTGAAATATTCATAAGTATATCCCAGGCCTGCGCCATTAAACTTTTTTTAATGGCTGTATTTTTAAAACTTTTATCTAGTTCAATCTTGCCCACCATTTCTCCATTTAATAAATAGGCAGTTTGATTAAATATCTTGCCCACTACTTTATTGTTTTTACCAAAAAAACAATCTCCAATTAAAATACCAATTACTTTTTCTTGCGCTACATCCAATATCATCATATTTTGAATGTAAGCAATGGTTTCTTTGTTTTGGTTTTGGATAAGATACATAATGTGTAAATGAATAGTTTAAATAAAGTATTGGTGTGTTAGTGGATAGCTTGCAAGGTAGTTTATTAATTGGTATTAAGCTACTTGATTATATGAAACTTGTTGCATTAATAGATTCACAATATCTTCTGTTGAATGGGTTAATTTGAATTGAACAATAACAGTCACCCCCAATTTTTTCATTGCAGCCCCATTGCATTCTTGTTCAAAGTGTTTTAAAATAGGAATACTTAAAAGTTTCTTTTTCAAATACAAGGCCTCTGCTGGTGTTTCAAAACCACCCGCTGTGATAATAGCGTGGCATTGTATTAAACTATTAGTGAATGTTTTATTGTCAATAGGAAGTAGTATTAAATTTTTATACTTTGTTACTTGTGTAACCTCTTTTGTAAAAATTTCAAAATTAAATTTTGACTGAGTCAATAAATAAGGACTTAAAAACGAAACTGAATACTGCGGTAAGTAAACAGTGATATGACCATGGTCAACAGGTGTTGCATTAATTATTTCGTCTTTGATAATAGGATTATAAATATTTTTATCATAGGATTCGAAATGCAAGCCCAAGTAATCTGTACTTTTTACAAATTTATCTAGGATTAAATTTCCAATAGGGTTAAAGGTATTAGCCCTAGGTGTTAATTTACTTTGAAAGCTTGCTTGATGACCAAACTGAATGCTTTTTTTCTTTTTTAAAGAACAGGCAAGCGAGGTGATAAATTCAAAATCATTAATAATAACATCGTATTTTTCAACGGGTAAGGCCTTGGCTTCTTTGTAAATATTAAAACTTAAGGATTTTGATATTTTTCCATAATCCATGCCGCCCGTAGTTTTATAATGCAGGCTAATACCACTACTTCTATATTTTATAGGAAGCGGTGTTTGTAATTGTGCATTAGAACCGCTCAGAAAAAAATCAACTTCTCCATGTTTTTGTAAATAGGGATACAATTGTTCCGCCCTACTAATATGGCCATTACCTGTTCCTTGTATTGCGTAAAATATTTTCATGAATGAACTAAATTACATGGACACTTGAAATGCCACTTCCTTGGTCATTACGCTTAACTCTTCTCTTAAATTGATAATTTTATTTTTCTTATTTCCCTTTTCTTCATTAAATTGTTTAGGGTCATAATGGTATAAAGTCCAAGCATTGTCATAATACTCTAAAGAAGTTGAATTTTCTATCCAATCGCCGCTGTTTAAATAAGTAACGCTACCCTTATCGGTAGTCACCACGCGGTGTTGTGGTTGATGAATATGACCACATATTACATACTGATAGTTATTTTCTATAGCTAATTCTGCTGCAGTTTGTTCAAAATTATTAATAAAAGAAACTGCTTTTTTTACCCCATTTTTAACGCTCTTGCTTAAACTCATTTTTTCTTTACCCATCATTCTCAAACTCCAATTCAAAATACTATTAATAAGTATTAGTAAATCATATCCATAGCCGCCCAATTTTGCTATTATTTTGGCGCCACCTTTAGTAGTTCTGTCAAATACATCCCCATGAAATACCCAATTCTTTTCGCCATTGATTTCAAAAACAATCTTATCGGTTAATTGAATATTGCCCATTTCAAAGTCGGCATATTTACGTAAGGCTTCATCATGGTTACCAGTGATATAAATAACCTTGGTATCCTTACTAGCCATGCTGAATATTTGCTTAATCACCGCCATATGGCTTGCTGGAAAATAGCGCTTGTTAAACTGCCAAATGTCTATTATGTCTCCGTTTAGAATGAGTGTTTTAGGCTTAATGCTCTTTAAATAATTGAGAACCTCCTTTGCTTGACACCCAAAAGTGCCTAAATGTAGGTCACTTACTATACATATTTCCATTGGTCTTTTGTCCATGGGTAGTATTTTATGTAAATAACGCACAAGTAGTTAACAACTATATGTCGCCTATATTACCATAATATTAATAAATTGTGAACGGAAAATTACTTCATCCTTGATTTGGTAATTTTGCCACAAAATTAAATTGCAAATGAAAGCAGAATTTATACCAAGAGATATCAGCTGGCTTAGCTTTAATGCTCGTGTCTTGCAAGAAGCCAACGACAAAACAGTTACTTTAAAGGACAGAATTCGATTTTTGGGCATTTTTTCTAATAATTTAGATGAATTTTTCAGAGTGCGCGTGGCTACTCTTAAAAGAATGGTAGAGTTAATTGATAAGAATAAAAAAAGCAATATTGATATTGTCGAATCACCTCAAATAATTTTAGATGAGATTCAAAGGGTGGTTTTAAAGCAACAAAGTGAGTTTGCTAGAATTTGGAGCAATATTAATAAGGAGCTTATTAAAAGAAAAGTTTTAATCATAAATGAAAGAAAACTAAATGCCGTTCAAAAAGAGTTTGTAAAAGACTATTTTGACAATGTAGTGCGCCCTTATATTATTCCTTTGATGATTGAAAACTTACCTGAGTTACCTTATTTACGTGATAAAAGTTTGTATTTAGCCATTGTAATGAAAAATAAGCAAGACGCTTATCAAGAAAAATTCGCTTTAATTGAAATTCCTTCAAGATCTATAGGACGTTTTGTGATTTTACCTTCTGCGCCAGGTACCAAGTCAATTATTTTATTGGAAGATATAGTTAAGTTCAACTTACCCATTATATTCTCGCATTTCAAATTCAATAAATTTGATGCCCATGTGTTTAAAATTACCAAGGATGCAGAAATTGATTTAGACCAAGAAGTGGGTATTAATTTTGTTGAGAAAATTTCAAAAGGTATTAAAAATAGAAGAAAAGGAAAACCTGTTCGATTTGTGTATGATAAAGACATGAATGCGGAATTACTAGAATTTTTAATTCAGAAATTACACCTCAGTAGAAAAAGTAGTATCATACCTGGAGGACATATTCATAATTTTAGACATTTTATGGATTTCCCAGATGTACTTGTTGAAAAAGAAGAAAGATCAAAACCATTTGCGCATCCAGCCTTTAGAAATAAAACTCAAATAGCAGAAGTTATTTTAAAAAAAGATGTGATGCTTCACTTCCCCTACCATAGTTACGACCCTGTAATAGATATGTTAAGAGAAGCTGCAATGGATGATAATGTTAGTTCCATTAAAATAACCGCTTACCGCTTAGCGACTAATTCAAAAGTAATCAATGCCTTAATTAACGCTGCTAGAAATGGGAAGGCAGTAACTGTATTTTTAGAATTAAAAGCAAGATTCGATGAAGAAGCCAATTTAGAATGGAAAACATTAATGGAGGAAGAAGGAGTGAATGTACTTGTAGGCATACCTAATATGAAAGTGCATGCTAAAATTTGTGTCATACAAAAAAAGGTAGCTAATAAATTAATTCAATACGGTTTTATAAGCACGGGTAATTTAAATGAAAAAACGGCTAGAATATACGCCGATCATTGTTTATTAACAGCCAACAAGGCCTTATTAATGGAGGTGAATAAGGTATTTACTTATTTATCTAGTTGGCAATTAGGAGATAAGCCTATTGAAAAAACAAAGAACTTACTTTTATCTCCTATTAATATGAGAAATTCCATTATTGAATTAATTAATAATGAAATCAAATTTGCAAAGCAAGGTAAACCAGCAAAAATAATTATTAAATCAAATTCCATTAGTGATCAATTATTATTGGATCATTTATATACTGCATTAAAGGCTGGTGTTGAAGTGCATTTAATTATTAGAGGTATCTTAACGCTAAAAAAGAGAACTGTTAAATCAACTGAAAATTTGAATGCCATTAGCCTTGTTGATCAATATTTAGAACATGCTAGAGTAATGATATTTCATAATAATGGAAAAGAGAAGGTATTTATTTCAAGTGCCGATTGGATGGTAAGAAACTTGGACCACCGCATAGAAGTAGCTGCTCCTATTTTAGATGAAAAAATCAAAAAGGAATTAATTGATATTATTAATATTCAATTAAAAGATAATCAGAAAGCAAGAATTTTAGATACAGAATTAAGCAATAAGTATGTACCTTCCGTTGGTAAGAAACAAGTGAAATCTCAGGTGGAAACTTACAATTACTTAATAGGAAAAAAATAGAAACAAATTGATACTCGCCGCTATAGATATTGGAAGTAATGCAGCACGATTACTTATTTGTGAAGTCATAAAAAAAGGAAAAGAAGTCACTTTTAATAAGTTAAACCTATTAAGAATTCCGGTTAGATTAGGTTTTGATGTTTTTGAAAAAGGTAACATTGGCGGACAAAAGAGAAGAATGCTTATTAATACCATTAAGTCTTTCAATAATTTAATGAAGGTATACGAGGTGGATCATTATATGGCCTGTGCTACAAGTGCTATGCGTGATGCAGAAAATGCCAAAGAAATTATCAAAGAAATAAAGTCGGAAACAAGTATTGAAATTGAAGTTATCACTGGAGAATTAGAAGCGGAAATTATTTACGAAAACCATATTGCCGAATTTTTAGATAACAATAAAAGTTATTTATATGCAGATGTAGGCGGCGGTAGTACCGAACTAACTTTATACCATAAAGGAAAAGTAATTATTCAAAGGTCTTTTAATATTGGAACTGTTCGTTTGTTAACCAATAAAGTAAAGGACAGCACCTGGGAGGATATGAAAGAAACCCTTAAGGACTTGTCTAAAAAATATGATGACATTATAGGTATTGGTTCGGGTGGCAATATCAATAAAGTATATGCTATTGCAGGCGCCAAGCCAAGTAAATTATTGACATACGATGAAATCAAGGACATTTATAAACAAATGGAGCCTTTAACTGTGGAAGAAAGAATGAAGCAGTATACGATTAAGGAAGACCGAGCCGAGGTAATTGTTCCTGCCTTGAAAATATATAATGCTATTTGTAAATGGAGCAATATTAATGAAATGCATGTGCCTAAAATAGGCTTGGCCGACGGACTCATTCATCATTTATATGATATGGTGGAGGATTAATGATGGCTAATTTTAAAAAATGACTATTACCTTATTTCTTATTTTATTAATTGTAGGTGCCATTGTAGGCTATTATTCAGGGCTCATTGGCACAGGAGGTAATATAATTCTCATTCCTGTCTTTGATATTCTATTTCATTATTTAAAAATTCCTGAAACAGAGGTTGTAAAATTTATTATTGCACATTCTTTTTTTATTACCGCCTTTACAGGACTAAGTGTAAGCTACAAACAATATAAAGTTAAAAACTTACATGTAAAAGAAGTGATGTATATAAGTGTGGCCGGAATGATTACTGCTTTTTTTATGACTGAATTTATTAAAAATGGCAGCTGGTATCATAAATCTGATTTTGACTTGGTATTTTTTACATTACTATTAATACTCGCTATTAGAATGTTGTTTTTTAAACAACCGCCTCCGCCTATTTCAGATAATTATTTCAACAAACCTTATTTTCCCATTATTGGAATAGTGGCCGGGCTTATTTCTTCTTTATCAGGGCTAGGTGGAGGTATTATTGTAATTCCTATTTTAACCGATATACTTAAAACACCTTTAATAAAAGCAAGTTCTATTTCTATTGGTGTGGTGGCCATGCTCGCAATACCTATTAGTGTAAGTTATTTAAGCATTGATGCGAGGTCCGCTATGCAGCATGTCTTACCTATGCAAGTAGGTTATATTTCTATGTTTATATCAGCACCTGTATTAATTGGTGTATTCTCCACCACGGGCTGGGGTGTTAGAACTGCACAAAAATCAAATCCTAATACCTTAAGGCTTATTTTAGGTATAGTAGTTATTTTGCTTTGTGCTAAAATGGTCTATGGGTTTATTGCTAATAGTTATACTTAAGTACAGAATTTTAAGCATCTAATTTCAGCAGTCTAAAAAAATCGTTTTCATTTAATTCAATTACCTCGCCTGGTTGCATGGATCCAATTTTAATGTCTTCAATACTTGTTCTAATAAGTCGAATGCATTTATGATGCACCGCGGCTACCATTTTTCTTACCTGATGAAACCTACCTTCGGTTAATGTTATTTCCAACCAAGAATTTTCTGCGTTTTTATGCAAGGGTTTTTCAACAGCGGCTAATTTAGGAGGGCTCTTAATAAGTTTAACCTTGCAAGGACTGGTTTTAAAAGTTTTTCCATCTGTTGCACTAATATCAATGCCGCCTGCTAATTTATCTATGGTATCGGGAGTTACTATATTTTTTACTTGCACCAAGTAGGTTCTATTATGGGGCACAGGACCTTGAAATAAAAGCTTGGTAATTTTTTTATTAGTGGTAAGTAATAATAAACCTTCTGAGTTTTGGTCAAGCCTACCTATTGCATGCGTGCCTTCTGGAAAACTAAAGTTTAATTGATGCAATAAATTCACTTGATGAGTGCTTACAAATTGAGAAACCATATTCACTGGCTTATACACAATAAAATATCGATGGGCTTGCATAGCAGCAAATTACTTAATATTGCATATGCAACAAGCTTCCAAAGATCCTTTACACGGAATAACCCTAGAATTTATAGTCACTGAACTAGTGAACTATTTCGGCTGGGAGGACCTTGGACAGCATATCCCTATTAATTGCTTTAATAGCAATCCCAGTATTCAATCTAGTTTGAAGTTTTTACGAAAAACGCCTTGGGCCCGCACCAAGGTAGAGCAGTTATACATTAGAACACTTCGCCCAGGTTCATAAATATTCCCCTTGAACCACCTTGTCCAATACCATAATCAATAGCAACATTGGTATTGGAATGTTTACTTAGTTTAATACGTATACCTGCACCATAACCTGGTAAAAAATTATTTAAAGGTTTTCCTTGCATTTCTGAAACAGATTGCATATTGGCAAATACAACGCCTCCTAAAAATCCATTCTCTGTAATTCCAAAACGATATTCAGATTCTGCAAAAACAAATTTATCTCCTCTAAACCTTCCTAGTATATACCCTCTTCCAGTATTATTATAAGTATCTGAAGCGGTAGAGGGTAAATCTAAATATGGTTGTTTACCCTTAATGGTAAAAATATTATAAGACCAAAAAGCTAAAATATTTTTACTGCCCATTGGAAAAGGAATATACTTTCTATAATCTAATAAAATAGACTGCCAGTTTTGATCGCTGCCTAAAATTTTGAGATTATTTCTATACACTAAATTAAAATAACTACTATTGGGAGCAGGGTTCGAAACTTGTTTTCTAGTATCGTATAATAAATTAAGTAGCACCCCAATGGATGTTGATTGTTTTGTAAAACCGTATTCAGTAAAGCCCACCAATGGCTTATTCAATGTATTGGTATCCGATATGTTCCAACGGTAGTCGATGTTTAAGCCTGGTCCAAAATATACATTAGGCGCCACTTTTTTAACAATGGATTGATGTAGTTTAATATAAGAGTAATCTAAATTATCAAATAATTTTAAATCGCTACTGCCTCCTAATCCAAAATCCTTTTGAGGAAATTTTAAATAGGCCCAGTTGGTATTAATATTATACTCGTTACTCTTTAACCAAACATTAGACACCAATTGCGCAATGACTTGCTTTTTTTGAGTGTACTTTAATTCAGAAGAAACAAAGGAATGGTTGTCGGTCATTTTTTTTACGGGTAAAATAAAATTCGCGTTCAATGAGCTTGCAAACCCAGTCGCTAAATTATATTCCACTGCAGGAATAAATGTAAACAGGGTTTTATTTTGTATTTTGTCTTGACTGCGAAGTTTATTTACTTTAAAAACACGGTATAAACCATCCACAAAATCAACCATGGAATCTAAACCTGGTTGTTTATACAAAGCCAAAGTAAAAATATTTTTTTGATGCGTTGACTGGTGGCCTAGGGTAGTATCCTGCGCATTTAATTCTAAGGAAATACAAAAAGAAAGCAACAACGATAATTTAATAAAATACCCTTTCATGTGCTAAATAGTTGCTTCTAATATAATTAATTGAGTGCCGCAAAGGTAGTTTAATTGCATGTCAATTCAGGTTCTTATTCACCTATTATTACCTATACCCTTAGGCTTCAAATAGTTGTCTGTGTATTATAAAATTCAAAATATTATTATTAGATTTATGATAGAGAATTCATCCATACTTAAAACCACAAAATCATGAGTAATAATCGTAGAAATTTTATTAAAAACATTGGAGGCTCCATGGCATTATTGGCTGTGGGCAATGCTGCTAGCGCAAGTACAAATACAAGTGCTGCTTCTATTTTGCATTCAAAAATTAAGGTAAGCGCCAACGATAAAATTAGAATTGGCTTAATTGGTTCTGGTATTATTGGACATTTTGATACCAGAACTGCATTAGAAGTGCCTGGTGTAGAGTTAGTAGCTGTATGTGACTTATACAAAGGACGCTTAGAAGGCGCTAAGGAAACCTGGGGCAATCAAATATTTACCACACAAGATTATAGAGAATTATTAGCACGCAAAGATGTAGATGCGGTTTTAATTTGTACACCCGATCATTGGCATCAAAAAATATCTATCGATGCAATGCGCGCAGGCAAACATGTGTATTGTGAAAAACCGATGGTACAAAAAATTGAACAAGGCTGGGGCATCATCAATGCACAGAAAGAAACGGGTAAAGTATTTCAAGTAGGAAGCCAGATGGCAAGTTCAGTGGGCATACTAGAAGCGAAGCGATTATTAGCCGCAGGTGCTATTGGTGAATTAACCATGGTAGAGTCTTATTGTGACCGCTCCGATGCAAGAGGTGCTTGGAATTATTCTATACCAACAGATGCCTCCCCTGAAACAATTGACTTTGATACTTTTTTAGGCGCTGCACCTAAAGTGCCTTTTGAAGCAAAGCGTTTTTTTAGATGGCGTAATTATGGTGCTTATGGAACTGGCGCCGCTGGAGATTTAATTGTGCATTTATTAACAGGTATACATACCGTAACAGGCGCAGTAGGACCTGAAAAAATTATGAGTATTGCCGATTTAAAATTATGGAAAGATGGAAGAGACTCTTTTGATATTATAAATTCAGTGATGAATTATAAAACCACTGAGAAGCATAATGCATTTCATGTAGTGACAAGAGTGAACTTAACAGACGGAGAAGGCAAGGGCCCTTTTGGCATTAAATTAATTGGAACCGATGGTGTGATAGAATCCTTTGGCAATGGCTTAGTAGTGAAAACCTTGAAAAGACGCGCTGTACCTGGTTATGGTGGATATGATTCTTTTGATAGTTTCTCTAATAAACAAAAAGAAGAATTTAAAAAATGGTATCAGTCGGAGTATGGCAATGATACAGATGGCGGATATGATATAGGAAAAGAAACTAAATTTGAAGCGCCTGCAAATTACGATGATAGACTAGACCACATGATTGTATTTTTTAACGCTATAAGAACAGGTAGTAAAATTTACGAAGATGCTAGTTTTGGTTTAAGAGCCGCAGCTCCAGCTATTGCTTGTAATTTAAGTGCACAACAGAACAAACCTATTTTGTGGGATCCTATCGGAATGAAAGTAGTATAAACTTCTTTACAATATTCTAGATAACCTATTAAGTTTCTTAATAGGTTATTTTTTTTCTTCTAATTCGTATTTAACAAAGGCGAATTTTTTACCATCGGGCGACCATGAAGGAACGTTAATAGTACCCTGACCTCCAAAGAATGGCTCTGTTAAATCCTTTATGGTTTTATCTTCCAGGTTAACAAGTCTTAATTTTACTTGCTTACCAAAAGGGTGCTGCTGTCCTTGGTCCTCTATATAACTAATAATAATGGCTTGTTTACTATTAGGACTAATATGCGCAAACCAATTAGAATAATTATCAAAAGTCACTTGCTCTGGTTTTGATCCATCGGGACGCATTCTCCAAATTTGCATCTTGCCTGATCTAAAAGAATTCATATAAAT
>JAJTDP010000064.1 GCA_021300455.1 Sediminibacterium sp. | reverse complement strand
TTGGTCAAACATATCCTGCATGGCGCCATAATCTTGCACGGCCATAATGGCTTCATCACCCGCTTCCCAATCGAAACCACCAATGACTAAGTCTAGAGATTCTGTAGTGTTTCTAGTAATGACTAATTCTTCCGCTAGGCAACCCGCAATACCTGCTAGTCTTGCAGCAATATTTTGTTTATTATCGAATTGAACTGTTCTCATATAATAAGAACCCTGATAATTTACTTCTTTAATATGCTCAATAAATTTATTTAAAATAGGTTGTGGTAAAAAATTATAATAACCATTCTCTAAATTAATATAGTCTGGCTTTAACAAATATTGATTACGAATACCTGTCCAAAAATCTTCGTCTTTCGCTAATACTGTTGCCGGTAAATGGGCTTTTTGTTCAAAACTTTTTGCCATACCTGCAATACCCAATGGGGTAGCAATACTTGTTAAAACAATGTCTTTAATAAATTGACGTTTGTTCATATGTATTTTTTTATGAGTGAAAGACCATTTTTTATTTCTTATAATCTATTCTTGACAATCCAGCATCATCATTTTTACTAAACCATCCAGAACCGTATTCTAATACATAGAAACGACCATCAGGACCTACTTCAATATCAATAGCTGCATGGAACTTAGTATTCGGCATAAATGGTTCCATTCTATCATAGTCGCCATTGGCTTTCATACTAACTGCTTTAATATAACCACGCATCCATTCATTGAAAAAGAATTTACCATCATAATAAGAAGGATATCTTGTTTCTTTTGGATATAAGTCGCTGTAGTAAACAGGGCCTGCCATCGCAGTACGTCCACCTGCACCTAAAGAAGGGAAGTCCATTGTTGATATTCCATATGGATACCAAATAAAGGCAGGTTGTGCTGGAGGTAATTCAGTTAACCCTGTATTATTTCTTGAATTATTAATAGGTTTAGCCGGATCAAATGCTGGGCCTGATTTACCTGTTGCATAATCATAAATATGGTAAGGATAATTTTTACCAATAAAGAAAGGCCATCCAAAGAAACCCGCCTTACGTGCTTGGTTTACTTCATCATATCCTTGAGGGCCTCTTGTCTCTAAACTATCTATATTGGCATCTGGACCTACTTCACCCCAATATAAATTACCATTCTTAGGATCTACAGAAATACGGTATGGATTACGATTACCCATTACATAAATTTCTGGTCTTGCTTTGTCTGTGCCTTTAGGGAATAAATTTCCATCAGGTATTTCATAACTACCATCGTCTTTTACTCTAATGCGTAAAATTTTTCCTCTTAAATCGTTGGTATTACCTGAGCTACGACGCTCATCATATTGATAATGACCTGGGCGATCATCCAAAGGTGCATAGCCATGACTTACATATTTTTGATTAGGCTCATCGAATGGAGTGGTATTATCACCTGTAGATACAAATAAAGTTTTGTTAGGACCAAAGGCAATAGAACCACCAGTATGGCAGCAAATATCGCGTTGCTCATAAAATTCTAAGATTACTTTTTCAGAACTATTTAAAATAGTATCATTTTCTAAAGTAAAACGAGATAATCTATTCATAGGAGAATCTGGAACTGAATAGAACATGTATACAAAATGATTTTTTGCAAAATCGGGATCGGCTTTTACACCTAACAAGCCTTCTTCAGAATTTACACCAGGAGCATTGGTTTTCCAATACACATTTAAAAAACCTGCCTGCTTCAGTTTTTTAGAAGTACTATTATATAAATATATTTCACCACGACGCTGAACTACTAATACATCTAAATTAGGAAGTACTGAAATTTCAGTAGGTTCGAAGAAAGTTCCTTTTACTAAATCGGTTTTGGTAAATTGACTTTCATCTGGTGCAAATACACTGCGTGCTTTGCTATAATCAGCTGTATTATCTCCTATGGCATATTGAATGCCTCCTAAAATATGTTTTAAATACAAAGGTTCTGAAAATGATTCATTGGTATGACCTAGTTCTGTATAAAATACTCTACCACCATCAAAATTATGGTACCATGCCATTGGATGCTTATCGCCATTCTCTCCACCTTGGTAAGATTTTTCATCAATACTTATAAGTACTTTAACATCGGGGTTTAAATTTTTAAAATTATACCACTCATCTTTTCTAGTCCAAGTAGCAGGCAGACTATCGGTAGAAGGATGATTTTTATCATTAATAATTAAGGTAGCTTCCTGATTGGCAGGATGACTTTTAAAAGAAGCTCCAATCATTTTCACATACCAGCTCCAATCGTATTCAGCATCTGTAGCGGCATGAATACCTACAAAACCTCCACCTGCTTGGATATATCTTTCTACAGCAATTTCTTGATTACCTGATAATATTTCTCCTGTGCTACTTAAGAAAACTAAGGCAGCATATTTTTTTAAACTATCTTCTGCAAACATATTTGCATTGGTGGTAGTGTCTACATTAAAACCATTTTTATCACCAAGGTCTTGAATGGCTTTAACGCCTGTGGGAATAGACTCATGGTAATAGCCACCTGTTTTAAAGAAAACTAATACAGTGGGCTTACTACTTCTTTTACTACTACAAGAAGCTAGGGTTATTAAAATAAAGCAAAATAATGCAATGGTTTGAAGGCTAAATTGGATTGTTTTTTTCATTTGTTTAAGCGTTGTAAAGGGGTTGATTGTGACAGTTAAATTCCTACTTTTTTCGCTTATGGCAAAATAAAGATGGACTAGTGGTAAATGCCTGTAAATGAGGTTAATGGAATATTTATTTTACAATAAATGTAATCTCTTTGTAAAGGGGTTGGCCTTGCTTGCTAATTCCTTGAAGCACAATGGCATACTTTCCAGGTACGTCAGAGGTATAAAATGCAGTATTAATTTTGCCCTTTGAAGAGGTATTAATATTTGCAGACCAGTGTAATAAATGTCTAAAATCGGGGCTACGGCTGTCAATTTGAGCTTGGTTTTCATAAACAGGCGCCATGAACTCTCTTTGTACTTGAAGTCCTTTATAATCAATTAAAGTAGCTCTTGGATCTAGTTCATAGCCTTCCATTTTTCCATCGTAAGTTAAAAAATTAGCGATACCATTAAAGGCCAGATTACCTAAAAAATAGGTTCTACTAACCACTTCTAATTTTCTAATTTTTAAAGGATCGTATTCAATAAACTTATCCATATTTAAAATAGGCACTCCATCTAATAAAACTAGAGGCGCTTTATCAAAGAAACGTTTGTTCTGATCGTCATACACAGCTAATTGGAACCTGCCTCTATTTTTTGATAAGGTCATAGGAGTTACATACTCTCTAATCACTTCTTCCATGGTGGTAAAGCGTGCATATAAGTCTAAATAGTAAGTATAGTCTGGTTTATAATAAAAGGCATTGCTGTCTAAGCTAGGGGCTTGAAAACGATTTAGGTAATCGGCTTTAAAATGGTTTTGAATTTCAATATTGCTATTTAATTGTTGAATAATTTCTTTATTCAATTTTGGTAGTATAATGGGCTCAATGAGTTGACTATTATTTTTACTTGTATAAAAAGGGTTGTCTATTTCAATTTTATGTGCATAATACTTGCTGCTATCTGCTTGCAATATTAATTGCCCGTCATTATAAAGCTGTGGGAATTCAAATTGAATATGCCCATTTTCATCGCTAATGCCTGCTTTAAATAAAGTGTTTTTGCTTGGCATAGAGACAAAGCCTGTAATATCTTTAACTGCTGTATTGGTTCCTTTTTGCACCATTTTTCCAGTAATGATACTACCTGCTAATTCTGGTAGGTATTTAAAACTTGGTGTTGCATTTGCTAAAACATTTTCCCATTTAAATCGGCGATATCCATTCACTAGCATTAATTGATCCATGGCTAGCAAGGTATTCGTATTTACATTTTGGAAATAAGCGCCTGGGTTTTCAATACTGCCTACCAAGTCGGAATGAAGCCAAATATAATTTTGAATAGTATGATCATCCAGGTTTTGAATAGAATCAATTTTGTAGACAGCCATGGAAGCATTTGCGGCAGTAAAACCATTCATAGCTTGTTTGGTAGCAATTTGAAGATTTACTTTTCTTCTTTTTGCTAAAACAGTACTTTCTAGTTCAAGACTTGTTTCAATCACATTTTTAGGGTAGTTAAAATAAAGTCTTTCGCAAACAGGCTCCTTTGCTTGATTAAATAAAGTAAAAATATTAATACCCTCGTTTAATGTATTTTTATCAATGGTTAAGCTGCTACTGCCATTTATAATTTGGCCTGCAATTGTGTGCGATACGATACCTCTTGCATGCACCAGTAAATAAACATTTGTATTTTCAAGTTGTAAACCTGCAATGCTAATATTGATTGTAGAAGTTGCATCAGTGGCGCTATTACCAAGGCTAAGGGTATAGCCCTTATTAAATACATTGGGTAGCTTTTGATTAGTTATTTTTTCGTCATTAGTGGTAAGCGATAAGCTATAGCCCTGGTTTGTCTGAGGGGTGAAAGTAAAACTTCCCATGCCCATACTGCCTATGCCTATTGAAGAAGTATTACACTGTGTAATAGTATCTCCTTTTTCATTTAATAAATAGCCCTTGCCTTGAATACCTTTACCAAATTGGTTGGTAATTTTAAAAGCTAATTTAGACAATTGCCCTGCCACTAAGTTGCCACCTTCTGGAAAAATTTGAATAGAGTAATTTTCTTTGGTAGGTGTATAATTATTTTCTTGTGTTAAGGAGGGATTTAGAATAGAGATTTTCTTTTCGAAGAAAAAACTAGCATTGAAGTTCTTCATCCAATTGGTATAAGCCCTTAGGGTATAATTACCAGTGGCAATAACGCTAGGTATCAGTATGGATCCATTACCAGTTCCTTCCTTTAAAGCTATTTTTTCTTGCCAAACAGCTTTACCATTATTATCTATTAATTCTAAATAAGCAACCTTACTAATGTTTAAAGGCTTATTGAAAATGGCGTCTACATTATAAATTTTTAACCAACAAATTTCATTCGCTATATAGAAGTTCTTATCGGTATGTAATTAGTGGGCAGTAAGTTGACAGCCTTCACTTGAATACTATCGCTTTTATTAGGAACTTCAATTTCAGTACAATTAGTTTTGTATAACCAATAGGGCCAATTAGGCACTTTATTTGGGTCTACAAAAATTCTTTTTTCTTGCACAGGGCAAACATCTATATAGCCAATGACAGGGTCGTTATTGGATGTGCAATAAATATTACCAGATAATTCAGAAGGCTGTGCATCAAATATAGAACCTGTGCCTTCTGTATTTTTTTTCATTCTTTGTAAAAATTCATAGCGCCCCTTACTTAAACTATATTGTCTAACATTAATACTATACAATACACTTAATTTCCAAGAAGCTGGAGGAATGGAAACAATAGGCAAGTGAATAATATCGCTACTCAAATTGGCGGTGGAACCTGTTAATATAGAACTTGAATTTTCGGTTTTCCAACAAATGTATTGACCCATATCAAATCCAAATTTAGTGGAGTCGGAAAATACTACGCTGTACTGTTGACCTTTAGAGCTGTTCTCTATTTTATATTTTAAATAAGTTTGGAAAGGAGAATGAAATTCCCAAGTTTCTGCATAATCCCATTGGTAATACTTAGTATTGTTGCTAGGGTCGTGGGTGTCTACATAAAACTGCAGTCCTTGGCTTTCTA
This sequence comes from Sediminibacterium sp., assembly GCA_021300455.1. Classification (GTDB taxonomy): domain Bacteria; phylum Bacteroidota; class Bacteroidia; order Chitinophagales; family Chitinophagaceae; genus Sediminibacterium. The sequence goes on along the minus strand of JAJTDP010000064.1, from coordinate 3,290 downwards.
TTTTATAATTAACACTATCAATGGCTGGATTATTTTTCACTGCAGTAAAATTGGATAAGTATTTTTTACCATCCACCGTAGCAATATTGATTCTATATTTTTTATTGGCGTTTAAATTCAATTTTGAAACGCTGTAATGCCCATTTGTAATTTCCTTTAAAGGATACAAGCTATTATCATCTCCTTCTACATTTATTTTTGCGCCTGTCTCATAGTTAATGGTATTGGAGGACAAGGCCAATGTTCTGCTTAGTATGATATTGGTTTCACCAGCACCGCTATTAATGATACCTTCTACCACTAAGTAGCCGGTACTAGGAGAGATGACAGGGGAAATATATTTTTCCTTGCAAGCCCAAAGACCAAGAATGAATAAGCTATAGATAATTATCTTTTTCATATTTACTTATTTAAACTTAATATTTAAATTAATATAAGGTATGGCATTGCCAAAAATAGAAAGCTTGTATCCATTTACCATTCCATTTTCAGAAACGTAGTAAATTGAATAAGGGTTTCTACGCCCTGTTAAATTATATACACCAATGGACCATGAATTATGGAAAAGCTGATTCACTTTATGATTGCCTTCAATATTCATAGAAAAATCGGTTCTGAAATAATCGGGAATGCGGTAAGCATTTCTATCGGCATATAAAGTACGCATAGAGCCAGCGTAGTTAAATAAACCAATGGGCAGGGTAATAGGCCTACCGGTACTATAATTACTATTCATTGAAATACTAAAGCGGTGGCTAAAGCGGTAATTAGCAATAAGGGTTACATCATGGGGCTTATCATAGTTGCCAGGGTAGAACTGGCCATTGTTAATTATTTCACCTGCTGTAGGGTCGTTCATGCGTAGTAAAATACGAGACCAAGTATAACTAATCCATCCATTTAATTTACCAGAAAGTTTTTTCACTAATAACTCTACTCCGTAGGCTTTTCCTTTAGTGCCAATGACATCGGTTTCTATATTTTTATTCATGACTAACTTGGCGCCACTCTTAAAATCTAAATAGTTTTCAATATTTTTATAATATATTTCAAAAGAAGTTTCAATAGTATTTGATTTTAAATTCTTATACAACCCAAAAGAGATTTGGTCACCTTTTTGCGGTTTAATATTGGGGTCGCTTAATTTCCAAATATCGGTAGGAGCCATGGCGGTTGTATTGGACAAAGAGTGAATGTATTGACGTTGCGTATTATAAGATGCTTTTAAAGAAAATGTTTCATCTATTACATATCTTAAAGCCAATCTATATTCTGGGCCTCCGTAAGTTTTAACAATATCTCCATTTGCATAATTAACCGATCTTACAATATTTTCTTCTGTTCTAGGTATGCCTGCAGCATATTCATTAACCGATTTTGGGCCTAATGCATTGAATACTGAAAAGCGAATGCCCGCATCTAATTTAAGGGCACTGGTAATGGTATAATGTTCACTTGCATATAAAGCCGATTCTAGTGCTTGTTCTGTTGGAATGATATCTGGTTTGATAAGCGACTTTTCACCCAGTGGTATATAATTACCTGGGTTTAAAGAATAATAAATTGAATTAACACCATAGTCAATACTATGCTTGCTATTAATATTATAATTAAAATGTGCTTTGAAATAAGATTGATTAATACTGAAACTTAATTGATAAGCAGTGAGTGGAAGTTTTTGGCTATTGATGGCATAATTGTAATTATCATTACCTACTGTAATTAAGCTATTTAATTTAGTAGTATAAATATGCTTCCATTTAACAGATAAGTTTTTATTGCCATAGCCATAAATAGTGTCGCTATTTAAATTAAATTTATCATTACTTAAATAGCCAGTGAAATAAAGCGTATTTTTTTTATCTATTTGATGGTTCACAATTAGGTTTAGGTCATAAAAATCGGCCCTGCTATCTTTATAATCTTCAGGTAAATAATTGAACAACCAATTAGAATAAGTAGTTCTTCCACCTAATATAAAAGACGATTTATCTTTTACTAAAGGGCCTTCAATATTTAGTCTGCTGGTTAATAAACCAATACCCGCAGATCCTGTGAATTCTTTTTTATTGCCTTCTCTGCTAGTAATGTCTAATACGGAAGATAGCCTTCCCCCATAACTAGCAGGAATACTAGCTTTATATAATTCAACAGAATTAATTAATTCAGGATTGAACGCCGAAAACATGCCAAAGAAATGCGCAGGGTTATAAATAGTAGCGTCGTTGAATAAAATTAAGTTTTGGTCGGGAGAGCCGCCTCTTACATTCAAACCTGTACTAGCTTCACCCACTGTTTTTACACCTGGTAGGGTTGTAACTACTCTTAAAATGTCAGCTTCTCCAAAAACAACAGGCACTTGCTTCACTGTTTTAATATCTAGTTTTTGAACGCCCATTTGTGTGCCTCTTACATTGCTAATTTTTTGTGCAGATATAACCACTCTTTTAAGTGACATAATGCTGCCTTGTAAATCCACATCCATATTGCCATTGCTGTATAAAACAATTTGTCTTTTCACATCGCGCATACCAATACTTTGAATATTGAGTATATGGCGTCCTTTGGGAAGAGAGATGCTGTAAAAACCATATTGGTCGGTAGTAGCACCTATTCTTGGTTTGTCAATATATACAGAACTGCCTCCAACAGGCTCACCTGTTTTACTATCTTTAATATAACCTGCTAGTGTAATAATATTTTGAGTACCGCTCAAATTTTTATCGCCCACTTCATATATTTTTTTATCGACTAAGGCTTCTTCAATAGGGCCAATTTCTTCTGTGTCAAAAGCAAGGTCCTTGCTGGCATTTAAAGATGTTTGCTTTATACCAGTAAAAAAATAATCATTAATAGCTAAGCTTAGTAGTTTCGACTTTGTTAAAAAAATATTGTTCTGATTATCGAAATAAAATTGAATGCCCAAGGGCGTAAATATTTCTGCTAGGGCCGTGGTTATTTTTTTAGGAGCAGTTGTATAGCTAATGGCAAAATTACCAAGGCTAGAGCTATCGTAAAAAAAATGAAAATAAGTTTGAGATTCTATTTTTTCAACTAGACTGTATAGGCTTGCATTATTTACCTCTAGACTTATTTTACTGCTGGTATCGGACTGCGCATAAGAAGAGCTGGCCAAAACTAAGGCCATTATAACTAAAATATATTTTGAAAATTTTTGCAATCTATTATTTAATTTCAGTGGAGGTTAATTGATCATAATAAGTAAGAAGCTTAGTAAGGGTATTATCTTTATCTTTTCTAAAATTCAATTTTGTATTACTTAAAAAATC
>JAJTDP010000004.1 GCA_021300455.1 Sediminibacterium sp. | reverse complement strand
ACAAACATCTGGCGGACAACATGCACACAAACTTTCTGTTGCAGGTTTAATCGTTACACTCGGCATTATTTATGGTGATATCGGAACCTCCCCATTGTATGTATTTAAAACCATCGTCCACAATAAAATCATTACTGAGCAGTTAGTGTATGGTGCTATTTCTTGTGTTTTTTGGACACTCACTTTACAAACAACTTTCAAATATGTTTTGCTAACCCTTCGCGCAGACAACCGTGGTGAGGGTGGAATTTTTTCTTTATTTGCACTGATTCGTCGTTATGTAAAATGGATTTATATTCCTGCCATATTTGGCGCTGCATTATTATTAGCAGAGGGTATGATCACACCCCCGCTTTCTGTTTCATCTGCTATTGAAGCTTTAAAAGATGTAAAAGGGCTAGAAACTATTTTTGTACCTGGTAATAATTTGACGGTAGGCATTGTTTTTGGTATTATCTCGCTTTTGTTTTTCTTTCAAAGATTCGGCACCAAGATTGTTGGTTTTGCTTTTGGACCTATCATGTTAATTTGGTTTTCGATGATTTTAATTCTTGGCCTTATTCCTGTTTTAGGTAGTATAGAAATTTTAAAATCACTGAATCCTTATTATGCTTATGACTTACTTGCGAATTATCCGCAAGGCTTTTGGTTATTAGGCGCTGTGTTCTTATGTACTACTGGAGCCGAGGCTTTATATAGCGATTTAGGACATTGTGGGCGTATTAATATTCAAGTAAGTTGGATTTTTGTAAAGATTGCCTTGGTATTTAGTTATATGGGGCAGGGTGTATGGCTAATGCAACACATGGGTCAGACCATTGGTGAAATGAATCCTTTTTATGAATTAATGCCGCATTGGTTTTTATTAATTGGCATTGGTATTGCCACTTTTGCAACCATTATTGCGAGCCAGGCTTTAATTAGTGGCTCTTTTGCTTTAATTAATGAAGCCATTAGTATGAACTTTTGGCCAAGGGTGACTGTAAAATTTCCAACGGATCAAAAAGGACAAATTTATATTCCAAGTTTTAATTTATTATTATGGTTTGGATGTATTTCAATGCTATTCTTTTTTAGAGATAGTGCTATAGTTATATTAATTTTTAGCACAGTGGAGATCTCCTTTTTTTTAGCGAATGTTATTAAAATTAAACATGCTTATATCACTTTAGGCTTTTCATTCAGTATTATTTTTGTAATGTTGATTTGGCATAGAGCTCGAAAAATTACCAATCGTTATTTGGACTTTGTAAAATTGAAAGATTATTTAGAACCATTGGCCGAATTAAGTGCTGATAAGGAAATGCCTAAATATGCTACCCATTTAGTGTATTTGACCAAGGCCAATAACCATAGAGAAATTGAACACCGTATTATTGATTCTATTTTAAATAGAAAACCAAAACGTGCCGATATTTATTGGTTCTTACATATTGACAGAACCGACTCGCCTTATGGAATGGAATATTCTATTCGTGAATTAGTGGATGACAAAGTAATGCGTGTCGATTTTAAATTAGGCTTCAGAATTCAACCCCGTGTGAACCTATGTTTTAAAAAGGTTATGCAGGAATTAAATGAATCGCAGGAATTGGGTATTTATAGTAAATATGAATCTTTAAAAAGTAAGGACTTCCATACCGATATTACTTATGTTATTATAGAAAGTTTCTTCTCTATTGAAAATGAATTGTCTATTAGAGAAGACTTTATTATGGATGTATACTTTAATATCAAGCATTTGTCACAAAGCGATCAAAAAGCCTTTGGACTAGACAACGACATGACGGTAGTGGAACATGTTCCATTAATCATTAAAGCCAATGAACAGTCTTTATTAAAGCGTGTCTACGAATAGTTTATCCTTAGTTAAGCGCCACTAAACTACTCAATTGATTTTGCTTTCCTATCGCTACCAACCAGTATTGTGCATTGGTTTTTTTCTGAATGCCTAAGGTGTTTAGACTAATTGTTTTTGTATCGGGCATTAAAATAGCAGCTACCGAAAATTGCTTATTTGTACTTTCTAATATAGCATACTGCTTTATACTGCTTACTAATTTCACTTGTATTTGATAGCTACTCGTACTCTGCTTATTTACAATAGGTGCTTCTACTTTATATTGTACTAGCCAAGGGATAGTAGGTACTAAAGCGGGCTTTTGATAATAGTTTTGTTGTAAGCTATCGTTCCAATTATTAATATTGTTTTTAAAACTAGTACTGTTATAATAAGCGCTACCGCTTGTATTTTTTAAATCGCGTACTCTTTTTATTTGATAAGGCAGTTCATTTTTATCTTTCCAAGATGCATTGCTACCTGCTTTATAGATACCATGACCTATGTATAAATTTTTTCCATAACTGTTTTGGTCCCACCAATCAATAATGGTATCGTAATCCGCTAAAGGATGTCCATGCTCCCAATAAATTTGTGGGGCTATATAATCTACCCAACCTTTTTCTAACCATAATAATATATCAGCATATAAATCGTCGTAGTTAGTTTGACCTCCCTTGGTGTTACTGCCTCTTGGATCTTTTGATTTATTACGCCAAATACCAAAGGGGCTAATTCCAAACTGTACACCTGGTTTTATTTGGTGAATGCTTGCGTATAATTGTTTGACAATGGTATCGCAATTACTTCTTCTCCAATCCTCTTTGGACAAACCTCTTTTATTTTGTTGATAGGTTTTCTCATCTGGAAATTCTTTACCTGCAATACGGTAAGGATAAAAATAATCGTCCATATGAATGGCGTCAATATCATACCTGCTTACCAAGTCTCTAACAATTCGGTTGGTATGTTGCCATACTTGTGGAAGACCTGGATTAAAATATTTTTTATCTCCATAGGTTAAAAACCATTCCGGATGTAGTTTAGAAATATGACTGGGTGCCACACTTGATTTGTTGACATTGAAAACAGCGCGGTAAGGATTAATCCAGGCATGAAATTCCATTCCTCTTTTATGCGTTTCGTTAATCATGAATTCTAAGGGGTCATAAAAGGGGCTAGGAGGCAAGCCCTGCGTACCCATTAGGTATTCGCTCCAAGGCTCTAAGGTAGAGGGATAAAAGGCATCACCAGAAGGGCGCACTTGCATAATAATAGCATTCATACCATTTTTTTGATGCCTATCAAGTAGTGTAATAAATTCTTCTTTCTGTGTTTGATTGGATAAACCTTTTTTACTAGGCCAGTCTATATTTTCAACAGTAGCTATCCATACGCCTCTAAATTCAAAAACATTTTTATCGTTAAAAGCGGGTTGTGCTTTTGTAAAAAGAAAAAATCCTATAAATAGGATACTCATTAATAAACGCATGGGTACTAATTTAATTTATAAATGCTGGGTATCTTCTCTAAGCTTATCTAAAATTTGATTGATGGTAGTGGCCTCTTTTTCACTCACGCCTTTTAAGATGAAATCGATCTGCTCATTTAAAGCATCTAATTTTTCTAATAATTGGAGTCCTTTTTTGGTAACAGTAATATCTACCAGTCTTTTATCTTTTACGCAGGCCGTTTTTTCTACCAGGTCCTTTACAATTAAGCGGTCTACAATTCTACTGGTATCGCTCATCTTATCTAACATGCGCTCTCTAATTTTTAAAGTACTTAAAGGCGCATCGCTACCGCGTAAAATTCTTAAAATATTATATTGTTGTTGGGTAATGTCTTCTGTAGACAAAATTTGGCCCATCTTCTCATTCAACCAATTCGCAGTATAAATGATATTGATACCCATTTTTTGAAATTCATTTCTGAAATTCGTTTGTTGTATGTCTTTTTCAATACCCATTTATATTGACTTCACTTTTGGTTGTATAAAACGCTTCACCCCATTAAAAAAAGGCAGTGCTAGTAAGGCTCCCATGGCATCTGCTAACATATCACCTACTTCAAATCCTCTTGAGGGTACAAAATATTTTTGATAAAATTCCATGCCAATTCCAAATACAATGCAAAGTATTAATGACAATGCCTTTGTTCTTGTTGACCTAAAAGAAATATTTGAATACTGTTCTAAATGAAAAAATAGGGATAAGGCTAAGCTTCCGAATAATCCTACATGAATTATTTTATCGGCAAAAGGCAATTCCAATAGATAGGAGATCCAACCTTTGCCAGGTTCGCCGCTACTGGGCATACTTAATAAAATAAATATGAGTACAAATTCAAAAATGACCCAAATAAAAGTTTTAAATGAATTTGTCATAATGGATTAATGAACCAACTGACTATAGGCCTCGCTTGTTAATAAAGCTTCTACATCAGCTATATTCACAACAGTTACTTTTACCATCCAGCCTGCACCATAAGGATCGGTGTTCACTAATTCTGGTTGAGCAGTTAGTGCAGAGTTTACTTCCAGTATTGTACCCGACACTGGTAAAAATAAATCACTTACTGTTTTTACGGCTTCTACTGTTCCGAATACAGCTTCAGCGGAAAGCATTTTTCCAACTGTATTAATATCAATGTATACAATATCCCCTAGTTCGCCTTGTGCGAAATCGGTAATACCAATAGTGGCAGTATTGCCTTCTAATTTAATCCATTCGTGGTCTTTTGTGTAACGTAAGTCGGCTGGGAATTGCATAGTTTATTTTTTATTGATGCAAAGATTCATAAAAAACACTAAAAAACCAATGAGCTAGAAGCTATTGTTATCAAAATAGAGTAAAATATGGTCTTTTAAAAATCCTTCCTGTTCTATTAAGTCCATCGTAGGCAGGCCCTTTAATTGCTTAAAATGCGGCCAGCCCTCTTCGTCGGAGGCCATATCTCATTTTCAATTTAGGTGGCAAAGGTAGGGGATATCTAGGCGTAGTACAATGCTTTGATTATCTTTGCTAAAATTAGACCCGATGTTACAAGTGAGTTTTTTACGCCAAAACAAAGAAATAGCTAAGCAGAAGTTGGCTATTAAGCATTTCGCTAATTTGGATTTGGTGGATACCGTTATAGCCATGGATGATGAAAGAAAGCAATTACAGGCTTCTTTTGATGAGATGCAAGCGAAGGTGAATGCGGCTTCCAAAGAAATTGGGGGGCTGATGGCCAAGGGTGAAAAAGAACAGGCAGAAAACTTAAAAAATGAAGTAGCAGGCTTAAAAACACAATTAGATCCACTTAAAATAAAGATGGCCGAGGTAGAATTACAATTACAAAACACCATTGTTCAATTCCCTAACCTGCCACATGACCTAGTACCCAAGGGAAAAACACCTGAAGAGAATGAACTCGTGAAGCAAGGCGGTGAAACACCTACACTTCATGCAGGGGCTCAGGCGCATTGGGATTTAATTAGCAAATACAATTTAGTTGATTTTGAAACGGGCTCTAAAATCACAGGCAGTGGTTTTCCTTTATATATTGGCAAGGGTGCAAAATTTCAAAGAGCCTTGGTACAATATTTTTTAGATTTTAATATTGCTGCGGGCTATATAGAATACTTACCTCCCTTTATGGTGAATGAAGCTTCTGCTTTTGCTACAGGTCAATTACCCGATAAAGAAGGACAGATGTATCATGCCACTGCAGATAATTTTTATTTAATTCCTACAGCGGAAGTGCCTGTTACTAATATTTATAGAGATGTGGTATTGAAAGAGACAGAGTTGCCATTACAAATGACCGCTTATTCTCCTTGCTTTAGAAGAGAGGCAGGAAGTTTTGGAAAAGACGTGCGTGGATTAAATAGAGTGCATCAATTTGAGAAAGTAGAAATTATACAAATTGTACATCCCGATAAAAGCGATGAAGTATTAAATGAAATGGTGGCACATGTTGAAAAATTATTAGTGAGCCTGGGCTTACAATACCGTATTTTAAGATTATGTGGAGGTGATATGGGATTTGCTTCTGCCATTACTTATGATTTTGAAGTGTACAGTGCAGCTCAAGATAGATGGCTAGAAGTAAGTAGTGTTTCAAATTTCCAATCTTACCAAACCTATAGAATGAAATGTCGTTTCAAGGATGCAGCTGGTAAAATTCAGTTTGCGCATTCATTAAATGGTAGTTCATTGGCCCTTCCAAGAATTTTTGCAGCCATTGTTGAAAACTACCAAACCGAAGCGGGTATTGCCCTTCCAAAGGTATTGCAACCTTATTTTGGTGCAGAAAATTTAGTATAAAATTTACTAGTAGTTTATGATTTGTTCTTGGATGGAAGTTGGCAAGGTTCTCCATTCGTATTGCTGATCTCTTAATTGAGGCTCAAAACCTGCTTCCTTAATAGCTTCCTGTATAGTTTTATAGGTAAAACGGTGTGGGGCACCTGCGGCGCTCACAACATTTTCTTCTAGCATAATACTTCCAAAATCGTTGGCGCCTGCTTCTAAACAAACCTGTGCAGTGGCTTTTCCTACGGTTAACCAACTAGCTTGAATATTTTTAATATTAGGTAGCATAATTCTACTAATGGCAATCATTCTTATATACTCTTCTGTAGTCGTTAAATTATGTACCCCTCTAATTTTGGTAAGTAAGGTGTCTACTTCTTGGAAGGTCCAAGGAATGAAAGCCAAAAATCCTTTGGCATCTTTTGGTTTTCTATCTTGTACTTCACGAATACGCACTAAGTGAATAAATCTTTCTTCTAAAGTTTCCACATGACCAAACATCATCGTGGCACTGGTAGTAATATTTAATTGATGTGCTGCAGCCATAACATCTAACCATTCGTCTGCACCACATTTTCCATTAGACACTAATTTTCTGACACGGTCTACTAAAATTTCTGCACCCGCACCAGGCAGTGAATTCATACCCGCAGCCACTAAGGCTTTCAAGACATCGGTATGACTCATTTTTTCCAACTTTGCAATATGCGCAATTTCTGGGGGCCCTAGTGTATGTAGTTTAATCGTTGGAAATTCTTTTTTAATCTGGCTAAATATATCGGTATAAAAAGCCAAGCCTAATTCAGGATGATGGCCTCCTTGTAATAATAATTGATCACCGCCCCAGTCCATAGTTTCTTTAATTTTTTGGCGGTAGGTATCCATATCCGTAATATAAGATTCAGGATGACCAGGCACTCTGTAAAAATTACAGAACTTACAATTCGCAATACAAACATTGGTGGTGTTTACATTTCTATCAATCTGCCAGGTTACTTTACCATGGGGCACTTGTTTTTTTCTCAACTCATTGGCAACATAACTTAACTCGGTAAGTGGCGCTTTTTCAAATAAAAATAGGCCTTCTTCCTTGCTTAAGTGTTCAAAATTCAAGGCTCTTTGGTATAATGATTCCAGCTGCATAGCTTAGGTATTAATTGGCCACAAAGTTAATCGAATTTATCGGGTTTCGAAAGGGCTATGAAGAAGGTTTTTGCAATAGAAAAGGAACTGTTGTAGTTATTAAGTATTTTCGCCCTCTGTTATGATACAATTTGAAAAATTTCAACTAGACAATGGCCTTAAAGTATTGGTACACCAAGATACCAGTACCCCTATGGCCGTAGTAAATGTTTTATATAATGTGGGGGCTAAGGATGAAGACCCTGCTAAAACAGGCTTTGCCCATTTGTTTGAACATTTGATGTTTGGAGGCAGTGTAAATATTCCTGTATACGATGAGCCACTGCAAAGAGCAGGGGGAGAAAACAATGCCTACACTACGAATGACTTAACTAACTATTATTGTCAAATACCTGCTGAAAATATTGAAACTGCTTTTTGGTTAGAGAGTGATAGAATGTTATCCCTCGCTTTTAGTAAAAAAAGTTTAGAAGTGCAACGCAAGGTTGTTTGCGAAGAGTTCAAAGAACATTATATCAATAAACCTTACGGAGATGCTTGGCATAAAATGCGCAGCTTGGCGTATACACAACATCCTTATCGTTGGATGACCATTGGTGCATCACTTGCACATGTGGAAGATGCCACTATAGAAGATGTGAAAGATTTTTTCTTTCAATTCTATCGTCCTAACAATGCAATAGTAGTAGTGACGGGTAATGTGCAAACAGAACAAGTAAAACAATTAGCCGAAAAATGGTTTGGCCCTATTGAAGCTGGCAAAGCCTATGTACGCAATTTACCGAAGGAGCCTGTGCAAGAAAAAAGTAGGTCCATGGATGTACGCGCCGATGTGCCTTTAGATATGCTCATGATGACCTGGCATATGGGAGGCCGTTTTGATGAAGGCTATCATGCCACGGATTTAATTACTGAAGTTTTAGGAGGCGGTACTTCTGCAAGATTATATGAGCAGCTTATTAAAGTGAAACAAATATTTTCATCTATTGATTGTTATCATTTTGGAACCGTGGATCCGGGGCTACTGGTGATAGAAGGAAAATTAGTGAAAGGTATTAGCATGGCTGTTGCAGAAAAAGCGGTACTAGAAGAGATAGAAAAAATAAAAAATGAAATACTGGATGCCAAAGAACTGCAAAAAGTAATTAATAAAACAGAAAGTGTGATTTGTTTTGAGGATATGAGTATTATGAATAGGGCCCATAGCCTAGCTTATTATGAACTATTAGGAGACGCAGACTTGATGAATAAAGAATTGGGAATGTATCAAAGAGTAACGCCTTCTATGATTCAGCATACAGCGCAACAAATATTCCAAGACAATAATCGCAACACATTATATTATTATAGTAAAACCTAAATCATGGCCCTAGACAGAATAGTAGCACCTGTTATTAAAGACGCTATTGATTTTAATATTCAATTGAAACCTTATCAAAAGTTTAGCTTAGATAATGGGGTAGAAGTGAATGCCTACGAAGGCGGCTCACAGGAAGTGTTGCTTGTGGACATGGTATTTTACGCAGGCAATAGTTTTGAACAAAAAAACTGGGTAGCAGCTGCCACTAATTTTTTATTAAAAAATGGAACGAGTACAAAAACCTCTTTTGAAATTACCGATGCCTTTGAATTTTATGGTGCGCATTTAAATAGAACCTGTACCAATGAAACGGCTACCGTTACTTTACATAGTTTATCAAAACATTTTCATGAAGTCATTCCTATCATGGGAGAGATTATTTCAGAAGCGAGTTTTCCTGAAAAAGAAATTGCCATTTTAAAACAAAATCAAATTCAAAGGTTATTACTTAATTTGAAAAAAGGTGACTTTATTGCCAATAGATTAATTGATGAATACTTATTTGGCTTCGATCATCCTTATGGAAAATACTCAGTAGAGAAAGATTATACAGCTATTAATAGAGAAGACTTAGTGGCATTTTACGAGCAGTATTATTTGAATGGAAAATGTGTCATTTTTATTGCAGGTAAATTTCCCTCTACCATGGAATCCTTACTCAATAAGCATATTGGCCAACTGCCTTTAAATAAAAAAGATATCACGGAGCAGGCGCACCCTATCATATCTGCCACAGAAAAAAAATATAGTATTGTAAATGATGCAGCTTCAGTGCAAGGCTCTATTCGTTTAGCCAGACATTTTCCGAATAGACATCATCCCGATTTTCCGGCTGCACAAGTGCTGAATAATATTTTTGGCGGATTTTTTGGATCAAGACTAATGAGTAATATTAGAGAAGACAAAGGCTATACTTATGGTATACATAGTTATTTACAAAACTATAAGCATGCAGGGGCTTGGATGGTAAGTACCGATGCAGGTAAAGATGTTTGCAAGGCTACCATTGAAGAAGTGTATAAGGAAATGAAAAAATTAAGAGAAGAGCTAGTAGGAGAAGAAGAATTAAAATTGGTTAAAAATTATATGTTGGGTGCTCTATTAGGTGATTTAGATGGGCCCTTTCAAATTATAAGTCGCTGGAAAACCTATTTATTAAATGATTTAACGGAAGACTATTTTTACAATACCATTAAAGTGGTGCGTTCTGTTCGTCCGGAGGAATTACAGGCCCTGGCCAATACCTATTTAACAGAGGAAGATTTTTACGAATTAGTGGTCTATTAAGCTACCATTTATCCTTTCCTATTTTCGTTCATAAAAATACTATTTATATAATATATTGTAAATCAATGTATTGCGTTTTTTATGATTAAATTTATAGTACTATGCGATACATAGTACTATAAATATCCTTAGCTTTGTGTTTCAAATTAATTCTTATGGATATTCAAAACACACAAAGTCAGATGCGCAAGGGCGTTTTGGAGTTTTGCATATTGTCCATCATTCAACAAGGGGAGGTTTATCCAAGTGATATTGTTGAGAAAATGAAGTTGGCCAATTTGCATATTCTAGAAGGTACATTGTATCCTTTGTTAACGCGTTTAAAAAATGCGGGCCTCTTAAATTATCGTTGGGTAGAAAGTATCAGTGGTCCCCCAAGAAAATATTTTGTAATGACTGAAGAAGGCAAAGCAGCCTTTGGTGTTTTATTACAAACCTGGAAAGAAATGGCCACGGCCGTGGATCAACTAACCCAAGAAAAAACAAATACTGCTGAAAATAGTAATCAAGCAGTTTCTTAAATCTACATTTTAAAAAATATTTTATGAATAAAGTAATCAATATCAATTTTCAAGGTCGCATTCTTCCGATTGAAGAACAAGCGTATGAAATATTGAAACAATATATAGAGTCGCTGCGTGTTTATTTCGCCAACGAAGAAGGACGCGATGAAATAATTAATGACATTGAATGTCGTATTGCAGAATTATGTGAAGACCGCTTGAAAAAAGGAACCGTATGCATCGCTGCTAGCGATATCGATTTAATTATTACAAGTATTGGTCGTCCTGCCGATTTTGAAGCGCAGGATGGTTTTGAACAATCTACTGCTGCTACTGCGAATAATTCAAACGATGGTCGACAACAAAATACGTATCAAAATACTAGTGGGAATAATAACTCGAATTTTTATAGAGAGGGTAATAGACCTAAAAGATTATACCGCGACGAGCAAAACAAAGTATTGGGTGGTGTTTGTAGTGGTATTGCGAACTACTTTGTCATAGAGCCATGGATAGTGAGAATTCTTTGGTTCTTTTTAATAGGTATTAATATACTGGCCTATTTAATTTTATGGATTGCAGTTCCTAGCACTTCTGTAAAAGTAGTGGGTGGTGTGCGTAAAAGATTATTTAGAGATATAGACAAAAAAGTAATTGGCGGTGTGGCGGCTGGCTTGTCTAAATACTTTGGTATTCAAGTATGGATAGTGAGAATATTATTTTTAATTCCATTTATTCGCTTTGTGGTGAATTTCAGACATATGCATTTATTCCAATTTTGGGATGCGCCAGATTTCCCTAATTTTTTAGATATCACTTTTAGTCCAGGTGCTGTTTTTGTGTATATTGTTTTGTGGTTGGTACTACCTGAAGCTAAAACCAGTGCGGATAAATTAGAAATGGTAGGGGAGAAAGTAGATTTGAATAGTATTAAAAATACCATTCAAAATGATATGGAAGGTTTTAGCAAAAGAGCACAATCTTGGGGCAGCGATTTATACAATAGAAATAAAGGAACGAATAATTCGAATGAAGAGAATGAATCTAATCAATCTTCAGAAATTCATAGATCAGCAGAGAAGAGAAAAGGATTATTGTATTATATAGGAAGAATAATTACTTTAAGTATTAAAGTATTCGTGTATTTTATTTTAGCCATTGTAGGTATCTCCTTATTAGCTGCTTTATTTGGAATAGGGGTAGCAGCTACTGCATTATTACCTTTGAAAAATTTCATACTAGATGATGGGGCTCAAACTTGGTCTGTGATTGGAGCTATTTTACTTTTTGTATGGGTGCCTATTATAGGAATAGTCACAGCTGTGATTAGAAAGTTTGCAGGATTAAAAAAAGCAAATGTTTGGGTGAGATCAAGCTTTATCGCATTATGGGTACTTGGATGGGTTTGTATATTTTATTTTGGAAGTAGCTTGGGAAATAGTTTCTCAAGACATAATTTGCCTGCAGAGCAAAGCATTGCTTTGACAAATCCTACAATTAATTATGTAGAAATTACGGCAGCACCCAAAATGAAATATTATGAAAATAATTGGTTCCAATTTGAACCATTTCAAGGTTTCGCTGATGAAGACACTGTATATGTAAGAAATTTACGCATTAGAATTGTACAATCTAAAACAGATAGTTTTGAAGTGAAAATTGTGAAGCTAAGTAATGGTAAGACTGTTCAAAACGCCAATGAGCTTGCTAATAAAATAAACTTTGAACTCACACAACAAGATAGTTTGGTGTATTTAGACAGAGGTATTGGTATTAATAAAAAAGATAAATTTAGAAATCAGCATATTATTATGACCATTGCAGTGCCTATTGGTAAGCGCATTAAAATTACCAATAAGGGTTGGTCTCAAACCAATGTGAATATTAATGGAAGAGGCATGAGAACCGGCACCATTGACCGTTTTAGTACGGATGATAATTGGTATGATGAATGGAATGAACCTTGGGATAATGAATCTTATCAATATGAAAGAGGGGTTGAGTATAAAATGACAAAAATGGGATTAGAGGAAATACAAAGAGACTATAAAACAATGGAGGATAATGATGATTCAAATAGTGACGACAAACAAGATGAGCTGTCAGATAAAGAAATTCAATTGCAAAAATTGAAAGAAGAAAGAGAGGCCATTAAAAATGATATTAAAAAATTAAAAGAAGAAGAGCTTCAAAAAGATAAAATTAAAGTGGTAAAAGTGAACGAATTTAAGAAGGATGATGTAGGCGGTTCAAATATTGAAAAGATGAATCAAATTGGAAAGGCGGCCGGTAAATTATCTGACTTACAATGGGTATTAGACAGATTCACCCACTAGGCTTTCCTTTCAGTTTCTTTTTTGATTATATTTGAGAAAATTTAATCGAAATGAGCGAAGCTTTAAACACTCCCTTTATCCATAAACATATTGCACTAGGCGCTAAAATGGCGCCTTTTGCAGGTTATAATATGCCTATAAGTTATACGGGCATTAACCTAGAGCATGCTGCTGTGAGAAATAATGCAGGTGTATTTGATGTAAGTCATATGGGTGAATTTATACTAAGAGGCCCCGATGCCCTGGATTTAATTCAACGCGTTACCACCAACGATGCTTCTGTTTTAGAAGATGGCAAAGCGCAGTATAGTTGCTTGCCCAATACAACAGGGGGCATTGTAGATGATTTATTAGTGTATTGTGTAGAAAAGAATAAAGTGTATATGTTAGTGGTGAACGCTTCTAATATTGAAAAAGATTGGAATTGGATTAGTAGCTATAATACTAAAGGAGTGCAGATGCATAATATAAGTGCGAAGACTGCATTACTTGCGGTGCAAGGTCCAAAGGCTGCTAAAATTATTCAGACTTTAACTAGTATGGATGTTTTAAATATGCCTTATTATAGTTTTGCGAAAGGTGAAATGTTAGGCATTGACAATGTACTTATTAGTGCTACGGGATATACAGGTGCAGGGGGTGTGGAGATTTATTTTGAAGACATTAATGATAATGCTAATAAAATTTGGGATGCTATATTTGAAGCAGGTGCTGCCGATGGTATTCAGCCCATTGGTTTAGGTGCTCGCGATACCCTTCGTTTAGAAATGGGTTTTTGTTTATACGGAAATGATATTGATGATACCACTAGTCCTATGGAAGCGGGTTTAGGATGGATTACAAAATTCACTAAGGATTTTACCAATAAAGAAAGTTTGCTTGCACAAAAAACAAATGGGGTTTCTAAAAAATTAGTGGGCTTTGAAATGATTGACCGTGGTATACCAAGACATTATTATGAAATTAAAGATGCCGCAGGCAAACTTATTGGTTCAGTTACTTCAGGTACACAGGCCCCTAGTTTAGGTAAGGCCATTGGCATGGGCTATGTGGCCACTGAGTTTTCTAAACTGGGGTCTGAAATTTATATTGACATTAGAAATACTTTAGTCAAAGCGCAGGTGGTGAAGTTTCCTTTTAAATAAAGGATAGTTTTTCTACTCATTAAGTTTTTACATTTATTTATTATTCTAGTTTATAGATTAATTTATACCCTTTTTTCATTGGGTAAATACTTGTTTTTTGTTTTCTTACTATTTGCAATTTTGTGTCTTAACAAAACAATTAGTATGAAAGCAATTAAAAACAAAGTGCAGTTGATTGGTCATTTAGGGGCCGATCCAGAATTCAAAATTTTAAAAGAGAGTCAGTTGGCCAATATGCGTTTGGCAGTGAATGATCGCTATAAAAATGCCAAAGGAGAATGGGTGGAAGAAACACAGTGGTTTAGTTTGGTAGCTTGGGCCAAGCTAGCCTTATTTGCTGAAAAATATTTACTCAAAGGCAGTGAAATAGCGGTAGAAGGGCGTCTGCTTACAAAGGCTTACACCGATAAAAATGCCATCAAAAGAGTAAGCACAGATATTATTGTTTCAGATATTTTGATTTTATCTAAAAAGAACGCCGTCGCTAAAGAATTAGTCTAATAAAAAATGAAGGTTTTGTATATTTGTGCATTATGACAACTGCCGCAAAGACAAAACCTTCATTACATACCGTTTTAACTCCACAGCTTTTAGATTTATATGATGTAAAAGATAGTATCGTTGTAATCATTGATGTTTTTAGAGCCACTTCCACCATGGCTACTGCCTTATATAATGGTGCAAGTAAAATTATACCTGTAGATACACCCGAACTTTGTATGGAAGTAGGTAAACAAACAGGAGGTGTGACTGCTGGTGAAAGAGATGGAAAAATTATTCCAGGATTAGCTTATGGTAATTCTCCTTCTGAATATCCAAGAGATTTTATTGAAAATAAAATTTTAGTCATCACCACTACCAATGGTACTAAACTATTGCATCTTGCCTTAAAGCAAGGAGCCAAAGATATCATTACAGGGTCCTTCCCTAATTTAACCAAGGTAGTGGAATATTTAAAGGAACAAAATGCACCCGTGATACTGGGTTGTTCTGGCTGGAAGAACCGATTTAATATTGAAGATGTCTTATTTGCAGGAGCGGTGATTGAAGAAATTAAGGATGCTTTTGAGATTCATTGCGATAGTAGCTTTATGGCGAATCAGTTATACAATCAACATAAAAATGATTTGCCTACTTATATTAAAACCGTGACGCATTGGCACCGATTAGCGGCCTATGGTTTAGAAGAGGACATGTTGTATTGCATTTCTAAGGATACGGCCCCTTCCTTACCTATTTTCAAGGACGGAGCCCTTATAAATAAGGCCTAATTGCCCCATTTTCCCTATTTCCCCCACTCATCATAATAAGACTTCCATATTAGCTAGCAAAGCCTTACATTTGCAAATTGCCCTTTTTTAAGGGCTTTTTGTACCATTATGGCATTACCCTATTTAGTAAAACACATTTATAGCTACGGCACTGAAGAAGTGATACGTAGAGGCAAGAAAATTTTTGCGCTCAAAAATATTGAATTAGCAAAATTTGATCCTTTAATTGGAAGTATTCATTGCCGCGTCAAAGATGATGGCTACAGTACTTATTATAAAGTCACTATTGAAAATTTTAAAAGCGCCGCTACTTTGTCATTGCGTTGTGGCTGTCCTTATAATTTATCAGAAGTATGTAGGCATAAAGCAGCTGCTCTTTTTTATATCCAAGACTTATTGGATAAAAATTTACTGGACTACAAGCCAGCTTCTTATAAGACCACGCATACTCAATTAAGAACAAAGACCTTAGATTTAAAAATGATTCGAATGCTTTGTTCAAAAGCTATATTCGAAAAAGCAGAACAAACTTTGAAATCGGTGAGACCTCATATTATCGAAAGTGAAAATGAAAAGGTAGTTGCAGAAATTGATGAAAAAGGAAAAACTTATCATGTCATTATACAAAAAAATGAAGAACGTTTTTTTGATACCTCTTGCGATTGTTTGTCTGAGACGGAATATCCGCTCTGCGTGCATAAAACCATGTTACTGCTACAATTATTTTTATTAAAGGGAGCAGACTATTTTGAAACCATTCGTAACTGGGATAGAGAGAAAAATAAATTACTCGCTTTATACGGCTTTACTTTAGATGATTATATTGAAGATAAGTTTGAATTTATATATCACGATGGCAAACCATTTTTGAAAGTATTAGACGAAAAAATTCAAAAGGTGAACGGCACCAAATCTCTTACCCTCAAAAGGCCTAGCTCGAACGATTGGGATATTGAAGAGCAGGAGCCAGCTTCTAATGAAGAGGCGGTGATTAAAGAACGTTTTGGTATTGTGATGCAACACCAGCCTACTATTTATCCTTATATTTCCTTCAATGTAGTCAAAGGGGAAGTGAATGAAGAAGGCACTTCTTTTTTAGGCAAAGTAGAAAAAATTGACCTTGTTAAATTCATCACCCCTAATTTAATTAAGGAAGAAGATAAAATTTTATTGCAACTTGTAAAAAAATTACAACCTGCAGAACTTTCTAAGTTCTTGAATAAAAATTCTCCTTTCCAAGGCTTATGGGATAATATTGTGCATACCGATGAAGAAAGCTTACCTGATGAGACCAAGGAATTAATGCAAGAATACTTGCATCCTAAAATTGAAAAAGTTTGGAGAGATTTATCAGAACATCCTTTTAGTTTTTATTTACCGCATAACAAACCCTTTACTACGGCCAATATGCAGAAGGCGGAATTAGTATTTAACACCATCCAGCCTAGTTTTAGAGTAGAAAAGGAAGAGGATAGATACATTGTATATGCACATGTAAGTTTACCAGAAGGCAAAATTCCACTAGAAGATAATCACGCGAAGTCTAATTATATATTCCAATACCATCATCAGTTTTTTGTGTGGAAGCAAAGAGATGATTTATTATGGGTAGAAAAGTTTATGCCAGCGGGCTTTCATGAAATTAATTTAGACAAGTGGCCCGATTACTTGCAAAGCACCTTATTGCCGTTGTCAAAGCAGTATCAGGTTTCATTAGATAATGTTACACAGGAGAAATTAAAAGGGGTGAAGCCTCAATTACAAATTTTATTAAAAGAAAACGGAGACTACTTATTCTTTGAACCCTTATTTGCTTATAAAGATATTGTTGTTACTAAGGAAGATGGTCCTTCTGTGATTCAACAAGTAGGCGATAAAATTGTCATACTAGAAAGAGACCTTGCAGCAGAAAGACAATTAATGAATATCATTGAGCAATTACATTCTGGCTTTATTCGTCCGAATGAAGGCAATGTGCTTGCTTTAAAAGGCGCTGAGGTATTAAAGAACAATTGGTTTTTCTTATTTATTGATACCTTAAGAGATAAACAAATTCCTTTATTTGGAACAGAATACTTAAAACAATTTAAGTATAATACAGCTAAGCCTTCTACGCGTTTATATATAAGTAGCAATACCGATTGGTTTGATGCGAAAGTGGAAATTTCTTTCGGCGAACAAAAAGTATCTATTCAAGATATCAAAACTATGTTGTCTAATAAACAACAATTTGTTCCACTGAAAGATGGAAGTTTAGGCGTGCTTCCAGAAAAATGGTTGAATAAATATTCTTTATTATTTAAAGTAGGAGAGGGCAAGGCCGATACACTTAAACTAAGCAAGTATCATTTTTCTATTTTAGATGAACTCTACCAACAAAGAGACGAGGAAGAACTTATTTTCCAATTAGAAGGGAAGTATGAAAAAATTAGAGAACGCTATGCCATTGCAGACGTTACACCACCTGACCATTTAATGCCTATTTTAAGGCCTTATCAAATTAGTGGTTTTCAGTGGTTGAATTATTTACACGATGTACAGTGGGGTGGAATTTTAGCCGATGATATGGGATTGGGTAAAACCATTCAAACCTTGTCTTTCCTACAGCATTTAAAAGAAAAAAATGGCAAATTAGTAGCCTTGGTGGTTTGCCCAACTACGCTACTTTTTAACTGGCAGAATGAATTAAAAAAATTCACCCCTTCTTTAACTTATCATATACATCATGGAGGCACTAGAAAGAAAGCCTTATTTCATGACGATAAAATTGAAGTTATCATTACCACTTATGGTACTTTAAGAAGTGATATTAAAATGTTTGTGGAAGTGAACTTTGATTATGTGATCTTAGATGAAAGCCAGGCCATTAAAAACCCGGCTTCCAAAGTGACCAAGGCAGCTTGTTTATTAAAAGCCACTAATAAATTATGTTTAAGTGGTACGCCATTACAAAATAATACTTTTGATATTTATGCGCAGATGAATTTCTTGAACCCAGGTATGTTGGGTACAGTGGAATACTTCAAGCATAATTTCTCTATGCCTATTGATAAGTTTGATGAGCAAGAACAAAAAGAACATTTAAGAAAATTTGTATTCCCTTTTATATTAAGAAGAACCAAGGAACAAGTAGCCAAGGACTTACCAGAAAAGCAAGAAATGGTATTGTATTGTGAAATGGGGGATGCACAAAGAAAAATTTACGAGGCTTATAGAAACGACTACCGTGATAAACTCATTGGTATGGTAGAAGAAAAGGGTATTCAAAAATCACAGCTTTCTATTTTACAAGGGCTAATGAAGTTGAGACAAATTTGTGATAGCCCGGCTATTTTAAAAGAGGAAGCCTATCCAAATGAATCGGTAAAATTAGAAGAGTTAACCCGTGAAATAGCTGAAAACATTGGTGGTCACAAAGCCTTGGTGTTCTCGCAATTTTTAGGCATGCTTGCTTTAATTAAAGAACAGTTGAAAAAATTAGGTATTGATCATGAGTATTTTGATGGTAGTAGTACCATTCAAGAAAGAGAACGCGCTATTGAGCGCTTCCAAAACGATGATAATTGCAGAGTGTTCTTAATTTCTTTAAAAGCGGGTGGTGTGGGTTTAAACTTAACAGCTGCCGATTATGTATATATAGTAGATCCTTGGTGGAACCCTGCAGTGGAACAACAAGCCATTGATAGAACGCATCGTATTGGACAAACCAAAAATATATTTGCGTATCGTATGATTTGTAATGATACGGTAGAGGATAAAATATTAAAATTACAAGAGAGAAAAAGATCCTTGGCTAAAGAATTAATATCCGATGAAGTAGGATTTGTAAAATCCTTAACCAAGGATGATATTGCTTATTTATTCAGCTAACGTTTATTTAATTTCTGCTGCTGCTAAATTTGCTTTTGGATTTTTCAAAAATTCATTCTTACACTCTACAGAACAAAATCCTAAAATATTTTTTTCATAATGTGCTGTATCGCTAATACCTGCAGTTACTGGCATGCCACAAGTAGGATCTTTTTTATTATTCACTAAACTTACTGCATACGTTTTTTCTGCAGTTGTATCCATAATGGCTATTTGTGCGGTATCTGCACTAGCTGTATTGGTTTTATCATTGTTGGCACCACATGATAAAAGAACTAGAGATGCCATCAATAAGCTAGTGGTTATTAGTAGTTTCATAAGATTTTAATTTATTTGTATTTTAACACAAAATTACCGAATTATTAAATACATATTGTATTTTTGCTCCCGCATCTATCTTCTAAAAAAAGTATATTGAGAATAATGAAAAAACAAATTTTAGTATTAATGGCCGTTGCAACATTGCAATTAGCAGAAGCGCAAACCAATCCAAAGCCAGCTAGTCCTGCAGCAAAAGCGGTAACTACTGCGAAACCGGCAACAAGCGTTAAAGCACTACCAGTTAAGCCATTGAAAGTGGGCAATGCAAAATTAACCATGAGCGTAACACCTCCTTTAGTTATTAAAAATGTTAAAGACAGCGCTTCTTATGCATTAGGATATAGAATTGCACAGAGCTTAAATGGACAAGGCTTACAAAAAATAAATTTAGCCGTTTTCAATAAAGGATTATTGGCCGGCTTTGAAGGAAAGTCTATCATCATCGATAGTGTATTAGATTATTGTATTAAATCATATCAAGAAACAATGAGTGCAGAAAAAACAGCCGCTAACAAATTAGCAGGAAAAGAATTTTTAGTAAATAATGCTAAAAAACCAGGTGTCGTTAGTTTACCTAACGGTATTCAGTACGAAATTTTAATAGCAGGTAAGGACACCACTAAGCCTACTATCAAAGACAAAGTAAGATGTCATTACCATGGCACTTTAATTGATGGATCTATCTTTGATAGTTCTGTTCAAAGAGGTGAGCCCATTACCTTCCCATTAAATGGCGTGATTAAAGGATGGCAAGAGTCTTTACCTTTAATGTCTATCGGAAGTAAGTGGAGATTATACATCCCTGCTGAATTAGGCTATGGTGATCGTCAAGCAGGTGCTATGATTGGACCAGGCTCTACTTTAATATTTGAAGTAGAATTATTAGGTATAGAATAATTTTTTGCAATATTTTGACAATAGGGGCTTAATAGTAAATCATCTACTTGTTAAGTCCCTATTTATAATTAAGATTAATAAGTCTACTATGAAAAAATATATTTTTGCAGTTTTATTGTCTGCTAGCTTGTTTGCTTGTTCTCCGAACAATGTAACCATTGATTCCTCTATTGTAAAAATATTGGATAGCGCAGGGGTGGTGGGTAGCTTTGCTTTATTAGAGAATGGATCGGGTAAATTTACCATTGCGAATTTGTCTCACTATAAAGACAGCGCTTCTTCTCCTTTAAGTAGTTTTTTCATTCTACCTAGTTTAATCGCATTAGATAAAGGTATTATCAATCATAACCAAGCCTCTTGGGCGTCGATGGATTCTACACCTTATTATCAAAACATTATTACGCAAATTGGAAGACAAACCATTATAAAAACAATTGATTCTATTCGTTATGGCAAGGGTGTAGTAAGTGCCAATATGAATGAATTTTGGAAAGATGGGTCACTTACCATTACTGCAGATGAACAATTGGGTTTAATCAAAAGAGTCTTTTTCAAAGAATTGCCTTTTCAAAAACGTTCTCAAGAAGTTTTCAAAAAGATGATCTTGAAAGAAGAGAATAGCAACTATAAATTATCTTATCTCACTGCTGCCGACTCCACTACGAATAATACTTGGGTGATAGGCTATGAAGAAGAAAACACACATATTTACTTCTTTGTTTTACATACCACTAGTAAAACAGCAGCAGCCACTAACAATTCAGTTGCCCTTTTAAAGAAAATACTATTACAGCAGGGCTTCCTGCAAGGGCTTCGTTAATATTTTAGGTATTACTTCAATTAAATAATTATCTTTACGGTAGTTAATTATGGAACAGTATTGCAATTCTATTACGTCTTATAATCGTTTAATTACACGCGAAGTAAAAGTGGGTAATCTCATCATTGGTGGAGGGCATCCTATCAGGGTGCAAACCATGACTACTACCGACACCATGGACACTGAAAAAACAGTGGAACAAGTGATTCGTTGTATTGAAGCTGGCGCGGAATTAGTAAGAATTACAGCCCCTAGTAAAACAGAGGCAGAAAATTTAGCAGCCATTAAAGCTTCGCTAAAAGAAAAAGGATATACCACTCCTATTGTCGCCGATATTCATTTCACTCCGAATGCTGCAGAAATTGCAGCTACTATTATTGAAAAAGTGAGAGTGAATCCGGGTAATTATGTAGACAAGAAAAAATTTGAACAAATTGAATATACGGATCAAGAATACATAGAAGAAATTGAGCGTATACGAGAAAGGTTCACCCCCTTAGTACTTATTTGTAAAGAACATGGAACGGCTATGCGTATTGGAACCAATCATGGTTCTTTAAGCGACCGTATTATGAGTAGGTATGGTGATACTGCCATTGGTATGGTAGAAAGTGCGATGGAATTTTTGCGTATTGCAAGAAGCTTGGACTATCATCAGATTATTTTAAGTATGAAGTCAAGTAATCCGCAAGTAATGGTGCAAGCCTATCGATTACTTATTCAACAAATGCAAGCTGAATTCAATGAATGCTATCCTTTGCACTTAGGTGTGACTGAAGCAGGAGATGGGGAAGATGGTAGAATTAAAAGTGCCATTGGTATTGGGACTTTATTAGAAGATGGTATTGGAGATACTATTAGAGTGAGTTTAACCGAGGATCCAGAATTAGAAATTCCTGTTTGTAAAGATTTGGTAAAAAGATATCCAGCCAATAGAATTAAAGGGGCTGATATGATTCCGCCTATTGAACAATTACCTCATAGCCCTTTTGAATATAAAAGAAGAGAAACAATTCAGGTAAGCACTATTGGAAGTAAATCGGTGCCAGTGGTGGTGGCCGATTATAAAAATAAAATTGCATTATTACCCGCTGACTTAATGGCAATTGGATATATATACGATGAAGCCATAGACAAGTGGACCATTACCGATGCGGCTGCCGATTTTATTTACAGTCCTACTGAATTATTGTCTTTTGATTTACCTGGTACATTACGCGTGATAACAAGTCCTGCTCTTTGGGAGATAGCAAGCGATACTCAAAAATATTTACCCTTATTTAATTTTAAAACTTATTTCCAAGCAACTAAAAAAAGCGATAGCATCAACTTTGTAGAAGTAGATTGTTATGGAAGTAAAAATGGTATTAGAGACGAGCAACTACTATCCATTGCGAAGGATCCTACTGTGGTATTTTGTTTAAGTAGTACACTTTCACATGCTATGCCAGCTGTAAGAAGAATGATGATGCGCATGATGGAATTAAAAATTAAATCTCCTGTTATATTAGTAACAGATAGTGCTTGGCAAACTACAGATGAGCATTTAATTCATTTTGCTACTGAGACGGGTGCGCTTTTATTAGATGGTTTTGGAGATGGTATTTGCATTGGCATAAAAGGTAAGCAAGTAGAAGCGACAGCTAGTGAAAAGGAAGCTAGTAATGAGCATGCACAAGTTTCTGGAAGAAATTATTATAGCAATAATTCGGTGGAGCAGTTTTTAAATTCAACTGCTTTTGGCATTTTACAAGCCACGCGCACCAGAATTTCAAAAACAGAATATATCTCCTGCCCAAGCTGTGGTAGAACCTTATTTGAATTGCAAGAAACCACTGCAAAAATTAGAGCAGTGACCAGTCATTTAAAAGGTTTAAAAATTGCCATCATGGGTTGTATTGTCAATGGACCTGGTGAAATGGCTGATGCCGATTTTGGTTATGTAGGAAGTGGAGTGGGTAAGATCACTTTATACAAAGGAAAAGAAGTGATGAAGCGTAATATAGATAGCGCTGTGGCAGTAGATGAACTTATACTTCTTTTAAAAGAACATAATGCCTGGATAGACCTAGACTAATGTATTTACTTATTTATATTTTTGTTTATTTAATCTCTCTGCTGCCTTGGAGGCTGCTTTATTTTATCAGTGATATTATTGCATTGTTATTACAACATGTTTTCAAATATAGAGTCGCTATTGTACAACAAAATTTAGCCATTGCCTTTCCTCAAAAAACGGAAAAAGAAAGACAGAAAATTGCCAATGAATTTTATCAGCAGTTCACCGATTCTTTTATTGAAACTTTTAAGCTTATTTCTATTTCTGATAAAAATTTTGACAAAAGATTTACCTCTAATGTAGAAGTATTAAATAAGCTACATGCAACAGGTCAGTCAGTTCAAATTATGGCAGGGCATTTTTTTAATTGGGAATTTGCGAACTGGGGAGTGGGTAAATATAGCAATTACCCTTTTATTGCAGTTTATATGCCATTGAGTAATCCCTATTTTAATAAAATTATTTTAAAATTAAGAAAGCGTTTTGGAAGCATTATGATTCCTGCTACTAATTTTA
This sequence comes from Sediminibacterium sp., assembly GCA_021300455.1. Classification (GTDB taxonomy): domain Bacteria; phylum Bacteroidota; class Bacteroidia; order Chitinophagales; family Chitinophagaceae; genus Sediminibacterium. The sequence goes on along the minus strand of JAJTDP010000004.1, from coordinate 43,384 downwards.
AATCACAGTTTCATAAATATGCTAATCAAGGTAGTTATGCCATGGCCTTAGCCGCAGATCAAAATCCAGGTAATCCTTTATCTGCCTTTTGGTTGCCTTTTTTTGGAAGACTAACGCCTTTTGTAAAAGGGCCAGAAAAGGGCGCTATCTTAAATAATACCGCCCAGGTATTTGTACATTTTTACCGTGTGAAAAGAGGGTATTATCATTCCGAATATGAGGTCATGACTACTTCTCCAAATAACTTTAAAGACGGACAGTTGACTGCTTTATTCGTAAAAATATTAGAAGAGAAAATTAAAGCGAAACCGGCTAATTATTTATGGAGTCATCGAAGATGGAGATATGAATACGATGCGAAGCTGCATGAAAAACTACTGGTGCACTAGTTCAGGTAATAATCTTAATTAGTTCAGTAAAATATCCTCATCACTAACAGGCTTTACTTTAGTGACTTCGAAACTAAATTTTTCTTTCAAACTTTGCACCGCTTCCCAGCCACCTAAGACTATTCTAATATTATGTATGCCTTGTTTTTTTAAAAGACTGGCAGCCAATGTGCTATTGTCTCCATTTTCAGTAAGTATATAAATATTAAAATGTTCGTCTAATTCAGACATAGAGCCAGGGTCTCCCATATCGGCTAAGGGAAGAGAGACAGAATTTTTTATATGACTTTTATCAAAATCAGCTTCTGTTCTACAATCTAATACCATTAAGTATTCATCAAAAGGAATATCCATGGCTAGTTCATCTACTTCTACATCAATAATTAAGTCAACCCTTTTATCAGCTGCCCAAGTGGCAAAGCCACCTTCTAAATAACCTTTGATGCCTGTGAATTCAGCCTTTGTAAAATAAGCCAATGTTTCAGCTGCAATGGACTGATCTAAAATAAAAACAAGGGGACTATCTTTTCTAATGATGTCCATGGCAATAGCATATTTTGCTGTCAGCGGCGTAATATGAATTGAATTAGGAACATAGCCAAGCATTAATGCTGTGCTGGGCCTTGCATCAATAATGATGACCGATTCATCTTCAATGATTGTAAGAAATTGGGCTAAATCTACTTGCATACTATCCAACAAGTTGTTCTACAAATTTATTGACTTGCTCTAAACGATTATAATCGACAGCATAATAAATAAATTTTCCTTCACGAATAGTAGTTACAATACTAGCTCTTCTTAAAATAGCTAAATGTTGTGAAGCCACAGATTGTTCTAATCTTAACTTTACATAAATTTCTGTAACAGTTACTTTTTTATGTTCATCAATTAATTTTACAATTTGTTGACGAAGCTTATGATTTAAAGCGCGCAAAATCATGGCGGCTTTTTTGCTGTGTAATAAATCTACTTTTAATGGACTTGTACCATTCGCTAATTGGAGTTGTGGTAATGACTGATTCATGTTCTTTTATTTTGGGGGTTAAATGCTAGTACAAAATTACAATTAATAATTAAAAATATAATTAATATTTTATATGTAAAATGTTAAAGCCATATGTTTTGTGCATGAATTTTGCCAACAACTTAGATTCTCTTATACAAACTAGGTTTAAAACCGCCCATCACATTTTTGAGCAAAATCTTTTATATAAAGGATCTATTTTTTCAAGAAAAATTCTTTTAAATAAGAGGGGCTGCTATAGGCCGTATCTGCAAATTCACCTTTGGTAAATGCGGCATCTGCTAACTGAATGCTATCCAATATATTATATGACTGCTCCACAAAAACGATGTCAGCATTGTTTAGTAATGCCTTAGCCTTGGCCGCCGCCGATCCAATACAAATTGTTGGATGCTTTTCGACCAAACTTGCTAAATAATTACTGTCAATTACTATAGCTTGCTCAGCAAGTTGGCAGTTTAATTGGCTATCATAAATGGCACCAAAGACTTCCATTCTTTTAGCATCTATCATGGCAAAAATTTGCACCTGCTCTTTCTTTTCTATAAACCATGCATGCTTAGAGGCGGCATTGGCTAAAAGCGAAAGGGTAGAAAGTCCAATAATGGGTTTGTTCAAAGCATAGGCAATGCCTTTAGCACTTGATAGACCCACTCTTAAACCTGTATAAGACCCCGGCCCCATTGTTACTGCAATGGCATCAATACTATTTAAGGGGATGGCTGTTTCTGTCACTAGTGTTTGAATAGCCACCTGCAAAAAGGATGCATGTGTTTGAAATACCTCGTTTTCTTGAATAGCCTTTAAGACTCCATTTTGGCTAATGGCTACCATGGCTTTTTCGCCAGCTGTATCAATATGTAATAGGGTTGCCAAGTTCTTTAAAATGTTTTACAAAAATAGGTGGTGAATTGCTAGAAAAACAAGAAATTGCAATCTTAATTCAATATTATGTCAAAAGAAATTATTCAATCAAGTAAAGTACCTGCACCCATTGGCCCTTATAGTCAAGCAGTCATTGCCAACGGATTTTTATTTGCTAGTGGTCAGGTAGCATTTGATCCTGCTACAGGCGAATTAGTCTTAACCGATATCCAAGCGGAGACAAGACAAGTTATGGAAAACATCAAGGCTATTTTAGAGGAAGCGAAACTAAGTTTTGCCAACGTGGTGAAGACTACCATCTTTTTAAGCGATATGCAATTGTTTGCTCAAGTAAATGAAGTCTATGGAAGTTATTTTACGGCTAATTTTCCAGCGCGTGAAACAGTCGCTGTAAAAACATTGCCACGTAATGTAAATATAGAAGTAAGTATTACAGCGGTTATTGCTTTATAATAAACTGATAACTTGTTTTCAGTACCCAATTTTGATGGGGCTTCATTAATTGAAGCCCTATTTTATTATTAAAACAATTGGGTATTCCACTTAAATTTTCAATAGCAATACTTTTTCTGTCTGCAGGTGTATATAATTGTAAATAAGGGTAGTTTATCAGTGGCTGAACAATTAATTGATATTTTTCATTTTCAAGCACACAGGTATTTAAGGAGGCGTCTACCAGATAGCAGTTATCTAAATGAAGGGCTCCTATTTTTTGACTAACTGCAAATTCGTTTTCATCTAATATTTTTCCAGTAGGTAGCAACATTTCATCGTACTCTATTTTGCCATTCGCTTTTAATTGTATAAATGTATCGTTGATGCTGGCATCTAATTTAAAATAAGGATGCCATCCATCCATCATAGGAATGCTTGAATCACTTAAGTTAGTAATAATAGTTTCTGCAGTTACTACATTATTTTTATGCAAATGCCATTTTATAAGAACAGTATACGCAAAAGGGAATCCCTTATCTGTAGCCTTGTAATGGTATTGTAAATGTAGATAAGCACCCTGGTCATCTGTTTCACTTAATTCAATACTAAACAGCTCGTCATACAAAATACCATGAAGGGCATGTTTTTCATGGTAGAACTTTTCTAGGGTATAAGTTTTGTCTTCAAATGTATATTGCCCGTTTTCGATGCGACAAGAAAAGGGGCTCATTTTCCCCCCTTTGAATCCACCGGCTTCAAAATCAACCCAACCCTTTGAAAAATCATTGCCTTCCACTATTTCTAGTAATGTGGAATGGCCCATTACCTGCCAGCTATTTAATAAGGCCCCCTTGGTGGCTATTTCTATAACGGTCTGATTGCTTGTATCTATTAAACGAACAAGTTCAAAATGGCTAAGGGAGGTAATTTGAATTTCAAAAGACATGCTGAATTGTTTGAGTGGAAAATTAAAACTATTCTATTAACTTTGGATAGTAATAAATAAAATATGTATAAAAGTTTATTTTTCGCATTCCTGTTTATCTCTGTAGCCAGTTTTGGTCAAAAAGGGAATAAATATGATAGCACCGTTAAAATGGGTAAAGTTGGTTATCGTGTTACTTGTATGAACAGAAGCTTAGAGCGTAACACCTTAACTATAAGGCCCGTTGGTTTTAAATCAGAAACAAGGGAAGCAAGTTTAGAATTAAGGGGCAGGGTAGTTTCTACTGAAATTGATGATTTAAACAATGATGGATTTCCAGACATTATCATTTTTGTATTAGATGCTAAAGATAAATTAAGCCTTTTTAGTGTTGGATCAAGAGACAATGAAAGAATTGAGCCCATTTATTTTCCAGACATCACCAATGATATGCAATTAAGTAAAGGCTATAGAGGTATGGATGAATATAAATTAGTTGAAGGTATACTTTTTAGAAAGTTTCCCATTTTTGAATCAGATACAACTATTAAAACACCTACTAATAAGGTTAGACAAATTATGTATCGTGTTATGACAGGTGACCAAGGTAGCTGGAGATTTAAATCTTTTAAAACTTTTGATTTAGTCGCGGATTAATTTTACTCGCCTTTCGTAATGACTATCTTACCAACAGATTTTTCATTACCCAAATCATCTCTTACAAATACAAGGTAAATGCCAGTGGCTACTTTATTGCCAGTCAATGATTTTCCATTCCAAATAGCTTGTCCGCCTAAAGCGCGTGTTTCAAATACTAAGCTTCCATTGATATCAGTTATTTTCACGAGTGCATTTTCTACGAGTTCTCTAAAAGCAATGGGACCATTATAATTGGGCGGTACCGGGTTAGGGAAAATTTTAATTTCACTTTGCTTGGCAGATCCTTCTGTTGCAAAACCTCTATAACTTACCATTTCATTAGCCGTATTAAAAAAAACTTCCCCGTACTTAGGTTCTATTAAAATTTGTAAAATGGTATCATTAGGAAGAGGACTATTATTTTTAGTGAAATGCTCAATGATAGAACTTCCGTCTGCACTTAATAACCAAATACCATTTTGAGTACCCACCCATTTTCTATTCGCTCCATCTACCGCAATACAGTTCACCGATTCTCTTTGCAATAATAATCCTGTAAATCCATTGGTATTTTTTATAGTAGGTAGGAAGGCGTCACATACCTCTTTACTAATATCTCCACAATTAAAAATGCCAATACCATTATCGGTACCCACCCAAATAGAACCTGTATTGTCTAAGGCAATACTTAAAACAGTGTTGCTAGGTAAATTGCCTAAAGACTTTGAAGTATTCAATTGTTTCCAAATGGCAGTACCAAAATATTTATTGGATTGATAAACATAGAGTCCTTGATTCGCGGGGCCTGGAACCCAAGCTTGACCTTGCCTATTAACAACCATTTTCTTTAATCCATTTTTTAAATAATTATTGGGTAGGGAAATGCTTGTCCATTTATTATCTTGTTTTTGAATAAGTCCCTGACCATCTTGTAGCCCCCAAAAAATACCATCCTTTGAAAATTGTATTTGTGTAAAATTTCCAGCCAATGCATTGGGACTCATCGTTTCAATACTGTTAGAACTTATATTGTACTGCAAAAGAGAATTGCCAGAGGTAAACCACCATGTATTATCAACAGGGTCAATGCTTGCAGCAGTAAGTATTGGTATATTAACGCCGTTTAACTTAGTATAATTTTTCCAACCCGCATCACTATAGCTGCTAAAGCCACCTATCTTTTCTCCAAAGGGGGCTAATAAATAATCAGCGTTTACAAAACCAGTACCTCTTATTTTTTCGGTAGGGCCTCCTAGTGGTATATTTTTAGTTTCTGTATTTTTTATAATTAATCCATTGAGGCTATCCGCAATCCAAATTGTAGTTGGGTCTATGGCCATATCAACTGGCATGGCTAAGAAATTTTTATCAAGGATAGTAGTAACCGTATTATTGAAATTTAAATTTACTAAGCTTCCGTTGACACCATTGGATTGAATAATATACAAACCTTCTTTATGCGCAAATGCATTATTAATAAAATCAGTACTGGTTTGGTAAATAGGATCTGTTTTTGGCAACTGATAAATATTTTTACTGCCTATGGCATAAACAGTATTATTAAAACTGCTTAATTTTTTAATAGCTATATTTCCATTTATTTTTTTCCACTGATTACTTGTGATATAATTATTTTTCAAAGCCGTGCTATACAATCCCTCTTCAGTTAAGGCGTACAAGCTATCGGAAGTAGATATAGTTTGATAAGTGATAATGGCCTGCCTGGAATTATTGGCAAACCAAGTATCCTTTATTTCATGTTTGATTAAGTCCACTACCACAATGCCAAAATGGGTTGAGACAAGCGCCCATGGCCCAAGAATTTGAATAGAATTTATTTTTTTGTTGGCATATACTTTAGATAAATAAATATCGGCAATGGGAAAAATTTCATCTCCCTTTACTATGTCCATATTACTATTCTTATAGGCAATCATTAACTGCGATTGTATGGGGTCCCAAGCAATGGCAGCAATTTCTATTTCATTTAATCCATTCGACTTGCCTAGAAATTGAATATTATTTTTTACATCTATACTAAATACTTGATTAGTAGTAGCGCCGTACAATACATTTCCTTTAACTAAATGCTGAACGCTTTTATTATTGTAATGCTCTCTCCATTGACCTAGCGGCCCTATGGGTGTTTGAGCAGCAGCTTGCAGATAAATGCTTAGCCAACATAATCCCAAAAAACATTTTTTAAATATGTTTTTAGTTAATTGAGGCATAAAGGGCATCTTGAGTTTTAGCTTTTAAAGGTGCTACCATGCTTGTACTCGATTTCAATGGATGACTTCCTGTACCATAGGGCATGTCTTCGCTTATTGTAACGGGAAGCTCACCTGTAGCTTGTATTTTACCTTCGATCCAATTTAGTACAGCTTCTTGTGTGAAGTTATTGTCTTCGAAGGCAAATAAGATATTTTGTATTTTACTAAATTCACCCACTGCATAAGGGTTGCCAAAAATTAAATGAAACCAATTGCTTGGATGCGCTTCATTTAAAAACTGAATCATTTGACTAGGTATTTCAAAATGATTGGCAGGTTTACGATTATAATTATGTAAACCCACAATGACTTGATCAAACTGAGTCACCGATTTTTTAACTGTTTCAAGAGCGTTGCTATCTTTAGCATTGACGTAAAATATTTGAAAACCATATTTTTCTGTAAGTGCTAGAGTAAGCAAATTTGGTTTTGCAAGATTTAAGGCTATATAGGCTGTCTTTTTTTGAAGCCCCATACTAATACCTACGCTAGGTTTTACAAAACTAAGTGACTGCGCTGCCATTTGAGATTTTAGGGCTCCTACCGATTTATTTAAATCTGCAATAATATTGGTAGTATCAATAGGTTGAAAATTATGTAAACCATATTTATATTTTGCAGCTAATATTTTTTTAACTCTTTGGTCAATATCTTTTTTAGTAATGCGCTTTTCTTTAATGGCTAATTTTATTTTTTCAATAGAGGCCCCAATATCACCAGGTAAACATAGCATATCATTGCCAGCAAGTATAGCTTGTACATTCGCTTCTCCTTTAGGAAAATAATTACTAATGGCTTGCATATCTAATGCATCTGTTACTGCAATACCTTTAAAGCCTAAATCTTTTTTTAGTAAATCATGAATAGCTTTTGAAGATAAAGAAGTAGCATACTTAGGTCTGTTGTCAATGGCAGGTACCGATAAATGCCCTACCATCACCGATTCAATACCTGCGTCAATCAAGGCCTTGAAAGGTGCTAGTTCCATTGCTGTTAGCTGCTCCATACTTTTATTTATCACAGGAATATCTGCATGTGAATCAACCGATACATCCCCATGTCCAGGAAAATGTTTAGCAGTGGCCATGACGCCATTGTCTTGCAAGCCCTTCATATAGGCAATACCATGTTGAATCACTCTTTGTTTATTTTGACCAAAACTTCTTTCATTAATAACGGGGTTGCTTGGATTATTATTAATATCTACATCTGGTGCATAATTTACTTGTATGCCTAATCTTTTACATTGAGCTGCCACAGCGGCTCCCATTTGATATACTAAATGATCAGAAGAAATAGCGCCTAAAGAAAGTTGTCTTGGAAACATTTCAACACTGTCTAGTCTCATACCCACACCCCACTCTGCGTCCATAGTAATAAGTAGTGGGGTTTTAGCAATAGATTGATAATAGTTTGTTTGCACTGCTTCTCTCACAGGGCCTCCTTGAAAAAAACATAAGCCACCTATATTGTATTTTTTAATCAGCTCTGATAGGGTATCTATTTTTTTGACATCCCAATTACTATGCGCTCTAATAATCATTAATTGAGCAATCTTCTCGTCTAATGACAATTGCTTGAATTGATTTTTAATCCATTTTGTTCCTTCCTTGCTTTGCGCAAAACCTTGTCCAATAAATAAAAAGCAAAGAATAATAATGAGCAATATTTTTTTCATGTGTATTTTTTACAATTGCTACATATAACAATTGATGGTATTGCAATTTAAGGATAAAAAAAAACTTACCCTAGGTTAGGTAAGTTTTTTATATAAGTTAGTGGAGGTAGTTCAAAGGCTTATGCCTTTTGCTCTTCTTCGTCAGCTTCGTCGTCAGCCTCAGGCAAGGTAGGTTCTACTTTATGCTTTTGTAGTTGCGCAAACCATTTTATCATTTTTTTCATATCACTTGCATACACTCTTGTAAAGTCCATATTCGGGTAAGTCTTTTTAAAGTAGGCTTCTACCGATTTTGCTTCTTTTTCATTCGGCAAGGCCTCTTTAGATTTACCCATGGCTATAAATACTTCCGCTAAAAATACGTTTTCGCGGGTGGTAAATACCTCAATACTCTCTAAATGAGAGAACTGGTGCGCCCTAGAGCTAATGAATTGAGTAGTATCATTTTCTAGTGATTTAGCTATCGCGCCATCGCTTTTGCTGGTCAATAATTCAAATAATCCTGATAGGCCAGAAACGGCGATTAGTTTGCTGTATTCCATAAATTCGGTGTAGTTATTTTACGGGCGCAAATTACTGAAAAACACCCAATTTTCGTTTTTTAAACTACCTTTGTTTATCAATAAAACGAAAGGGTATGCCAGGTTTTGAAATGTTTGGAGCAGAAGAAAAAAAAGAAGTGAATGAGGTCTTAGAGACTGGCATTCTAATGCGTTATGGTTTTGATGGTCCTAGAAATGGGATGTGGAAATCAAAAGAGCTAGAACAGGCTATTTGTAGTCGTTTTGGTACTCAGTATGCACAATTAACCTCTAGTGGTACCGGGGCCTTAACCACCGCCATGGTTTCCTTAGGTGTGGGTGTTGGGGACGAAGTTATTATGCCTGCTTTTACTTTTGTGGCAAGTTTTGAAGCCATTTTAAGTGTGGGGGCTGTGCCTATTTTAGTAGACATTGATAGCTCACTTACCTTAGACCCAGCAGCAGTGGAAGCGGCTATTACGCCTAAAACAAAATGTATTATGCCCGTGCATATGTGCGGATCTATGGCCGATTTAGATGCCTTAAAAGCTATCTGTGATAAACATAATTTAATTTTATTGGAAGATGCTTGTCAAAGTATCGGAGGCACTTATAAAGGAAAACCATTAGGAAGTATTGGTCATGCTGGTACTTTTTCTTTTGACTTTGTAAAAACAATTACTTGTGGAGAAGGCGGTGTGGTGATGACCAATAGCAAAGAAGTATATATAAAAGCAGATGCGTATACCGATCATGGTCATGATCATGCAGGTGTGGATAGAGGAGCCGATTTACATCCTTTCTTAGGCTATAATTTTAGAATTAGTGAATTGCATGCAGCCGTTGGTTTGGCACAAATAAGAAAATTAGATCAGTTTTTAACGATACAAAAAAGGAACAATCAAATTTTAAAATCTTATATGGAGAAAGTGCCAGGCATTGTATTTAGAACAGTGCCGGACCCTGCAGGAGATAGTGGAAGTTTTTTAACTTGGTTTTTACCTTCACAAGAAGCCACTGAAAAAGTAATTGAGGCAATGAAGCAAGCCAATATATTAGCAGGTAATTTTTATTGGTATGCTAACAACTGGCATTATATCAAAAAGTGGGCGCATCTTAAAAATGTACAAAGCTTGTCTGCTTTAAATGAGCCACAGCAAAAAGCACTAGCGGCATTAAGTACAAAGTCTTTTGAAAAAAGCGATGCTATTATGAGTAGGGCCATATCTACAGCCATAAGTTTAACATGGACCGAAGCCCAAGTGCATGAAAAAGGAGATGCATTTTTAAGTGTGATAGAAAAAGCAATTTCTTAAAGCAGCGATTATGTCATTAGGCCAATCCTTGCAACAAAGACAATTACAAAGATTGTCGCCACAGCAAATACAACTGATGAAGTTGTTGCAAATTCCTACTGCCCAAATAGAACAAAGAGTTAAAGAAGAGTTGGAAGAAAATCCGGCCCTAGAAATGAATGCCGATTTATTGGAAGGAGATATGGAAAAGTCGGTAGAGGAAATGCCAGATGATTTATTACAAGGTAGCTTGGAAGAAGAAGAAGCGATTCCAGTGGATGAATTTGAAATGAGTAATGAAGAATTAAGTGATTATAGTTTTGACGATGAAGGAGATGTAGCTGATTATAAAACCAAGGACGATTATTATCCAGAACTAGACAATGACAAAGTCATTCCCATTAAAGCAGAGCAAAGTTTACATGAATTATTAATGGATCAATTGAGCATGTTGGATTTGGCCGACCATGAATATAAAATTGCAGAACAAATTGTGGGGAGCTTAGATGATGATGGTTATTTGAGAAGAGCCTTGCAATCTATTGCCGATGATTTAGCCTTTAAACAAAGTATGTGGGTAGAAGAAAAAGAAATTGAAGCCCTTTTATTGAAAGTGCAGCAGTTTGATCCACCGGGTATTGGCGCTAGAAACTTACAAGAATGTTTATTGATTCAATTAAAAAGAAAGCAAGCTGAACAAAGAGATGAAGCCCTGCAAGATCCTGCTTCAGATGAAATAAGAAAACTGGCTATTCTAGTCATTGAAAAACATTTTGAAGAATTTACGCGCAAGCACTATGATAAAATACAGAAGAGTTTACACTTAGAAGAGGTGCAAATAAAAGAGGTGCTTCATCAAATTATTTCCCTCAACCCTAAGCCAGGGGCTGAAACGGGCCATATGAGCGAGGCCGATAAATATATTATTCCAGACTTTACCGTACTTATTAATAATGGAAATTTAGAATTAAGCTTGAATAGCCGTAATGCACCACCCTTGGTGATTAGCGATGATTATAAATTAATGCTAAAAGAATACGAGCATAGCAATAAACAAGATAAATCGCAGAAGGAAGCTGTATTTTTTATCAAACAAAAAATTGACTCGGCTAAATGGTTTATTGAAATGATTCAACAAAGACAGCAAACCTTATTGCATACCATGAAATCTATTTTGGTGCATCAGGAAGCATTCTTTATGACGGGTGATACTACCAAGTTAAAGCCCATGATTTTAAAAGATATAGCAGAAAAAACTTCTTTAGATGTTTCTACAGTCAGCAGGGTAGCCAATAGCAAGTATGTACAAACGGAATTTGGCACTTTCTTATTAAAATATTTTTTCAGTGAATCTTTAACCACTGATTCTGGAGAGGAAGTAAGTACTAAGGAGGTAAAAGCTATCTTGGAAGAACTCTTGGAGTCGGAAGACAAGCATAAGCCTTTTAGTGATGACGAGTTAACAGAGCAGTTGCAAGAAAAGGGCTATAATATTGCTAGAAGAACAGTTGCTAAATATAGAGAACAATTAAATGTACCCGTTGCTAGATTGCGTAAAGAATTGTAGTAAAAAAACCGACTAATGGAAAATCAATCACCGAAGTTCTTAAAATTATTAGCACATTTAGTGTCTTATATATTACACCCCTTATTTATTCCTACTTATTTTTTTCTTTATTTAATGCAAGTAGTGCCTTTTGAGTTTGCTAGTATTACCGATTGGCAATTAAAGATGAAATTATTTAGTGTGTTTTGGTTAACGGCTTTTTTTCCAGCCTTTGCTGTTTTTTTATTATGGAGATTAAAATTTAGCGATAGTATTTTTTTAAAAACACAGAAAGATAGAATTATCCCTTATGTGATTGTGATGTTTTTTTATTGGTGGATGTATTATTTAAGTAGAAATTTTGCAGACCAACCCTTGGCTTTAAAATATTTTTACTTTGGTATTTTTATTGCAAGCGCTATTGGGCTTACGGCAAATCATTTTATAAAAGTGAGTTTGCATACAATGGGAGTAAGTGGTTTATATACGGCGGTCGTACTGGTAAGCTTTACTTATCCTATTAATAATTTGCTCTGGGTGGTGGCATCTATTGCATTAGCTGCACTAGTATGGAGTGCTAGAATGATAGTAAGTGATCATACGAATAAAGAGCTAGTAGTGGGTTTTGTCATTGGACTTAGCACGCAATTAGCAGCATTTTTTTGGGTGAACTAATTTAAAATATACACTATGACTTGGCTTCAATTAGGAAAGAACATTGTAAAGTATAAAGTAGCCGCTTTAACTTTTTTGGCGTTGAGTACCCTGTTCATGGGTTATTTTGCAATTCAAGTAAAGCTTAGCTATGAGTTTACTAAAGCCATTCCTGAAGACAACCCGAAATTTGTTATCTATCAAGATTTTGTAAAAAAGTTTGGTGTCGATGGCACTACGATGGTGGTGGGTTTTCAAACCGATTCATTTTTCACAGCTGGTATATTTAATCAAGTAGCCGACTTGCAAAAAGACATCAAAACTATACCTGGCGTCACAGAGGTAGTGAGTGTGCCCAGTGCCTATAACATTGTAAAAGACAGTGCTGCGAGTAAATTCTTACCAAATAAAATATTTAATGCACCCTATACCTCTGATACAGCCTTGCTTGCAGATAGAGCAGTTTTAGAGAACCTTCCTTTTTATAAAAACTTAATGTATAACCCTAGTAGCAATGCTTATATAATGGCTATTAGTTTTTTACCAGATTCAATTAATAGTGGTGCTAGATCGGCTATTATTAAAAATTTACAATCTAAGTTGGATGGCTTTGCGGCTAAAACAAAATTGGATGTGCATATTAGTGGCCTGCCTTATATCAGAACTATACTTGCAGATAGAATTAAAAAAGAAATGCTATGGTTTCTAATAGGGTCTTTATTATTATCAGCAATTACTTTATTTTTATTTTTTAGATCTATTTCTGCCACCTTGCTTAGCTTATCTGTGGTGGTGATGGGGGTAATTTGGAGTTTTGGAACCATGGTTTTACTAGGCCAAAAAATTACTTTACTGACTGCACTTATTCCACCCTTAATTGTAGTTATTGGCATTCCTAATTGTATTTACTTTTTAAATAAGTACCATACTTCCTATAAAGCAAACAGCCATAAACAAGAAGCCATTGAGCAAATGGTGGGCAGAATGGGTGTTGTTACTTTGTTTTGTAATATTACAGCAGCCATTGGGTTTTTTGTTTTTGCACTTACCAAAAGTCCTTTATTAAAAGAATTTGGTTGGGTATCTGGTTTAAATATCATGGCCTTATTTTTAATTAGTCTATTATTTATACCCCCTGTACTTACTTATTTACCGCCGCCAAGTACTAAGCATATAAAATATTTAGAAAATAAATTTTTAGAAAGAGTATTGCTAAAAATAGAAAGGTGGACATTTCAACATACTAAATGGGTATTTGCTATTACCAGTATTTTAGTGGTAGTATCTATTATGGGTTTGATGCGCATTAAGAAAGAAGCCTTTATTGTAGATGATTTACCTAAAAAAGATACTTTATATACCGACTTAAAATGGTTTGAAAAAGAAGCGGGTGGGGTAATGCCCTTGGAGATAATCATTGATACCAAGAAAAAAAATGGATTAGTACGCTCTATTAAACCCTTAGAAGCCATTGATGAGTTACACCAGTATTTAGCAGAACAACCAGAGTTGGGAAAGCCATTGGGTTTATTAGAAGGTATCAAGTTTGCAAAACAAGCTTTTTATGATGGCGACTCGAACGCCTATACGGTGCCCACTGGAACAGAAATGGCCTTTATGGCTCCTTATTTAAAAACTGATGCTCAAAAAACGAGTACTACAACAGGCACAAGCCCCACACAGTTATTATCGAAATTTATTGATTCAGCTAAAAGAGAAACTAGGGTGAGTGTGAATATGAAAGATATTGGAAGCGCTCAGCTGCCTTTGTTTTTACAAAGACTAGATAGTGCAACAAAGGCTATTTTTGATACTAGTAAATACAAGGTGGAAATTACAGGATCTAGTGTCACCTTTTTAGAAGGAAGTAATTTTATTGTAAGAGGCTTGGGGGAATCTATATTTTGGGCATTCTTATTAATTGCCATTTGTATGATTTTCTTATTTAGGTCCTTTCCTATATTAATGTGTTCTTTAGTGCCCAATATTGTACCCTTACTTATAACGGCAGGCTTAATGGGATGGCTAGGTATTTCTTTAAAACCCTCTACAGTACTTGTATTCAGTGTGGCCCTTGGTATAGCCATTGATGTAACTATTCGTTTTTTAGTAAACTATAAACAGGAACTACCACGTTTAAATAATAATGTGCATGCAACACTTATTCAAACCATTAAACATACTGGCATTAGTATTATTTATACTTCTTTAGTACTGGTGGCAGGTTTTGTGATCTTTTGCTTTAGCGATTTTGGAGGTACCAAGGCTTTAGGATGGCTTACATCGCTTACACTAGTGGTAAGTACCTTCACTAATTTAATATTACTACCTGCTTTAATCAAAACATATATAAAGCAGCGTTAATATTTATTATTCTTATTGTAAAATAGAAGCTAAGGTATTTTGTAAGGCGTCGCCTCTTAAATCTGTAGCGATTACTTTTCCAGTAGGATCTATTAAAACATTAAAAGGAATACCTTCTATTTGATAAGCGCTCACAACAATACTTTCCCATTTTTTGAGATCGCTAATATGTTGCCAACTTAAATTATCTGCCTTGATAGCTTCTAGCCAACTATCTTTATCATCATCTAAAGAAACACCCAATACAGTGAAATTCTTTTTCTTGTATTTTTCATAGGCTACTACAACATTAGGGTTCTCGCCTCTGCAAGGGCCGCACCAGCTAGCCCAAAAATCAACCAATATATACTTGCCTCTTAAACTAGTGAGTGATATTATTTTTCCATCGGCATCAGGTAGCGCAATTTCAGGAGCCATGCTTCCAACAGTAATAGCAGTGGTTCTGGCATTAGCTTGTACCTGTGTACTTAATAAATTGGCAAATTGTGCAAGTGGTTCTGCTTTTAATTTTTCTGCAGCAGCCTTCGCTAAAGCTAGTACCTGCGCCGATTCCATGGATCTTAAACTAATTCCTAAAGTATAGTAAACAAAAGCGGGGCTGGTAGAAGTACTAATAATATTACCCACTAATTTATTAATATCATCAATTTTACTAACACGTTGTTTTTGTAACCAAAAAATAGTGCTATCCTTTCCATTTTGTTTTTGCAAAGCGTCTAAATTATAAATGGTGGACATCAATGAAGAATCCCTTTTGCGGTATTCTATTAAAAAATTAAGTAAGGCTTGACTTGTGGTAGATCCTTTAATAGTATAGGATTGATAATTATTCGCATCTGCATTTATTTGTATATTCTCTTCGTCATTGATAAAAAGTATTTCCATTTCATTTTCAGTGGCAATACGATAAATACCTTCTTGCTTGGCTATAAATTGAAATGAAAATTTACCTTCTTCATTTAATGTAGTAGAATCCATAGTAATAATAGGCAAGCCTCCATAAGGCACTTCTTGCAATAACAATTTTCCTTTGGCAGCATGTAGTATGGTTCCAGAAATAGTATAATTCTTCTCGTTAGAACCGTTTTTACAGCCTGTGACGATAATCATCATGGCTATTAGACTGGCCAATAGGTTTTTAATATTCATTGCTTATTATTTTTAAGTTCTTTTATTGAGGATACTAAATTAAGTCAATTTTTGTTCTAATAAAATTGTGGTCATTTTTGGATCGGCCTTACCCTTGCTTATTTTCTTCACTTCGCCTACAAATAAACCTAAAAGTCCTTTTTTACCTTTCTTATATTCAGCTACTTTTTCAGGATGATTCGCTAAAACCTCCTCAATCCATTTTTCTATTTCGTCTGTAGATCCTGTTTGTAATAAATTATTTGTGGTGGCATAGTCCTTGGGTGAGCCTGGGTTCGCCATCATTTCTTTGAATACCCTAGTGCTTGCCACTGAAAAACTCAACTGATTCGTTTCCACTAATTCTACTAATTCTACCAAGTAGGGTATAAGGCTACTTAGTTGTTGAAAGCTAATACTACCTTCATTAACGGCAGCTCTTATGGGGCCAATCATCCAATTAGCAATCGCTTTATAATGCTTGCAGGTAGCCGCCCAGTCCATATAAAAATCGGCTTCTTCTTTATCTTCTACTAATTGATCAATATCATAATCAGATAAATCATATTGTGTTTTCCACTGCTTTTTTAAAGTAGCGGGGAGGGTAGGTAATTTATTTTGAATGCTTTGAATAAAAGCTTCTGTTAAATGGAAGGGTGCTAAGTCCGGATCGGGAAAATACCTATAATCATTGGCATCTTCTTTATCTCTGATGGAAAAGGTAGTATCATTATTCGCATCAAAACTTCTTGTTTGTTGGATGATGGTACCGCCTGTTTCTGTTATTTGAATGAGTCGATCAATTTCAAATTCGATGGCCTTTTTAATATTACGAATAGAATTTAAATTTTTAACTTCTACTCTTGTGCCTAATGTATTGACACCTTTTAAACGAATGGATATATTCGCATCGCATCTTAAACTTCCTTCTTCCATATTGCCATCGCAAATTCCTATCCAACGAACTAGCTTTCTTACTTCTGTAACAAATAAAAAGGCTTCTTCTGCAGAATGAATACAAGGTTCGGTGACCATTTCAATTAAAGGAGTGCCTGCGCGGTTTAAATCGATAAGGGTATCAGTTGCAGAAATATCATGTATGCTTTTACCAGCATCTTCTTCTAAATGAATTCTATTAAGTTGTATATTTTTTTCACCAGTGGGCAATGGTATGCTAATAGTACCGCCTTCACAAATAGGAGTAGTATGTTGTGATACTTGATAACCCTTAGGTAGATCGGGATAGAAATAATTTTTGCGCGCAAAATAATTATCCTTGGCAATCTTGGATCCACAGGCGAGTCCTATACGAATGGCATATTCAATGGCCTTGGCATTGGTCTTAGGCAAAGTGCCGGGATGCCCCATGGTGATAGGGCTTATATGAGTATTGGGCGCTGCTCCAAAGGAAACAGCATCTCCACAGAACAGTTTGCTATTAGTTGCTAATTGTGCATGAATTTCTAAACCAATGACTGCCTCATATTTTTCTCCGATTGCCATATGGCAAAAGTACTAATTTAAAAGCCTATAAATTGGCAGTTTTTAGTTTTTTAGGAAGCTTTACTATAATGGTTTTTAGCTCTTTATTTCTTTTTACTTGAAAAGTAAAACTAGTTCCTTCTTTTGCATCTTTTATGATGGGTTTTAAGCCGTCTACTTCTTTAATCTTTTGATCATTCACTTGAACTATAATATCATTTTCTAATAAACCACTTTTTTCAGCAGGTGAATTTTCAGACACATTAGTAATTTTAACACCATCAGCTGTTTCAGTGTCTTCAATACTAATACCCAATTTTGGTTTATTCTCAAAGCCAGGTAAGGTCATACCTTCCAAGCCAGGAAAATTAGGTATAAAGCTAAAACCTCTAGGACCTTGATGATATTTTCTTGTATTAGGATCAAGATATTGTTTTGGATAGACATCAAAACTAGGACCGCCTTGTCCCTCAGGGCTGCTAAAATTATATAACTGCACGGTATTTTTATTCTTAGCTAAACTTACCACTTGAGTATTCGTTTTTCCGTTTCTGATATAATTAATGGTTACTTTATCTTCTGGTTTAGATTTTCCAATAGCATCGTATAAAGTAGCGGGGCCATCAATTTTTATATCGTTTACTTTAGTAATAATATCTCCTTCTTTAAGACCTGCCTTCGCTGCAGGGCTTTCAGCACTTACTTGATTCACTTTAGCACCTTCTTCGGTCTGCTCTGTAACAACCCCTAAAAAAGCCTCATTCGTTTTTGCTTGATTAGGCACAATCATATCAAAATTATCTTCCCCATTTTCATTAATAATTATATCGCCATCTAATTCAAGACCTTTTCCAAAGTCAAGACTATTAAGGGGTTTGCCTTCTACAATTATTCTTGGTTGCTTATCTAATTTTTTTAAGATAATACGTTTATTACCTTTTCCTTCTATGCTTAAGCGAGGATCATTCTCGTCCACTTCTTTTCCGTTAATGGTTACTTTGTTACCATCCACTACCACCGTCATATTTACATCAACATCTGTTTTTACTTTTGCATTTTTATTTCCGTCAATGGTTACTATTACTTTAGTAGAATCTTTTGGCGCCTCTTTGCTTGTATTTTTTGTCTCCTCTTTTTTAGTGTTCTTTTTACTAGTAATTTCTACCACACCATCTGCTGCCTTCTCGCCATATTTTTTTGTAGCCATGGCACCTTTTAATACACTTACGCTTTCAATATCATTAGGTGAAATATCATTAATGTTGTCTACAATTTTACCATCTAGTATATATAATGGTGTTTTACCATCTTTGCTAATAATAACTGCAGGCGCATTTTCTTTTGGATTTTTCTTTGAGATGATCACTTCGCCCGTTTGTGCTATTGCAAAATGAAACGTAAAGCTTACCAATAATAAAGAGAGTAGTATTTTTTTCATGATCGTTAATTGAATGATTCTTTAATTATATTAATTCTTTAAATAAAATAATTTGAGTACTGAATTTGAATTTCAAAAATAGGGAAAATTATTAACTACGAAACTATTCGCAAATATAATTTTGTTAAAGTGGTATTTGGTTGAAAATCAATAAATTAATGAAAACTACAAGCTTTGCTTCACCACTTCAATAACTTTATTAAGTTGACTTGCATCTTGACCACCTGCTGTAGCTAAGGTTTTTTGTCCACCACCACCACCTTTAATAAGTGGTGCAATTTTCTCCTTAATCAATTGAGTAGCGGGCAAGCTAGCACTTAGAGATTCACTAATGGAAAGAGCAACAGAAGCTTTCCCTTCAATAGTAGCTACTAAAATAATACAATGATTATTTTGAGTGAGTCCCAAGGCTACCGCTAATTTTTTTAAATTATCGCCGCTTGACAATGCTATTTCCTTTCCTAAAAATGCAATACCATTAATGGTTTCAAATTGACTACTATATTCAGTGGTTAATTCATTAACAAGCAAAGCTTCCTGGCTTTCTAATTTTTTAGAGAGTTCTTTTTGACTTGATTGCAAAGAGGCAATCGTATCATTTAAAACAGCTACAGAAGAATTTTCATTCCACTCAGGTGCTTTAAAGGGAGCACTTG
Source organism: Sediminibacterium sp. (assembly GCA_021300455.1). Classification (GTDB taxonomy): domain Bacteria; phylum Bacteroidota; class Bacteroidia; order Chitinophagales; family Chitinophagaceae; genus Sediminibacterium. The sequence goes on along the minus strand of JAJTDP010000004.1, from coordinate 24,049 downwards.
TTTTCGCCGCAAGTAATGCACAAGCTTCAGTTAGTTGTACTATTTGTTTATGCAATTTTTCATTTACTTCTGTAATATGTTTTGCAGCAGCATCCCCAACCACTGCCTCAATTCTTCTAACACCAGCAGCCACAGAAGCTTCGGCTTTTAAAATAAAGGCACCAATTTCTCCCGTATGTCCCACATGGGTACCGCCGCATAATTCAATAGAGTAGGCAGGGTCCATGACTACCACACGAACTTTATCTCCATATTTTTCTCCAAATAAAGCCATCGCACCTAAGCCAATCGCTTCTTCTTTATTCATTTCCTTAATGACTACAGGAATATTTTCTTTGATTTTAGCATTCACCATTGTTTCCACTTGGTTAATTTCTTCAGCAGTCATTTTAGCAAAATGAGAGAAGTCAAATCTTAGTTGTTCGGTATTGACCAAGCTTCCTTTCTGTGCCACATGCTTGCCTAATATATTTCTAAGCGCAGCATGTAATAAATGTGTTGCAGAATGGTGAAGCGTTGTTGCTTTTCTTGCACTAGTGTTCACAGTGGCCTTAACGCTATTAGAAATAGTATTGGGCAAGCTGTCTGTGAAATGTATAAATAAATTATTTTCTTTTTTAGTATCTGTTACTTCAATGCTAGTACCATCTTCAAATTGGAAACTACCTATATCGCCCACTTGTCCACCACTTTCTGCATAAAAAGCAGTTTCTGACAAAATCCATTGATAGGCTTCTTTTCCTTTGGCTTTTACATTTCTATATTTAATAATAGTGGCAGTAGTTTCAGTGCTCGTATATCCAATAAAATGAGTTTCCTTATCGGGGTTTACTTGTATCCAATCACCTGTATCAATAGCAGTAGCGGCACGGCTTCTGTTTTTTTGTTGCTGCATTTCTTTTTCAAATCCAGGCTCATCTACTTGCAATTCATTTTCTGATGCAATTAATCTGGTTAAATCAACAGGAAATCCGAAGGTGTCAAATAATTCAAAAACTAATTTTCCTTCAATGGTTGCATTTTTCGGATGTGTACTAATGATATCATCCATACGCTTTAATCCCTTTTCTAAAGTGCGTAAAAAACCTTCCTCTTCCTCTTTCACTACTTTAGTTACAAATTCAAGTTGTCCCGTTAATTCAGGAAATACATTTTCAAATTGTTTTGCTAGTGTAGGTATTAACTGATGCAGTAAAGGATGCTTATAGTCCAAGTAAGAATAATAATACCTTACTGCTCTTCTTAAAATACGACGAATGACATAACCAGCGCCAGTATTGGCGGGTAGTTGACCATCGGCAATGGTAAAGGCAATGGCACGAATATGATCGGCAATAACTCTGAAGGCAACAGCCTGCTTAGTATCGCTGTAATCGTATTTTTTATTCGTAATTTTTTCAACCACTTCAATAGTGCCTGTGAAAACATCGGTATCGTAGTTGCTTTGTTTATTTTGAATCACACGCACAAGCCTTTCAAAACCCATACCCGTATCGACATGTTTATTAGGAAGTGGCTCTAGGCTACCATCTTTTTTTCTATTGTATTGAATAAATACATTGTTCCAAATTTCAATCACTTGAGGATGGTCTTTGTTCACTAAATCACGACCTGGTATTTTGGCAATTTCTTCTTCGGATCTCATGTCGACATGTATTTCACTACATGGGCCACAAGGTCCGGTATCACCCATCTCCCAGAAATTATCTTTTTTATTGCCGTAAACTATTTTATCCTCAGTTACCCATTTTTTCCAATGCATTAATGCTTCGCTAGAAGCGGGTAAGTTTTCAGAAGCGTCTCCTTCAAAAACACTTACATATAATCTTGCAGGATCAATGCCATATACTTTTGTTAATAATTCCCAGCTCCACTCAATGGCTTCTCCTTTAAAATAATCGCCAAAGCTCCAATTGCCTAACATTTCAAACATGGTATGGTGATAGGTATCCACACCTACTTCTTCTAAGTCGTTATGCTTACCACTTACGCGTAAACATTTTTGTGTATCAGCAATTCTTTTATGACTTGGTTCTTGGTTGCCTAAAAAAAAGTCTTTAAACTGGTTCATACCTGCATTGGTGAAAAGCAAGGTAGGGTCGTTCTTTACGACAATTGGTGCGGAAGGAACAATGGCATGCCCTTTAGATGCAAAAAAATCTAAAAAATGTTGTCTTATTTCAGGGCTCTTCATCATGTAGCTTAATTTTAGGCTGTATTGGTCTTAAAAGCTATATTTGTTATGCTTTTTTATTGTCCTCAAAGGTAAGGAATTGGGGCTTTTTTATGGCCTAATTAGACAAAAAAATGGCTTATTTCAAATGAAGAAAATAAAATACTTCTTTAATACACATAGCCTTCGATTTGAAAAAGTGGAAGTGCCCCTTCGAGTGCGCCTGCTTCAGCTTTTCGGCTTTGTGGCAGCTTCTATAGTAACAGGTGTTATTATTGTGATTGTGATGTTTCAATATATCGACTCTCCTAAAGAAAAGTTATTGCGTCAACAAAATGAGACGTATAAAGAAAATTACAGTGTCTTATCGTCTGAGTTGAAAAAATTACAATTACAAATGGTTGAATTAGAAAGTAGAGACAATGAAGTGTATCGATCTATTTTTGAATCAAGTCCCATACCAGATAGTGCTAGGGTCAAAGAAATGGAGTCCAAAAAAGAAGTACGTTTATTACAAAGTTTTTCTAATAATGAATTACTAGAAAACATGATCAGCCAATTAAATAATTTAAATTTAAGAATGGCCTACCAAATTACTTCCTTTTCAGAGATAGGCACGATGGTGAAGAACAAAGAAAAATTATTAAAGGCCATTCCTTCTATTCAGCCAGTGAGTAATAAGAACTTAAATAGAATTGCTGGAAGCTTTGGTTATAGAATTGACCCCATCTATAAAGACGTTCGTTTTCATCAAGGATTAGATTTTACTGCACCATCAGGGACACCTATTTATGCCACTGCAGATGGAGTGGTGCAGGCAGCGGGATTTAATACCGATGGCTATGGTAATAAAGTAGTGATTAATCATGGCTTTGGTTACCAAACATTATACGGGCATATGGTGCGTGTGAAAGCCAAGGTGGGACAGTCTATAAAAAGAGGGGAAGTGATTGGTTATATTGGCAATACAGGTAAGAGTACTGGCCCACATTGTCATTATGAAGTAATTAAAAGAAATATTAAAGTAGATCCTGTTTATTATTTCTACAATGATTTAACACCTGCACAATTTGATCGATTGTTAAAAGCAGCCGCCAATAATAAACAAAGCTTAGATTAATTATATGGAGCCATTATTACTTCAATTTTTAAATAGAATTATGCGCACCATTGGTTTGGTGGTATTTTGGATGTCCATAAATGTTGCCTTCGGTATTATGTGGGGCTATGCATACATTGAAACCGAGTGGAAGTTAGGTAATATATTATTTTACTTGTTCTTAATAACAAGTTTTATAGGCTTTGCTTATATCCTTTATAGAATTTGGAAAAATCCTATTGGTATTAAAATAAATTAGCGGCTATTTAATAGAACTTCTATAATATACACGTTTAACTTAGTCTTGCTTGGTTTAGCTTGTATGATCGGATATAATTTTCCAAACCCCTTTTATTTTTCTAAATACAAGTGTAAAATTTCCATGGGCATCTCCCACGGTTCTTTTTAAATGAAATTGTCCGATAATAAAATAGTGATCGGTATTGAGCGCTTGCATACGCGTTATGGTAAAGGCTAGTTTACCCATATGGGCAGTGTCAGGATAATTCTTTTTATAATTAAGCAAGGTAGTATTGTAGCCATATTTAGGCCCATTTTTACCCATAAACATAAGACTATCGTTTTCCCAATAACCCAACATGAAGGCATCAATATTGCCTGTATTCCATGCGGCTACTTGCTTGTCTAATAATTGCTGAATAGCTTGCTTGTCTTCGTTTTGCGCAAAACTAGTTAGGCATATAAAAAGCCCTGCAATGGTGAAATATTTTTTCATAGTCTTTGATTTAATCATTGAAAAGTTAATTAAAATTATTGAATTCTACTTAATTTGTGGCTATGAGCTATCAAAAGCATTTGAAAAAAGATAAAGGGCTGGCGGCACTTGTAAAAGGAGAGCCCTATATTTTAAAGAAAAGAAAAAACACAGCCATTCGTTTAATAGCTAGTATTGTTTCACAACAATTAAGCACTAAAGTGGCAGCCATCATTTTTAAAAGATTTATAGATGTATATAAAGGTAAAGAGCCTAGTATGCAAGCTATAATAGATACCCCTTTTGATACTTTGCGTGGAATTGGTTTAAGCAATTCAAAAGTGAACTATGTTCAAAATGTGGCTCAGTTTTTTTTAAGCCAAAAAATAACTGACAAGCAATTATATGCAATGGAGCCGGAAGAAGTGATTGCTTTACTAACGCAAATTAAAGGGGTAGGCAGATGGACAGTGGAGATGCTACTTATGTTTAGCCTGGGTCATGAAGATGTTTTTGCCCTAGATGATTTAGGTATTCAACAAGCTATGATAAGATTGTATAAAATAAAATACACTACTAAGAAAGAATTACAAACTAAGATGTTAAAAAAATCGCTAAGCTGGTCACCTTATAGAACCTATGCCTGCTTGCATTTATGGAATTGGAAAGACAGCGGAGCGGTTTAATAATTGTATCAAAAAATAGTATTAGATATTTGTATCAGCCCTAAAGGTAGGCTGACTAATATCATGGTAGAAGGCAAAGGTCCACTGCTCCTTATTTCCTTCTTCCCACCAACCTTGCCTGTACGCTAAAGCTTTCTTTCCGTCTAAATCGTATTTGGCCACAAATCTTGATTTCATTTGTTGTAATTGTGGAGCAACATCTGCACCAAAAAAAATAATTTCCTCATTTTCTTTGATCCAAGCAACTTGATGAAATTCACAATGACCGCCCGTTATTTCATAATGAATAAGATTATCAATTATGCCTTTGTCTTCCCTAAGCCATACTGTTCCACTAAAACTTTCTAAGATACCTACTTTTGCAAGTAGGGAAGAACTCTTGCTATTTTGCATGACTTCCTCAAATTCTCTTTTTTGCACATAATATTTAGCATAAGGGAAACTAATAAATTGCTCCTGATGAATAGGATGTAAATAACTAATGCCCCCTGCATGGTCCTTGTGTAAATGACTTAAAAAAACCTTGGTGACCTTGGAGGGATCAATACCTAATGCCATTAAATTTTCATGAATTTGTAAGACACCTAATTTATTTAAATAACCAAGCCCTGTATCTAATAAAATAATATCGTTATCGGTAATGATGACAAAGGGTTGAACTTCTACAAGTATACTGCCCTTGGGCCTATTAGGGTAATCGGGACTGCTGCTATCAAAAGGCTTAAAGACTTTTGTTTCATCAATGGAAAAACTGCCTTCAGATAAAGGGTAAATGCGCATACTACAAAAATAAGCATTAACGCAGCACCATCTGCCTGTCTGCGTCTAATCTTAATAAAATAAATAAAAGGGCTGTAAAAGTAAGTAAAGAGGAACCGCCATAACTAATTAAAGGCAGGGGAATACCCACTACAGGGAATAAGCCAATGGACATACAGATATTCACCGCAATATGAAAAAAGAAAATACCCACTACACTATAGGCGTATACTCTTGAAAAAGTACTTCTTTGTCTCTCCGCAATTCTAATAAGTCTAAATAAGAAAAATAAATAAAGGGCTAAGAAAGTAAATGTGCCTACAAATCCGAAAGCTTCTCCTAGAGAAGTGAATATAAAATCGGTATGCTGTGCCGGTACATATCTTCCTCTAGTTTGCGTGCCCTTTAAAAAACCTCTACCCCAAAAACCTCCAGAGCCAATAGCAATTTTACTTTGCTTCACATTGTAGTCATCGGGTTTTTTACTTTTCTTTTCTGTAATGGAGCTAGCCGATTTTTTATTTAAAGAGCAATCATACTCTTTACCAATCATTGAATATATACGGGTACTTTGGTAACACTCAAATACGTTATTAAAAATATAGGGTACTGCAAATCGAACGGTACCAAAACTTACCAACCAAATGGCAAGTACTATTAGTATACTTTTTTTATTGCGCTTGAACCTTTTAATCATGGTGGCAATAAACAATCCTGCTAAGGCTGTTAAAATAATAGAAAGGGTGGTAGGTGCTAATAATAAAGTAGCAATAACCAATATGGCAAATGAAAGTAAGATTACAAGAATGACTGGAGGTAACCCTTCACGGTACATGGCAAATATAAAGGCGCTGTAAACCAAGGCCAGTCCTAATTCATGTTGCATGATGGATAAAACAGCGGGAAAGGCAATCATCATGCCCGCAACGATATGCGACTTTAATTTGGTAAAATCGGTTTCTGGTTTAGCAATGAATTTTGCTAAAATGAGGGCAGTGAAAATTTTGCATAATTCTGCAGGTTGTAAATTAAAGCCTCCTGCAATGGGAATCCAACTTTTGGAGCCATTGATATTTTTGCCTAAAACAAAAGTGGCCAACATTAATAAGATACCTAGTACATAAGAAATATTAGCAAGGGCTGTAAATAATTTACTATCGACAAGTAAAATAAAGATGGCCACAAAACCGCAGAAAATAGCAAAATAAATTTGCTTGCTATAATTCGTTTTAGCCGTTAAAAAAGAATTGCTCCAAGTTAAATTAGGATTGTACTCAACCATAAAAATGCACATAATGCCAATAGCCACCATAATAAGGTAAAGTAGGATGACAGCTAAGTCGGTTCCTTTTGAAAAATTATTATTGTTACTAGATGCTGACATTGTTTGTTTTACTGTTTGCTTTCTTTTTTTTCATCTTAGGATTCAAGGCTTCTTCTTTCGTTTTTTTATCTTTAACAGGAGGGGCTACTGGTTTAGCTGGTGGAGCTGCAGTATCTATTTTTTTGATGGTATCTACTTTAGCTTTGACAGGCGTATTTTCAGAAATCATTTCCATATCCCAAACATCTGCTAATTCATCATTGTTATATTCAATAGGAGTAAGCATTTCAGTTTTATTATTCCTAATATACCAGGCTTTAATAGATTCCGGCATTAAATCGACATTAGATAAGTTGTCTGCCTTTGTTTTACTTTCCTTAGTTAAAGTATCATTTAAATACTTTTCCATAATAAGGCCTGCTATAGGGCCTGCCCAAGTAGAACCGAAGCCCGCATTCTCTACTATCACAGCTACTGCAATTTTAGGATTGTCTTTGGGCGCAAAGCAAACAAATAAGGAGTGATTTTTTCCGTGTGGGTTTTGTGCAGTACCTGTTTTGGCGCAAAATTCATGACCGGGTACTTTAATAAAGGCAGCCGTTCCAAAAACAGTTACATCATGCATGCCTTCTTTAATGACATCAAAATATTCAGTAGGTATTTTAGTCACTTCTTGTTTCACGCGAAAGTTCTCCAATAATTTTTTATCTATTTCATCTTCTTCTTCTACACTATCAATAAAATGAGGTGTATAATAATATCCTTTATTCGCTATAAAGGCCATTGCATTCTTTATTGTACTGTGCAGTATCGGGAATGTTGGCTCTATTTTCACTAGGTAAGTCAATACCTAATTTTCTACCTAGGCCAAAACTATTCATGTACTGCTTCCATTTTAAATAACCTTTTTTGGCATCACGGTATTTGGGATTGTCAATGGCCATTCTAAAAACTTGTAAAAAATAAGAGTTACAAGAATAAGCCAAGGCCAATTGTAAATTAGCAGCGTGTCCGGCATTATGGTGTTCACATTTTCTCGGGTCACCACAAGAGGTATATAATCCAAAACAATTGTATCCAAAACTAGGTGTGATAAGCCCTTCATCTAATGCAATTAAAGCACCCAAGGGTTTAAAGGTAGAACCTGGAGGGTATTGACCTTTAATAGCGCGATTATAAATTGGACGTGCTGTGTCGGTTAATAACCTACCAATTGTTTTTCTTCTTTGATTACCCGTTAATAAATTAGGATTGTATCCAGGACTAGAAGCCATCGCAATCACAGATCCTGTTTTAGGATTCAATGCCACCACACTTCCTATTTTATGTTGTAATAATTTTTCTGCGAGTTGTTGCACTTCTACATCCATGCTTGTAAATAAATTTCTACCTGCAATGGCCAGGGTATCAAATTCTCCTTTTTCAAAAGGCCCTTGTATTTTCCCTTTATTATCTCTCAAATATCTTTTGACACCTCTTTGTCCCATTAAGATAGACTCATATTGTTTTTCTAAACCTGTCATACCCGCATAGTCACCCATCTCATAGCCTTCTTCACCATGTACTTTTAAAAATTTAACATCTACTTCTGCCACATAGCCAAGTACATGAGCTGCTGTATTATAAGGATAAGAACGAATAGAACGCTCAGATATAGAGAAGCCCGGAAAACGGTATAAGTTCTCCGTTAATTGCGCATATAATTCTGCAGAAAGAAAGGGCTCGAATATACCAGCTTTAACACGTGTATTTTTAATAATCACTTCCACTATTCTTTTATTATACTCGGCTTTGTCTATTTTTAAAATTTCACATAAAGTAGCCGTGTCAACACCCCTTGCTTCATTGGGAATAACCACTAAGTCATAGCTAATGGTATTTTCTAAAAGGGCTCTTTTTTTACGATCGTAGATAATGCCTCTATCTGGGTAAATAATTTTTCTGAAAATGGCATTGTTATTTGCAGCTAGTACATACTTGCTAGAAAATATTTGTAAACTAATGAGTTGAGCGGTGATTAAGACAAAAATAATACCAATGATAATTTGAATGATACCCCCGCGATTCGAATTATACATTGACATGAATTATCTTTTTAGCTTTCTTCTGTTCATGATAAGCTCCACACTAAAAATTAATAATAAACTAATGATACTAGTGAAGAACACTTTTCCAATGAAGTAACCAAAGTTACCAAACTGCAACCATTCTAATAAGACTAAATAGAAATGGTGAATAAAAGTGAGCGCAAATGCATAAAAAGCATAAGGGCCCCAGCCCATGGTGGCAATACTTGGTTCTTTGCTTACTTCTTCAGAGGCCTCTTGTGATAAGAGTAAATTTAAAATAGTAGGTCTTAGGTATCCCATCAAACCGCAAGCAGCGGCATGCAGTCCAGGGGTTTTGGTAAATAAATCAAGGCTGTAGCCGAATATAAATCCAAGTAAGGTGGTGCTAATACGATTAGTTCCCAAAGGCAACCACAATAAAAATAGAAAATAAATATAGGGAGTGATAAATTGATGAATAGGAGGCACTTCATTTAAAATGACTATTTGTACTAATAAGAACAAAATAAATTGAGTAGTATTTTTTAGTAAATTATTCATTGACTGCCTCCTTTATATTTACCTTATTTTGGTCTTCCATTCTTCTATTCTCTACCAAATAAACATATTCTAAATTAAAAAAGTTAGTGCCTGCCTTTACATTCAAGGTTAAGAAATTACTAGAGGGGTCTTGAATGACAGTAGTTACGCGTCCTACCATTAACTGAGCCGGGAAATTGGAAGAGTAGGGGCTAGTGATAACCGTATCACCTACTTTAGGAGCCGCGCTCTTTGAAATATTTTTAAGTACTAATATATTGGGGTCGGCGCCATCCCATTCGATACTGCCTGCAATCTTATCTCTTTTCAACATCGCACTTACTTTACTATTGCGATGCAGCAAGCTCATGATGGTGCTATAATTTTCGTTCACTTCTACCACTACGCCCACAATACTTCCATCGGGGCTAATGGCAGCCATATCTTTTTTAATACCTTGCTTGCTGCCTCTTTCAATAACAATATAATTTTTTTGAAGCGTGAAAGTATTTCCCACCACTTTCGCTGGGTAGTAATAAAACTTTCTAATTTTTTCTAGACTATCTTTTCTTAAAATAAGGGTGCCTAATTTTTTAGTCGTATCAAAGCCTACAAAATTTTGTGCCAATTGATTTCTTAAGGCCACATTTTCTGCAGCTAATTTTTCGTTGGTTGCTTTTAAACTAAAAAAATAAGTCCAACTAGAATAGTACCTATTGATATTGCCGGTTACTTGATTGCTCCAGCCGCCAAAAAAAGTTTCATGTGTTTTACTATTGGAAGACAACATGACCAATGACACAATTTGGAGTGTCAGAAAGAAAAAAAAAGTAAAGTTCTGTCGTATTAAGCCAATAATATTCTTCATTGGGTATTATCTCATAATAAATGGAAAGCGTTGATAATTCTTAAGTGCAATTCCTGTTCCGCGTACTACACTTTTCAGTGGATCCTCAGCAACATGAACAGGTAATTTTATTTTTTGACTTAATCTTTTATCTAATCCGCGCAGTAGTGCACCACCTCCTGTTAAGTATAAACCTCTGCGGTATATATCTGACGCAAGCTCTGGTGGCGTTGTTTCTAAGGCTTTTAAGATAGCCTCTTCAATTTTAAAAATACTCTTATCTAAAGCCTCGGCTACTTCTTGATAAGTAACCATAATTTGTTTAGGAATACCTGTAACTAAGTCACGACCATTCACTGGCATATCATCTGGAGGATTGTCTAAATCTTTTAAAGCGGCACCCACATGAATTTTAATTTGTTCTGCAGTACGCTCACCAATTAATAAACTATGATAACGTCTTAATGCTTCCATAATATCTGCAGTAAATTCATCTCCTGCAATACGAATACTTTGATCACAAACTATTCCTGCAAGTGCGATAACGGTAATACCTGTTGTACCACCTCCAATATCAATAATCATATTTCCTACAGGCTCTTCTACATCAATACCAATTCCTAATGCAGCTGCCATAGGTTCGTGAATCATGTATACTTCTTTAGCGCCTGCTTGCTCAGCACTATCACGCACCGCTCTTTTTTCTACTTCAGTAATAGAAGAAGGAATACAAATAACCATTCTCCAACTTGGGGGAAATAAAGGCTTCTTTGGATAAATCATTTTCATCAACTCACGAATCATTAATTCAGCAGCGTTAAAGTCGGCGATTACACCATCTTTTAATGGGCGAACTGTTTTAATACTTTCATGCGTTTTTTCATGCATCAACAATGCTTTTTTACCTACGCCTAGAACTTCTTTCATATTATTCCTATTCAAAGCAATAATTGAAGGTTCATTCACGACTACTTCATCGTTGTGAATAATTAGTGTGTTGGCTGTACCTAAGTCCATCGCTATTTCCTGCGTAAAAAAATTAAATAATCCCATTGTAGATCGTTAACTCATAACCAATATCTTTTCTAAAATACATGCCTTCAAACTGAATAGTTGAAAGTGCTTTTCGCGCTTTTTGAACAGCTTCTTGAAGGTCTTTGCCTTGGCTAGTCACAGTAAGTACACGTCCTCCTTTGGTAACAATTGTATTTTCTTGAAACCCAGTGCCAGCTTGAAATACAAGGCTGTCGGGTAATTTTTGTGCAAGCTCTATTCCTTGAATGGGAAAGTTTTTTTCATAAGACCCAGGATAACCGCAACTTACGGCCATCACAGTTGCAAAGAACTGCTCATGATATTGAATATTCACATCCTCTAAAGTGCCATTATCGACAGCAGCTAGTAGACTTACTAAGTCGGTTTGCAAACGCGGTAGAATTACTTCCGTTTCTGGGTCCCCCAAGCGACAATTGTATTCAATAACATAGGGTTCTCCCTGACAATTCATCAGTCCAAAGAACACAAATCCCTTATAAACAAGGCCTTCCTGCTGAATACCTTTAATAGTGGGCTTCACAATTTGAGCATTTACCTTAGCCATAAAAGCCGCATCCATAAAGGGAACGGGGCTTACGCAACCCATGCCACCTGTGTTTAATCCTGTATCGCCCTCGCCAATTCTTTTATAATCCTTGGCATGTCCTATAATTTGATAATTTGTCCCATCGGTTAAAGCAAAAACGCTTACCTCAATACCTTCTAAAAACTGCTCTATTACTACTTTATCACTGGCGGCTCCAAATTGTTTGTCCTGTAGCATTTCTTTAAAACTGGTCAATGCCTCTTGGTGTGTGGTGGCTATAATAACGCCTTTGCCAGCGGCTAATCCATCTGCTTTTAAAACAATGGGAAGAGCATGAGCGCTAATATAGGCAAGCCCTTGCTCATAATTTTCAAGGGTGAATTCGGCATAACTAGCAGTAGGTATTTGATGCCTTTGCATAAAATGTTTACTGAAAGCCTTGCTTCCTTCTAACTGTGCTGCTTTGGCTGAAGGGCCAATGATATTGATATGAGCTGTTAAGGGATCGTCATTGAAAAAATCATAAATCCCTTTTACAAGCGGTTCCTCCGGTCCTACAACAATCATTTCTATTTGGTGTTCAATGGCCGCTTTTTTAAGGGCATCAAAGGCATTAATGTCAATGGGTAAATTCGTTCCAAACTCAGCAGTACCAGGGTTCCCAGGCGCTATAAAAATTTCATCACACTGATGACTTTGCGCCATTTTCCATGCCAAAGCATTTTCTCTTCCACCACTACCAATGAGTAAAATATTCATATTTAAAGGGATTGCACCACGAAAGTAAAATTTATTGAATGGATTTTATTAATTTGGGTCAATTAAATAAAACAAATACTTATGTCAGCTACCACTCAGAAACACCCCAAGGGATTATATGTTTTGTTTGCAACAGAAATGTGGGAGCGATTTAACTACTATGGTATGCGTGCTATCTTGGTTTTGTTTTTAACCAAGGCCTTATTATTTGACAAAGTTTTTGCCTCTCAGGTATATGGTAGTTATACAGGATTAATTTATTTAACACCTCTTTTAGGAGGCTATATAGCCGATAGGTATTGGGGCAATAACCGCTCTATCATTGCGGGAGGCTTGGTAATGGCCATTGGAGAATTTGTACTATTTTTTTGCGGACATTTTTATGAAAATGCAGACCTGGCCATGCCCTTATTTTATATTGGTCTGGGATGTATGATTGCAGGCAATGGTTTTTTCAAGCCCAATATTTCAAGTATGGTAGGGCAGTTGTATGCAAAGGGAGACTCTAAAATTGACGCAGCCTACACTATTTTTTATATGGGTATTAATACTGGTGGCGCATTGGGTCCAATGGTCTGTGGTCTATTTGGAGAAACAGGTAATTCTGGAGATTTTAAATGGGCTTTTTTTGCAGGAGGAGTTGCCATGTTATTAAGTGTTATTACGCAAATGGTTTTTCAGAAAAAATATTTAGTGAATCCGGAAGGGCAGTCCATTGGAGAGGCGCCTAAAGATGCACCAAAATGGTTTCAAAAAATTCCTGTAATGGTGGGCTTTTTATTTTTAATTTCTTTAGGCACAATAGCATTAGTATATATTGATATTAAAGTAGTGAGTTATTTATTTTGGTTATTACTAGCTTGTATTATTTTAATCTCCTTTGTTATTTTTTCAGATAAATCATTGGATCTTATTGAGAAGAAAAAAGTAGCCGTGCTATTTACAGTATCTTTTTTTGTAATCTTTTTTTGGAGCGCCTTTGAACAAGCAGGCGCCTCGCTTACTTTTTTCGCTTCAGAAAATACGCAAAGAGACTTGGGGTTTTATGTAGTGCCTGCAAGTTTTTTTCAATCACTCAATTCTTTATTCGTAGTAACACTTGCACCCTTAGTGGCATGGGTATGGATTAAATTAGGTAGAGCAAAAAGAGAACCCTCTTCTCCTTTTAAAATGGCCATGGGTTTAATGCTATTAGCGCTTGGTTATTTGTGGATAGCCACTGGTGTGAATGGAGTGGGGACGGGTGTTAAAGTGAGTATGATTTGGTTAATAGGAATGTATATGATGCATACATTTGGTGAACTTTGTTTATCACCTATAGGTCTTGCTATTTTCAATAAATTAGCCCCCATAAAATTTGCCTCTTTATTAATGGCAGTATGGTTTACAGCCAATGCCTTTGCCAATAAATTAGCAGGTGTATTTAGCGCCCTGTATCCTGAAAATGGAAAAGTTACTTCTTTTGTAGGTTATCAAATTAGCAACTTGCACGAGTTCTTTATGTTCTTCGTATTCATGGCAGGGATTGCTTCCATCATTTTGTTTTTGATTTCGAATAAGTTGAAAAACTTAATGAGCCAGTAGGGATTTATAAAGTAAGAATAAAATAGCAATCCTTCGTTCCCTCTCGCTCTGCTCAAAAGTACACTCAGGATTGTATTTTATTTATTTACTTTATAAATAGAGTATTAATCCTTAGCCCCTGATTCATCAGACGCTCGTCCACGTCTTCTTGCTCAAAAGTGAGCTCTGGATTGTATTTATATTTTACTTTATTTGCACTTCAATTAATTAATGAAACGTCATTATTTAATGCGTTTGAAAAATAATCTACTTGCGAATTTATGTGAATAGCGTTAAGAAAATATTTTTATACATCGTAAAAAATTGTGTGTTTGAGCGAAGCGAGTTCGCAATTTTTAGATGAATAAAAATGTTTTTAGCGTCATTCACATCGAAGAGCAATAGATTTTTTCAAACCATTAAATAGTAAAGGCAATAGTTAATTACAATACGCCCTTTACAATCTCTTCCACAACAGCCGGATCAAGCAGTGTTGAAGTATCTCCTAAACTTTTCAATTCACCCTCTGCAACTTTGCGAAGTATTCGTCGCATAATTTTTCCAGAACGTGTTTTAGGAAGTCCCGATACAAATTGTATTTTATCTGGTTTGGCAATAGGCCCAATAATTCTAGTGACTGTTTGTAAAATATCTTTTCGAATCATATCTGTAGAGCCATGTGAATCTTGACTATGTGATCCGGTATAAATGACATAAGCGTAAATACCTTGTCCTTTTACATCGTGCGGATAACCTACCACTGCGCTTTCTACTACACCTGTGTGCATATTAATAGCATTTTCTACTTCAGCGGTTCCAATTCTATGTCCACTTACATTTAAGACATCATCTACACGGCCTGTAATTCTAATTTGACCTAGTTCATTTTTTAAAGCACCATCTCCTGTAAAATATAAATTAGGATAGGTGGCGAAATAATTGGTTCTGCATCTTTCGTGGTCGCCATAAGTAGTTCGAATGGTGGCAGGCCAAGGTTGAGTGATACATAAATTTCCACGGTACAATCCATCTTCCATGGTATTTATTTCTGCTCCTTTATCATCTACTAAAATAGTTTGCACGCCAGGCATTGGATAAGTGGCCCAACCTGGTTTGCCGGGCGTAATACCCGCCATATTAGATATCATTATTCCACCTGTTTCTGTTTGCCACCAAGTATCTACAATGGGACATTTTTTCTTACCAATATTTTCATCGTACCAATGCCATGCTTCTTCATTAATAGGTTCTCCTACCGTGCCTAATACTTTTAAACTACTTAAATCATGTCCTTCTACTGGACCTAATCCAAAACTCATCAATGATCTAATGGCAGTAGGTGCGGTATATAAAATATTCACTTTGAATTTATCAATGATATCCCAAAACCTTCCAGCATCGGGAAAGGTAGGAATGCCTTCAAACATTAATGAAGTACCACCTGCATTTAAAGGCGCATACACTATATAACTATGTCCTGTAATCCAACCAATATCGGCGGTACAGAAAAATAAATCATTGGGTTGATATTGAAAAACATTTACAAAAGTATAATTGGTATACACCATATAACCAGCAGTACTATGCACCACGCCCTTGGGTTTACCTGTAGAACCTGAAGTATATAAAATAAATAAAGGATCTTCTGCATCCATCTCTACTGCATCCAGCGATGTGATACCTTGTGCTTCTACTTTTTTAATTTCATCTTCCCACCAAAGATCACGGCCTTTTAACATGGACACCGCAGTTCTAGTTCTTGTGCAAACAATTACATTTTTGATAGTGTTATTGCCAACTAGTGCATCGTCAATAATAGATTTTAATGGAATGTCTTTGGCGCCTCGGTAGGCTCCATCGCAAGTAATAATATAAGTAGCTTTTGCATCGTCTAATCGGTCTGCAATGCTTTGCGCAGAGAAGCCTCCGAATATAACACTATGTATAGCGCCAATTCTTGCACAGGCTAATACGGCAATGGCAAGCTCAGGAATCATACCCATATAAATACAAACACGATCTCCTTTTTGCACACCATTATTAATAAGCACTTGCGCAAACTGAGAAACATTTAAATGCAATTGTTTATAAGTAATAATGCGGTGATTTTCTTTAGGATCATTGGGCTCCCAAATAATGGCAGGCTTATCTCCACTTTTTGCTAAATGCCTATCGATGCAATTTTCTGTAATATTTAATTTTCCACCCTTGAACCATTCTACTTTAGGTTCCGTAAAATTCCATTCCAATACCTTATCCCATTTTTTACGCCAAGTAAAATTTTCTGCAATGTCTCCCCAAAATTTTTCTGGATGGTCGATACTATTTTTATAAGCTTCGTGGTAAGCTTCTAAGGTTTTAATTTGATAAGGGTAACTCATGTGCACAGATTGAATAAATAATGATTACCAAATTTACATTTTTCAGTTTAAATATTTAACTTGAATACGCACAGGCCAACAAATAAAAATATGAGTCAAGAAATAAAACAAAATAATATCGCTTTTGTCATAGGCGCTTCTTCGGTGGGCACCTTAATTGAGTGGTATGATTTTTACATTTTTGGAATGTTAGCTACCATCATTTCAAAGCAGTTCTTTCCTGCAGATGCAGGTACAGCAGCACTATTAAGCACTTTGGCCATCTTTGCAGCAGGCTTTATTGTAAGACCTTTTGGCGCCTTGGTCTTTGGAAGACTAGGGGATTTAATTGGAAGGAAGCATACATTTTTACTGACATTAATCATAATGGGTGGTTCCACTTTTGCCATTGGACTTGTGCCAGGTTTCGCTACTATTGGATGGGCAGCGCCTATCTTGGTATTAATACTACGTTTATTACAAGGTTTGGCCTTGGGAGGTGAATATGGTGGAGCAGCTACCTATGTGGCAGAACATGCGCCTGCAGGTCAAAGAGGTTTTTGGACAAGTTGGATTCAAACTACGGCTACGCTGGGTTTATTTTTAGCATTAGGTATTATTATATTGATAAGAACGAATCAAGGGGTGGAGAATTTTAGTGCAGAGTGGGGTGGATGGAGATATCCTTTTTGGATATCCATTTTATTAGTAGGCGTTTCTGTATTAATTAGAATGCGCATGAGTGAATCACCCATGTTTACCAAATTAAAATCAGAAGGAAAAACTTCAACCAATCCTTTGAAAGAAAGTTTTGGGAAGAAGGCCAATTTTAAAATGGTTTTATTGGCATTGTTTGGAGCCGTAATGGGACAAGGGGTTGTTTGGTATACAGGACAATTTTATGCGCAAAGCTTTATTGAAACAGTCTGTAAAATTGATTTTATACAATCTAGAAATATCATGTTGGTGGCGATTTTAATGGCTACCCCCTGTTTTGTTTTATTTGGTTGGTTAAGTGATAAAGTAGGCAGAAAATGGATTATGTTAATTGGTATGTTAGCCGCAGTGCTTACTTATAGACCTATTTACAAAGAATTTATAAATATTACTTCTGCTGCGAATAGAACTAAAATAGTAGATACAAGACTTACTAGTACTATGACAAGTTATCCAATTTATGATGCAAAGGATAAAACGAAAATATATTTGAAGCAGCAAACAGATACTACTTATTTTGATGGATCTGTTTTTAAATATTATAGAACAGATACCATTATTTTGAAAGCGCCAAGAGATGAAGCAAGGCCAATTACTTTAATTAATCCTGATATGATTCGGTATAGTTCGCCTAATGCTCATTTAGTAGTGGAGAAAACGATGGGAAATGAGGCTTATTGGGATATGATTTGGTTGGTCTTTATTCAAATTGTTTATGTGACGATGGTGTATGGTCCTATTGCTGCTTTCTTAGTTGAAATGTTCCCCACTAAAATAAGATATACATCTATGTCACTTCCTTATCATATAGGTAATGGCGTCTTTGGGGGCTTGGTTCCTTTTTTAGGCACTTTAATTGTAGAGTTTACCAAAACTTCTTCCAATCCTGCTGGCGATTCTTTAGCAGGTTTATGGTATCCAATTGGAGTGGCTTCTGTATGTTTTATTATTGGCCTTCTTTATTTAACGAATAAAATAGATAAAAATGTAATGGACTAAGGCATTCTGTCTTTCATTACAATAAACATAATTATATGAATACGATAAAAAAATTATTAGGATATGTTTGGATGCTGATAGCGCCCTGTATTATTCTTTTTTTAGTGTATGAAGCATACGATAAAATTTCAAAAGCCCCTGCTACATTGCAATCGAATGTTATTTTGCAGTGGGTTATTATATTATTAATTTTTACACCAATTTGTGTAGGGTTTTTTATATTCGGTAGCTACGCTAGTAAAGGAGAATACGATCATTTGCCTGCGGCATCTTCTGAAATAGACTAATGGTAAAATCATTTTATATAAGTAGTTTTGAACTATGTCATTAGTAGTAAATACCCTTTGTAAAAATTACGGCCATCAATTGGCGGTAAATGAAGCTTCCTTTGAATTAAAACCTGGAGAAATTGTAGGTTTTTTAGGGCCCAATGGCGCTGGAAAATCTACAACTTTAAAAATGCTTGCTGGTTTTTTAGAAGCCGACAAGGGTTCAATTGTTTTAAATGGTGAGCGCATCCATCAAAACGCAAGTACTGTAAAAAAACAAATTGGTTATTTGCCTGAATCAAATGCATTATATCAAGACTTATATGTGAAAGAATACCTACAGTTTTTAACAGCTGTACATTCAATCACAAATGCGGCTGAAGCGATTCAATCTGTGATAGAAAAAACAGGGCTAGGACAAATGCAAAATAAAAAAATTGCAGCCTTGTCAAAAGGATATAAACAAAGATTAGGTATTGCAGCTGCTATTATACATCAGCCAACACTTATTTTATTAGATGAACCCACGGCGGGTTTAGATCCGAATCAATTAATTGAAATTAGGGCCTTGATTCAATCGCTAAGTAAGGACAGCATGATTTTATTTTCAACACATATTTTACAAGAGGTTACGGCCATTTGTGATCGAGTGTTAGTATTACACCAAGGAAAACTAGTCGCAGACGAGCCTACCCGTCAGTTATTAGATAAACATGGCGGCAGTTTAGAAGAAATATTCAAAATACTTACCCATTAAAAAAAAGGGTGTAAATTGCAGTCTCCTTTTTGAATCAAAACATTGATAGTAAAAATTAAATAATTTATATGAGTTACATTATTGAAGTACGTGCAAGACAAATTTTAGACAGTCGTGGAAATCCTACTGTAGAAGTAGATGTATTAACGGATGAAGGTGCACTGGGCCGTGCGGCAGTGCCAAGTGGCGCAAGTACAGGTATTCACGAAGCAGCAGAGTTAAGAGATAACGACAAGAAAAAATATCTAGGCAAGGGTGTATTAAAGGCTGTAAAAAATGTCAACGATTTAATCGCAAAATCTATTACTGGTTTTGACATTACTGCCCAAGCAGAGATTGATCAAATTATGATTGATTTAGACGGCACAGCGAATAAAAGTAAATTAGGAGCGAATGCAATACTTGCGGTAAGTATGGCGGTAGCCAAAGCAGCTGCAGAAGAAGCGAACCTTCCTTTATACAGATACATTGGTGGTACCAATGCAAGAACAGTTCCGATGCCCATGATGAATATTTTAAATGGAGGAGCACATGCCGATAACAAAATTGACTTCCAAGAGTTTATGATTATGCCAGTAGGTGCACCTAGCTTTAGCGAAGGACTTCGTTGGGGTGTAGAAATTTTCCATCAATTAAAAAGTACTTTAAAGAAAAAAGGATATAGCACCAATGTGGGTGAC
The DNA here is from genome assembly GCA_021300455.1 of Sediminibacterium sp. Classification (GTDB taxonomy): domain Bacteria; phylum Bacteroidota; class Bacteroidia; order Chitinophagales; family Chitinophagaceae; genus Sediminibacterium. The sequence continues at coordinate 4,172 of JAJTDP010000004.1, read as the reverse complement.
GAAGGCGGATTTGCTCCAAATATTCAAAGCAATGAAGAAGCGATTGAAACAGTACTTGAGTCAATTCAAGCAGCTGGATATAAAACTGGCACTCAAATTGCCATTGCCATGGATGCTGCGAATAGTGAGCTTTGGAATGCGAAGAAGAAAAAATATGTTTTCCATAAGAGTTCTGGTAAAGAAATGAGCAGCGACCAATTAGTAAAGTATTGGCAAAGCTGGGTGAAAAAATATCCTATCGTTTCTATTGAAGATGGTATGGCTGAAGACGATTGGGCAGGTTGGAAAAATTTAACTGAAACATTGGGTGACAAATGTCAATTAGTAGGCGATGATTTATTTGTAACCAATGTAACAAGAATTCAAACAGGTATTGATAAGAAAATTGCCAATGGCTTACTTGTAAAAGTGAACCAAATTGGTACTTTAACTGAAACCATCAATGCAGTAAGTTTAGCACAACACAATGGCTACAATACCATTATGTCACATAGAAGTGGTGAAACAGAAGATACCACTATTGCCGATTTAGCCGTGGCTTTAAATTGCGGTCAAATTAAGACTGGTTCTGCTTCTCGTAGCGATCGTATGGCCAAATACAACCAATTAATTCGTATCGAAGAGCAATTGGGTGAAACAGGTATTTTCCCCACTAAGGGCAAGTTGAAATTTGGTAATAAATAAAGATATCCACTCTTACAATACAAAGAGGAGCTCCTAGGGGCTCCTCTTTTTTTTGTCATATCATGAGAACTATCTTAATTTTACGCCAAGTCTTTCATATGCAATTCATCAAAAAAATAATGCCCTATGTTGCCAATCGTTACTTTGTTGTAAGTATTGGATTTGTGGTATGGATGTTGTTTTTTGACCAAAGAGATTTTTTTCAACAAAGAGAAAGAGCAGCAGAACTTAAAAAAGTAGAAGACGCTAAAAAATATTATCAAAAAGAAATAGAGTACACGCAAAAGCAATTGAATAATATTCAAAATAATAAAGCGGCTATTGAAAAATATGCTCGTGAAAGATATTTACTACGTAGAGAAGGAGAGGAACTGTATTTGTTTGAAGATACACTCCCTACCAGCACCAAATAATGACAAAGAAAGAACGCTATGAATTAGTGCTTGCTTATTTTCAAGAGCAAGTGCCTATTGCTGAAACGGAGTTATTGTATGATAATCCCTTTCAATTATTAGTAGCTGTTATTTTATCTGCACAGTGCACCGACAAACGTGTCAACTTAACCACGCCTGCTATTTTTAAAGAATTTCCTACCCCACAAAAAATGTCCAAGGCTAGCTTTGAGCAAATCTTTACACTTATTAAAAGTATCTCTTATCCTAATAATAAGGCAAAGCATTTAATTGGCATGAGTCAATTATTGGTAGACAATTTTAATGCAGAAGTACCTTTGACAGTGGAGCAGTTAATTACACTTCCGGGTGTGGGACGCAAGACAGCCAATGTAATTACCTCTGTGGTGGACAAGCAGCCCAATATGGCGGTAGATACCCATGTATTTAGAGTCAGCAGGAGATTGGGTTTGGTACCCATGACGGCCACCACACCCTTGGCAGTAGAGAAGGCATTAATAAAACATATTCCTACAGCACTTGTGCATACAGCACATCATTGGTTAATACTGCATGGCAGGTATACTTGTTTGGCAAGAAGCCCTAAATGCGATACCTGTGGTTTAGTTTCTTTTTGTAAGGAAGGCGCAAAAAAAAGCGCCTCTTAGGTTAGAGACGCTTTTTTATAAGTTAAGATAAGTTCAGGCTGAATATTTTATCCAGCTATTAATACATTACAAATATTGTTCTACTGCTGTTACTAATTCTTGTTTAGTAATAGGAACGCCCATGATTTTATTATAACCCTTAGCGTCAACAAAATATTTATCGCGAATAATTTTAATTAATTGTCCGTTGTTAATTTCTGGAATAACCACTGTTTCAAAATTCTTTAAAATATCACCTAAGTTTTTAGGGAAAGGACGCATATACTTAATATGTGCATGGCTCACTTGCTTGCCTTGACTTTGCAAATGAAGTGCGGCACTCTTAATTGTTCCATAAGTTGAACCCCATCCAAGTATTAGTACTTTTCCTTTCTCAGCACCAGTGTCAATAGTTTGTAAAGGAATATAGTCTGCAATTTTTTCTACTTTAGCTTCTCTTGATTTTACCATGAATTCGTGGTTCTCAGAATCATAGCTAACGTTTCCTGTTTCTGCTTGTTTTTCTAATCCACCAATTCTATGTTCTAAACCTGGAGTGCCTGGTATAGCCCAAGGTCTTGCACCTTTTTCATTACGCTTATAAGGAAGGAATTTTTCTTCGCCTTCGTCTAATGCTTTTTTAAATTTCACTTCAATAGTAGGTAAGTCGGCAGCAGAAGGGAATTTCCAAGGTTCAGCACCATTGGCAATATATCCATCACTTAATAAAATAACCGGAGTCATATGCTGAAGTGCAATGCGCACTGCTTCAAATGCTAAATCAAAACAATCGCTTGGCGTTGAAGTAGCAATAATAGGAATAGGCGCTTCGCCATTTCTTCCATAATAGGCTTGCATTAAATCGCTTTGCTCTGTTTTAGTAGGTAAACCTGTTGAAGGCCCTCCTCTTTGAATATTCACAATCACTAAAGGAATTTCTAACATCATAGCAAGTCCCATGGCTTCTGTCTTCAAGGCCATACCTGGTCCTGAAGTAGTGGTTAAACCAATAGATCCACCATAGCTTGCACCAATGGCTGCACTAATTCCAGCAATTTCATCTTCTGCTTGGAAAGTTTTTACATTAAAGTTTTTGTACTTACTTAATTCATGTAAGATATCTGTAGCAGGTGTAATAGGATAACTTCCTAAGAATAATTGTAAACCACTTTTTTGAGCAGCGGCAATTAAACCCATCGATAAAGCTTGGTTACCCATGATACTTCTATAAATACCTGGGTCCATTTTTGCTTTTTCTACTTTATATCTAGAAGAAAAAAGTTCGGCTGTTTCACCATAGAAGTAACCTGCTTTTAATACATCAATATTACTATTTAAAATAGATTCTTTCTTTTTGAATTTATCTTTTAAATATTCAATAGTAGTATCTAAATCTCTGTTGTATAACCAATAAATCATACCTAGTACAAACATGTTCTTTGCACGGTCTCTTTCTTTATTACCTAAGTCTGTATAGGCTTTTAGGGCTTCACGTGTTAATTTAGTTACGTCTACTTTTGTTAAATCATATCCATCTAAACTACCATCTTCTAATGGATTCACACCATCAGGGTAAGCAGCTAAGCGTAAATTCTTTGTATCAAATCCTTCAATGTTCGCAATAATTTTTCCGCCTTTTTTTAGTCCTTTTAAATTCACTTTTAAAGCAGCTGCATTCATCGCCACTAATACATCACAAATATCACCTGGTGTATAAACTCTATTAGAACTAAAATGAATTTGGAATCCACTCACGCCTGGTAGCGTTCCTAATGGGGCTCTGATTTCCGCAGGGAAATCGGGGAAAGTAGCTAAATCAATACCTAATAACGCAGTGTTATTGGTAAATTGCTGACCTGTTAATTGCATACCGTCACCACTATCACCCGCAAATTTTATAACTACATCCTGTAAAACAACTTCTTTTTGCATATTCGATTTAATTGGAGCACAAAGGTACAAATCCGAGGGCCTAAAACCTTAACTTTTTATAGTTTTTTTATAGTTTTCTTGTCTAACTTTGCGACCACAAAGCTTTGATATTATGCTTATTGGACCCATTTTTAGCTATTAAGCCAATTTTTACTACCCTTTCTGCCCTCTTATATAATGGTAGTATCGGTTTAATAGCAAAAATGGAGGTTTGTAAAAAAGTTAAATGACTAGTGCTTAGATAAGATCACCCCATATCCAGGGCTTAAAATGCCTTGAATTAACCTTTTTTTTAGACAATCATTCAAAGTATTTAGTAATTTTATACTCGAAAAACACATAAAACTATGGCGCTCTTTAAATCTGGAAATCCAACACTTACTGAAAAAATATTTGATAAGAGTTTGCATAGTACTGCGCAATCTTTTGGCGTAATGAGCATTCGCGGTACGATTCAAAAATTTGGCTTTTTATTAATCATGGTCATGGCATCGGCTATGTACGTTTGGAATGTATA